>CAYUSM010000734.1:0-1004 GCA_964447345.1 uncultured Sulfitobacter sp. | reverse complement strand
CTGAAAGAGCTTGAACCGCTGGTCGAGGCATTCTCAACCGCCGTGGACAAGTCGGAATACTCGGTCGAGTTGATGCGTGAGAACATTGAACAGGCCCATCGCCCGCCAGAGTATGTGCCGGAACCCGAGCCGCAGGACACGCGTGCAGCCTTCTCTTCCCGGCGGGAGGCGCATGCACAGCCGCGCGAGGTTGCCGGACTGCACAAGGTGCGCGACAAAAAGGAAATGGTGCGGGCTTTCTTTGAGTCCTCCGGCGCCGCGCGGGTCTGAACGATGATCAACATGCTCAGCGGCAAGATGATCCTGGGGGGACTTGGCCTGACGCTTTTTGCCAAGGCGGCCATGTCCTTTCCAGAGTTGCCGATGTTTCAGGACATCGACGTGCCGCCCAATCCGGTGGTCATTCAGGCGGCTGCTGAGGCCAAAGAAGAAGGTGCGACACAGCCCGCCACGGATGCGCCGCCGCTGGTCGAAAACCTGCCCGAAAAGATCGAACGCTATGACGCGCCCGAAGAGGTGTTGAGATCGCTCAACCGGGAGCGCGAGCTGGTGGCCGCCCAAAAGGAAGAGATCGAGAAGCGCAAAGCCGAGCTTGCGCTGGCCATGGAACGGCTGGAGGTCGAAAAGGCGTCGCTGACGGAGCTGAAACTGTCCATCGAGGACCTGCTGGCACGCATCGAGTCCACCAAGACCGAAGACCTCAACCGCCTGATCGAGTTCTACAAGAACATGAAACCCGCTGACGCGGCGCGGATCATGGATGATCTCGACATTGAGACCACCATCATGATCTTGGGCGAGATGAACCCCCGTCTGGCGGCACCCATCCTTGCCAAGGTTTCGCCTGTGCGGGCACGGGCTGTGTCCAAGATCATTCTGGAACGCTCTCAGTTGCCCGGGGATCAGGACCTCGTGGGCATCAGGCTGAAGTAGAGAGGCACTAAAAGAACTGGGTGTCCTGTGAGGAGGTGAAATCTCTGATATAGGGTCGCGTTGCGTGGTGT
>CAYUSM010000733.1:0-1014 GCA_964447345.1 uncultured Sulfitobacter sp. | reverse complement strand
TGACCAACGCCCGCCACATCCGTGGCTCCGCCTGGATCAAGTTCCCCCGTGTTCTCTGCGAAAGATGGAGCCACGAAAACGTGGTTTTGATGGGCGATGCCGCGGCAACCGCGCATTTCTCCATCGGTTCCGGCAGCAAGCTTGCCATGGAATCCGCGATTTCGCTGGCAGACTACATCATGTCGGAAGGCACCATCGAAGGGGCCTTTGCCAAATACGAGGACGAGCGCCGACTTGAGGTGCTGCGTCTGCAATCAGCGGCCCGTAACTCATTGGAATGGTTCGAAGATGTGGAGCGTTATCTCGACCTTGACCCGGTACAGCTGAACTATTCCATGCTCACGCGGTCGCAGCGGATCAGCCACGAAAACCTCCGTGCCCGAGATGCCAAGTGGCTGGAAGGGGCTGAGAAGTGGTTCATGGAACAGGCCGGTGCGGGTGCAAACGGCCCCGTGCGTGCGCCCATGTTCGCCCCCTTCCAACTGCGCGACATGAAGCTCGAAAACCGCGTCGTCGTCTCACCCATGGCGCAATACAAGGCCGTAGATGGATGCCCCACCGACTGGCACCTCATTCACTACGGCGAGCGCGCCAAGGGCGGGGCAGGTCTGGTCTATACCGAAATGACCTGCGTCTCCGCCGAAGGCCGCATCACGCCGGGGTGCCCCGGTCTCTATGCACCAGAACATGAGGCCGCTTGGAAACGTCTCACGGATTTCGTGCATGCCGAAACAGAGGCCAAGATCTGTTGCCAGATCGGCCACTCTGGCCGAAAGGGCTCAACCCGCATCGGCTGGGAGGGCATGGACAAACCGCTGCAAGAGGGTAACTGGCCCATCGTCTCCGCCTCTGCCATTCCATGGTCAGACGAAAACGCCGTGCCCCGCGAAGCAACCCGCGAGGACATGGACCGCATCAAAGGCGAATTTGTCGCCGCTGCCGAAATGGCAGACCGCGCGGGCTTTGACATGATCGAACTGCATGCCGCCCACGGCTATTTGATCTCGTCCTTCA
>CAYUSM010000732.1:0-1015 GCA_964447345.1 uncultured Sulfitobacter sp. | reverse complement strand
CGATGGCAAGATTGACCACACCCAGATGCTCAAGAAGCTGGATGTAGAGTTCCAGACAATGGTGAACCCGAATGATGCGACAGATATCGAGGGCGTCGAAATGATCACAACGGCCCGTGTCATGGTTGACCGTGTCAGCGGCAAATGGATCAATTCAAGCCAGTACCCCTCCAAGGGCGAAACACCGGGTTGGAGCATTGCCGGGCAGAAAGTGCGCAAAGCGGCGGATGGCGGCGATGGTGAAACGGCACCACAGCTGGCCGGGGTGTAATCCACGCTGAGGCGCCTTACCTGGACGTGAAGTAAGAGAGCCGCGCAACATGTTGCGCGGCTCTCTTTGCAGAACTCTGCAAGCTCAGCCGATGATGCTGTTCAACGTCTCGGACGGACGCATCACCGCGGCAGTCTTCGCTTCATCCGTGTGGTAGTAGCCCCCCAGATCAGCGGGCGAGCCTTGTGCTGCAGCCAACTCAGACACGATCTGCGCTTCATTCTCTGCCAGGGCAGAGGCAATGGGTTCGAAATGCGCGGACATGTCTGCGTCATCACTCTGCGCGGCCAGGGCTTCGGCCCAATAGCGCGCAAACCAGTAGTGGCTGTCGCGGTTGTCAGGCTCACCAACTTTCCGCGACGGCGAACGACCGTGGTCGAGAATACCCTGCGTTGCGGCATCCACCGCCTCGCCCAGCACGCGGGCTTTCTCGTTGCCCTTTGCATCGGCCAGGAACTTCAGGCTTTCACCCAGTGCGCAGAATTCACCCAGTGAGTCCCAGCGCAGGTGGTTTTCTGCCTGCAACTGCTGGACGTGCTTGGGGGCCGAGCCGCCCGCACCCGTCTCGAACAATCCCCCGCCGTTCATCAGCTTGACGATCGAGAGCATCTTGGCGGAGGTTGCCAGTTCAAGGATCGGGAATAGGTCGGTCAAGTAGTCGCGCAGCACATTGCCGGTGATCGCGATGGTGTTCTCGCCCCTGGTGATCGTCTCAAGCGAGGCGCGGGTGGCCTCACGCGGGGC
>CAYUSM010000731.1:0-1021 GCA_964447345.1 uncultured Sulfitobacter sp. | reverse complement strand
GCTGCCGACTGGCTGGCCCTAATCCTTCGCCCATATCGCGCTGGCATTTCCGGCGATGTCCAGCGTCCAGCCACCATGATTGAGGAAAGATCACAGCCGAGTCTGAAAGCGTCATGAACGCCCCCAACACGAGTACTGTGGGCTGATACGTCTTCGCGTCCGAGGCAACGCTTCATAATGCGAGATATGGTTGAAGGGTTAAGAGGGGCTATCTTGGCGCCCTTCTGTGACTTTGTCAGGAGCGGCTGCTCATCCTTAAGCTGGGCAAGCTCGACCCACCTCAGTACAGCTTTGGTGCCGCGAGCCGAAAGAAACGCGTACGCACCTTCACCGTAAGGGTCAGTCTTCGACCGATGTACGTACAGCAGACTGTTGTCGTCATCCTGCCTGACTAAATCCCTAACTCGGAACGCAACAATCTCGGATGCCCTGCACCAGCTGTCAGTTGCTACCCAGAGCACAGCTTTGTCACGCATGTTCTGCCTTGTGTCTCCTAGGCGCTCAATGGCCTGAATGACCTCTGCCTTACCCAGCGGCGGCGCTTGCCGCGTTCTGATCCCATACTTTCGTTTCACACCCTTCAGAGCTAAATCAACCAGACGATGGCGTGTCGGTGAAGGTAAGAAGTGGGACCGGTGAAGTTCGGCGATGGCCCAAAGCCGGGTCTCAATTGTGTTCGCGGCTAGCTTTCCACCCATACTATCAACCCATGAAGCCAAAACTCTCGGATCAATGGGTGGTTCTGCCGAAATACCTCTCTCGGCGCACCAGTCCCCGAAAAGTCGAATTACCATCGTGTAGTTGCGAAGTGTCTCCGGCGCGAAGGCCTGCTCTGATCTGCGTCTGTATTCGTCAATCAACTGGTTGCGGCGGTCTGGGGCTGTGTTTGCCAAGATGGCTAGCATCTCTGTTCGTTCCGTCAGGCGATCAAATGCCGTTCCCATGCAAGAACTCCTCAAAGCGCGAGTTAACACTTTGTTAAGGTTCTTCTGTGAAGCTCTCCTATGCCGACTCGTTTTTT
>CAYUSM010000730.1:0-1025 GCA_964447345.1 uncultured Sulfitobacter sp. | reverse complement strand
GATCGCGATCCTGCTGCCGTTTTCGCTGCTTTTCTTTCTGGTGGAATGGGAGACGGAGATTCGCGTCGGCGCGGGCCTGATTGTGATTGCCATGGGCGTCTATCTGGTCATCAACCGCAGGCATCCAAAGATACTGGCCCGTGTGCATCCAGCACGGCTGGCGCTGTGGTCTTTCCTGGCGGCAATGGCCCATGGGGCGGGGCTGATGCTGGTGCCGATCTTTCTGGGGATCTGCGCAATCGGGGCAGATGAAACAGGGCATCAGGCCGCACAGGAGTTGATGGGCAGCAATGTGATGACCGCTTTTGCCGTCGCCTTTGCTCATACCATGGCAATGACCATCGCAGGCGGCATTATCGCTTTTGTGATCTATATCTGGCTGGGGCTGAAATTTCTGTCCCGGACCTGGTTCAATCTTGATCTCGTGTGGGCGCTGAGCCTGATTGCGGTGGGCGGGTTTGGCATCTGGTCAGCTGTTGCCGGACATTAGTCGGTCAGACGGTCTTTGAGTTCTTGGCAAGCTGATCTTCAAAGTGATGGCAGGCAACTGCGCGCAACTCCGTGATCTCCTGCGTTTCAGGCTGATTCGCTTTACACTGGTCTGTCGCAAGGGGGCACCGGGGGTGGTAGTAACAGCCTGATGGTGGGGACAGCGGCGATGGCACCTCCCCTTCGATGGTCTCAAACCGCACCAGTTCATCGGCATCGAGGACCAGCTTTGGCACACTGCCAAACAGTGCGGCTGTATAGGGGTGCGCGGGAGTGCCAAAGACCTCTGCCACGGGTCCCAGTTCCACAATGCGGCCAAGGTACATGACCGCGACACGGTCACTGACATGTTGGACCACGGACAGATCGTGGCTGATAAAGACCGTGGTCAGGGCGAGGTCTCGGGTCAGCTCAAGGAAGAGGTTGATGATCTGCGCCTGAATCGAGACATCAAGCGAGGCGACGGGCTCGTCGCAGATCAGCACATCCGGCTGCATCGCCAATGCGCGGGCAATGGCGATGCGCTGGCGCTGGCC
>CAYUSM010000729.1:0-1030 GCA_964447345.1 uncultured Sulfitobacter sp. | reverse complement strand
CGGGGCCGGGCAGCAGGGTGACATGGGCAAACCCGGCGGCAAGGGCGGCAACCGCTTCGGCATGGCCAAAGGCACCGATGGCCGACATCTCCAGTGGGATCACATCTGCGGGCAGGCCCCTGCCATGGCGTGCAGACAGGCGGATCATCTCGGCCCCATGGCTGTCATGGACCATCAGCCGGGGCGCCTGTCCGCCCGCCTCCAGATAGGCTTTGGCGAGGGTTTGCACCCGCTGGATTGTCAGGGGCACCGGCGGCGCGTCATAGCTGACGGCGCCGGACGGGCAGACCGATGAACAGGCGCCGCACCCGGCACAGATCATCGGATCAATGCTGACATGCTCCCCGGCGGAAGTGATTGCCCCCGTCGGGCAAAGATCAAGGCATCTGGTGCAGCCGGTCTGCTCTGCACGGGAATGCGCACAAAGTGTCGGTTCCAGCCGGACATAAAGGGGCTTTTCAAAGGTGCCGATCAGGTGAGACGCCTGCAGGACAGCGCGGGCCACCGACGGGGCATGGCCCGGATCGGCACGCAGGTAGCCTTCGCGTTTTTCATGGGCGGAAAAGAGCGGCGTATCGCCTCTCAGATCAAGCAGGATATCGCAGTCCGATTGGCCGCCGTCGCGGGGCTCTGTCAGGCCAAAGGCGCCCCGCCCGCCCGGTTCGATCTGCTGCAGGGCGTCGATCACCACGGTGAACTGCCCAAGCGCGCCTTGCGCGCGGCGCAGACGTCCGAAAATGACATCAAATTCGCGCGCGTCCGGCACGGCGGCGGCATCCTCGAGCAGGACCGTCACGCCCAGAAAATCCTTGAGTTGATGCGCGGCATCCAGCGCGACCTCTGCCGGTCCCAGGATCAGACAGAGGCCTTCGGACACCACATCCAGCGTTTTGGTTGCTGGTGCGGGCAGAAGCGCCTCTGCGACGAGGGCGGACATTTTGGGTAGCTTGGAGGCGTCATCACCGCTCCAGCCCGCCCGGTCGCGCAGGTCGAGGGTGGGAGGGGCAGGCAGGCCCATTTCCTCTGCCAG
>CAYUSM010000728.1:0-1034 GCA_964447345.1 uncultured Sulfitobacter sp. | reverse complement strand
GAGCTTGCCCCATGTGGGGAAGTCCGAGGGGAAGCCCACACCAAGGAAGCTCAACGCGGACTCGGTGATGATGGCTGTCGCCAGACCCAGTGTCGCGGACACCATGATGGGCGAGATGACGTTGGGCAGCAGGTGCCGTCGGATGATCTTGCCGGAGGTTGTCCCGATGGAGCGGGCGGCGAGGATGAACTCGCGTTCCTTGAGCGCGAGGATATCACCGCGCACGATCCGCGCGGTCTGCATCCAACTGGTCAGGCCGATGATCCCGACGATCAGGATGAACATCCCGCCCTCAGGCCCGAAGCTTGCGTTCAGCGGCTGCCGGAACAAAGTCACGGCCAGCAAGGTCAACGGCAGGATCGGCAGGGAGAGGACGAGGTCGGTAAAACGCATCAGCATGAAGTCGAGGCGCTTGAAGTAGCCGGAAATTACGCCAATGGCGGTGCCGATGAGCAGGGCCAGCCCCATCGCCATCCAGCCCACGGCCATGGATACACGGCCCCCGGAAATCATCTGCGCCAGAATGTCCCGGCCCAGCTGGTCCGATCCCAGCGGATGCGCCCAGCCCACTTTGCCTGCCTCAATCAGATCGGAATCCCAAAGGGCGTGATAGATCGGACGCCAGTCCTTGTTGCGGATGTCGAGCGCCTTGGGGTCCACATCCCATAGCCACGGTCCAAACAGCACACCGAGCGTGATGAAGATCAGGAAACCGCCGCCAAAGACAGCACCCTTGTGCTTGCGGAACTGGTCCCATACGTCCTTCCATTGGCTGCGCGGGGGCTTCTGGGGCTCCTTGTCGGTGAGCGCGCCAAAGACTTCGATATCGGCCTCGACGGGGCTTGCAGGGACAGCTTGTTCAGTCATAGCGGATCCTCGGGTCAAGCAGGCCGTAGAGAATATCGGCGATGAGATTGAAGAGCACGATGAGGATGGCGAAGATGAAGGTCAGCGTCATCACCATCGGCAGGTCATTGGCGAAGAGCGCGGTGAGCAGCAACTGACCGATGCCGTTCACCTTGAAGACGTTCTCG
>CAYUSM010000727.1:0-1037 GCA_964447345.1 uncultured Sulfitobacter sp. | reverse complement strand
GCGGTCTTTCTCGGGCAGGTCGGACCGGATTCCCGCGTCCAGGACCGTCCGCTTGATCAGCCGCGCAACGTGCTTGTCGTTGAGACGGGAATCCAAGGCTTTCCTGCCATCGCGGGAGGTGCGGACGAACACCGGACCGAAATCGATCCTGGCGAAATGCAACCACTGCTCGAGTGCATGTACCGGACAGGTCTGATTGGAAGACCCGCGGCCGATCTCGACCTCGCGCCAGCCGGTTTTGGCGTTCAGCGTCAGGACGGCGCCGTCGTCCAGGATTTCGATCCAGCCGCCGGAGTCCGGGGTGTCGTCCTTGCCCACGTCCAGGCTGACGATCTCAGACCGACGCAGCCCGCCGGCATATCCGAGCAGCAGGATCGCCCGATCCCGCAATCCGCGTAGGTCGAAGGGCAGGGTGCCCACCATGGCGAGAATGTCCTCCGGCAGGATCGCCTCTTTCTGCACCGGCGGGCGCGCGTGTTTTCGTTTGATCCCGGCCAGCACCGTAGCGATGTGGCGGTTCTTACGATCGAGGGTGAAGCCGCGTTGCGCGTAGTTCCAGGCGAGGCCGGACAGGCGGCGGTCGATGGTGCTGACCGAAAGGGCAGGGGTGTTGCCCGTCGGCGCGGCCAGATCCGTCAGATAGAGCCCGATCATCTCGGCCGACGGTGGCAAAGGCTCGGTCCCTTTCAAACGGCACCATCGGGCAAAGTGTTTCCAGTCGGCGGCATAAGCCTTGTTGGTGTTCTCGGCCGTCGAGGCTTTGGCAAAGTCGCGGGCGGTCTGGACAAGGCGGTCGAGATTGCCGGAGCCAGCCAGGCCTGCGAGGCCCCCGGCATGGGCGGGCAGGGCGTTTGACGCGTTGGCCGCAGGGTCTCTCTCGTCTCCGTCGTTCTGTTGGCTCACTTTAAATGTCTTTCGAGAGAAGCGCGTTCGAGCGTAGCGAGAGACAGCGTATGTCGAGGCAATGTGTCAACAAACGACGAAGATCGTTTTCGTTTGCCGCATCCAGGGACGCCAAGCGCGATTTCTCGTGCGCC
>CAYUSM010000726.1:0-1044 GCA_964447345.1 uncultured Sulfitobacter sp. | reverse complement strand
AAGGAAGGTGGCGAGTTCTCGATTCCCGTGATGGAGTAGTGATGGCCGTTTAGGGCAAAAGGCGGACCGGCAGTTCAAAGATGCCACCGCCTCCTTACCCACAGGACCGGTGTAACAAAAAGGCGGCTCAGCGGGCCGCCTTCTCTATTTGACTGTTTGCTGATATTAACTTCGGCGCACCCGCATTACGCCAAGCATACCAAGAGCGGCGAGCAACATCCACGCCGCTGCAGGCAATGGCACGGGCGGCGTCGTCACATCTCCTGGACCGCTGTTGATATATACGCTCCAGTGCGACAATCCGGCACCACGTGCGCCATTACCTGTCAGCATAGACTGTGTGTCCCAAGTACCCTGAAGAACGTTCAAATCCATTAGAAAAGCTGAGAACGTAGGGCCGCCTTTCAGAACAAACATCAAATTGGTATAAAGGCCCGCATTGCTGAGTTTCCACTCTTTGTCGACGTTACTGACCGTCAACGTAGTACCCGCGAACATCTCGCTCCCGGAGTTACTATCTATCTTAATTTCGTCACCCCAGTCCGCGATGCCAAAAAATCCACCAAGGCTTTGATTGGAGTTGTTGCCACTAAATACCCCTGCGCAAGCGGTGGCTCCGCTAACACTGCTGACATTACATTCTACATTAGGAACTACCAAAGACGGATTGATCGTGCTCGCGCTACCGCTTGTTACTGACACCCCCAGCCCCACCACGGCAAATACCGTCATAACGACTGCGGAGAGAATTGAGGTAATACTGAAATTTCCCATATTCACGCCAAAAACCTTGTTGTCTAAATAAGTTTCTACAGTACACGAAATTGAGATACAGCGGAATAGTTCGCGCAATAATGGGTGCCGTGTTCACGTTAGGCGGGAAACTCTGTAGTGCAATCTGTCAACTTTCCACCATAACGTGCAAGTCTGGACAAATTGCCAGACCAACTTGGGCGAATCGCCTGATGGAAAAATGTGATTGCATTTAGCCTTGCCTGCCTGACGTCGGTGGCTACCCTGCGGTTTGGGAGGCACCAGTATGCA
>CAYUSM010000725.1:0-1046 GCA_964447345.1 uncultured Sulfitobacter sp. | reverse complement strand
ACGTCCTGCACGCCGCAGCGTTCGCCCATGTCGTTGAGAACGGTGACCTTGTCCTTACCGGCCTTCATCTCGTAGGCGACGACTTCGAATTCATCGGCAAGCGCCCTGTAGGAGGCTTTGAGTTCGCGGGCCACGCGGACAATACATTGATCAAGCGACTGACCGGCTTCCACGCAGACCAGCATCATGTCGAGCGCGTCCGGGAAACCACGGGTGATTTCCTCTTTGCGGGCTTCGACGCGGCGCGTGATCCAGTACTTGGGCAGATAGTACCCGATGCCGCCGGGACCGACGGTGTACATCATGGTTTTCTGCGTGCTCAGACCTTCGCCGCCACCCAGGAAATTGACATAGATGATGCCGCCCAGAAGACCCAGGATACCGAGGGCCATTTGTGCGAAGTAGAAGATGCGGACCGCATCGCGGCCCTGATAGCCCGCCTGACGCAACATGAGCTGCATCTGCGACAGCTGTGCGACATCTTCGGGCTCAAGGAATTTGGCAAACTTCTGAAGTTGCTTGTTTTCGTCCGCATGACGCAGGCGCGCCTTGTCCCCGCCTTTGGACGGCTTGCTGGCGTTCCGCTTGAGCTTTTCAAGCGGGTCCTCTGGCTGGCGCACCATCATCAGGACGGTCAGCAGCACCAGGCTGGCGCCCAGAACGCCGACGATGATGATCAGACCAAGCGGGCCCAGAAGTTCAGTGATCTTGTCGTTGACTGCGGTAAACATGATCTTCCGCCCTTACACTTTGATGTCTGTCAGAACGCGCATGACGAAAAGGTTCAGCGCAAGCATGATGCCGACGAAGAAACACGCAGGAATGAACATCGCGTGGTCTTTGACGTCGTCGTAATAGTGCGGGTCGCTCACGTTGATCACGATCAGCGCAACGATGGGGAAGGCGGAGAGGAATTTGCCTGACCACTTTGCTTCCGCAGTAATCGCCTTCACGCGGCGGAAGAGGCGGAAGCGGGCGCGGATCACCTTGGCCAGACCGGCAAGGATTTCGGCAAGGTTACCACCTGACTGCTGCTGGATGGTCAC
>CAYUSM010000724.1:0-1053 GCA_964447345.1 uncultured Sulfitobacter sp. | reverse complement strand
TCGGCGCGGAGTTCATCGTGCCGCGCAAAGGCGTCTTTGACCGTTTCATGGACGGTCTCAACCGACTGCCGCGTCCCGCACTGGCGCTGGGAACGCTGGGGCTTTTCGTTTCGGCCATGGTGAGCCCCCTGTGGTTTTCCGAACGCATGCAGGGCATCGCACTGGTGCCGGAACCGCTCTGGTGGCTGCTGGGTGTGATCGTATCGTTCTATTTCGGCGCGCGACATCAGGTGAAAAGCCAGGAGTTTCAGCGCGAAATCGTGGGCACCGTGTCCCGCGTCCCGCAGGTGCTTGAGAACATCGACGCGATCCGCAAACTGGGGTCAGAACCGCGCGCGCCTCAAGATGTCGCAGTGGCCGATACCGCCACCAACGCGGAGCTTTCTCTTGATGCGGTCAAACCGGACGAAAACCCTGCCTTGGAAGCCTGGAAACGCAGCCGCGGCTGACTGCGACGCTTTGCCCGGACCTCGCGCTGAATTGACATGGCAAGACGCAGCGTTGCCGCATATATTGCCGACATGATTACAGAGCTTGGACATTTCGCCCTGATCCTCGCCTTTCTTGTGGCGATCGTTCAGATGATCGTACCTCTGATTGGCGCCCATAAGCGCTGGCCCGGCTGGATGGCGGTGGCTGAACCTGCTGCGGGCGCGCAATTCGCCCTGACCGCATTGTCCTTTGGCGCGCTGATGTGGGCGTTCATCGTGTCCGACTTCTCGTTGCGGCTGGTCTGGCTCAACAGCCACTCCGCAAAACCAATGATTTACAAGATCAGCGGCACATGGGGGAACCACGAAGGGTCCATGCTGCTGTGGGTGCTGATCGTGACGCTTTTTGGCGCGATGGCTGCGTGGTTCGGTAATGGCCTGCCGCCAACCCTGCGCGCCCGGGTGCTGGCGGTCCAATCGGCCATCGCCGTGGCGTTCTTTGCCTTCATCATCTTCACGTCCAACCCGTTCCTGCGGCTGGACACGCCTCCCTTTGACGGACAAGACCTCAACCCGCTGCTGCAGGACCCCGGTTTGGCCTTCCATCCGCCGTTCCTCTACC
>CAYUSM010000723.1:0-1053 GCA_964447345.1 uncultured Sulfitobacter sp. | reverse complement strand
GCCTGCGCCAGCGCCAGCGGAGAGCCGCGCGTGCCGATGTTCAAAGGGTTCTGCGGGGTGGGAAGATCAAGAGCCATGCCCTTTCGTACCCCTGTAAACCTGGGCTGACAACTCTTGTATCTACCTGATTGAAAAAGCATGATGCAGCCAATCGAAACGCTGCGAAAGACCGACCATGAGCAAAGACAAAACCATCCTGCGCGCGCTCGCGGGCGAGACACTGCCCACGCCGCCCATCTGGATGATGCGCCAGGCCGGTCGGTACCTGCCCGAATACAAGGCGACGCGGGCCGAGGCGGGGGATTTCCTGTCGCTCTGTTACAACCCCGAATTGGCGGCAGAGGTCACCTTTCAGCCGATCCGGCGCTACGGGTTTGACGCGGCCATTCTCTTTGCCGACATCCTGCTCGTGCCGCAGGCCCTTGGGGCGGACCTGTGGTTCGTGACCGGCGAAGGCCCGCGCCTCTCCACGATCACCACGCAGGCGGAGGTGGATGCGCTGAAACCGGTCGAGGCGATCCATGACACATTGAACCCGATCTATGAGACGGTGAAAATCCTGTCCAACGGGCTGCCCGAAGAGACGACGCTCATCGGCTTTGCCGGTGCCCCCTGGACCGTGGCCACCTATATGATCGCCGGGCGCGGCACCCCGGATCAGGGACCGGCACATGCGCTCAAGGATGAAAACCGCCCCGTCTTCGAAGCGCTGATTGACCGGATCACCGATGCGACCGTTCTCTACCTGTCTGAACAGATCAAGGCAGGGGCCGAAGTGGTCAAGATCTTCGATTCCTGGGCAGGCTCTTTGCAACGCGCTGATTTTGATGACTTTTCCATCGCGCCCATGCGGCGGATCACGTCAGAGATCAAGGCGCTGCACCCCGGCATTCCGGTGATCGCCTTCCCGCGCGGCGCAGGTCCGCGCTATGAAGGCACCCATGCGGCAATTGGGGCAGATTGCATCGCGCTTGATGATGGTGTCACGGCGGAATGGGCGGCGTCGCAGGTTCAGCCGGACGGATGCGTGCAGGGCAACCTGAAGTCGTCGCA
>CAYUSM010000722.1:0-1054 GCA_964447345.1 uncultured Sulfitobacter sp. | reverse complement strand
TGCGGGAAATAGAGCCCCGGCGGAAACACATCCACGCGTTGCGGCACATCCGTGCCTTCCCACAGCGCGTTGCGGCTGTCGAACCAGATCTTGCGATACTGATCATAGGTCAGATCGCGCCAGCTTTCCGGGATCAGCCTGCGCGGCTCATAGTCTTTCGCGGCCAGCCCGCGCGCCTTTTCCAGCACCGTATCCGCGCCGAACCCCGGCACCTCATCGCCCAATTGCAAGCCCGGCTCTTCCGCCCATGCAGCAGCGGGTATCGTTGCCATGGCGGCAAGGGATTTCAAAACATCGCGGCGGATCATGAGGGAACCTTCGCGCGCCAGGGCTGGGATTTGAACCAGCCCGCGCCATAGGCCACCGCAACCAGCACGATACAGCCGAAGAGATTTACAATAATCGTCGTGCCCCAGTCCCGACCGTAAACATCCATCAGAAAGCCCAAAAACCGGGCAGTAAACATAGAGACGACAAAGACCGCGAGGCTCTGCTGCCCGACCTTCAGGATCACCGCCAGCACCTTGGACCAGCCACGCGCAAAGGCACCCTCGCCGGAGGGCCGCAGGTTATCCCCCTTGTCCCCGGCCAACACCCAGACGATGTAGGCCAATGCCAGAAAATGCACATAACGCAGAATGCCAAAGTCCGACTTGTCGATCAGCGGCTGATAGGCCGCGCGCCAGTCACGTGCCCAGTCAAACCCGAACTCGCGCACGCCAATACTGCTCAGCGGCACATTGGCAAGGACCAGAAAGGCCGCAACCGCCATCAGTGTTGCTGTCACCGGCGGCTTGGGCAGCCAACCGCGCATAAAGGCAAAACCGGTGAAAAAGATAAGCTGCCAGCCAAATGGATTGAAAAACCACGTCCGGTCCGTCCAGGGCTCTGCCGGAAACTCCAGATGCCAATGCTCCAAGCCAAACTGGCCAAGCAGCGCTGTCTGCCCCATCAGCCAGACGCCGATGACAAAGGCTGCGACCAATCTCAGGTCAATCTTCGCCAGCCACATGACGATCGGCATCATCAACAGCACGATCATGTACATCGGCAG
>CAYUSM010000721.1:0-1055 GCA_964447345.1 uncultured Sulfitobacter sp. | reverse complement strand
AGCACGCGCGGGACCATCTCGCGGTCGCGCATTTTCATCTGGTTGGCGAGGGAGGATGTCTGATGTGCCATGTCTCTTACTCCGCCGCGATTGCGTCTGTTTGGGGGGTGATCCGCGTGATCTGCGGCTCTGACACCCGTGCCTCTGCGGCATCGGCAAAGATCGCAGCGACGCGGGCAGCGTCAGGGATGGCGCGGAAGGCGGGCTGCGTCTGGGCAAAGCGCCAGGGGCGCGTGTGCGGCCATGTCATGAGGTAAGACAGCCGCGTGTCGCCCATCAGCTCAAAGGAAATGGTGCCAAGGCCTGATTTGCGGGTCATCAGTTCGGCATTCTTGATCTGAACGTAAGGCAGGTTCAGCGTCATGGTGAGCGCGGCTCCGATGCGCATCGCCACGCGCTTGTTGGTCAGCGTGTAGATCGTGCTGCGCGCCTGTACGACGGCCATCACATAGAGGATCAGGCCCGCCAGCACCCCACCGATGAGAAAGGGGATGCCATGGGCCATCGCCTCGGTCAGCGGATAGGCGGTGGAGGAGACCCCCACCCGCCAGACCGCCAGCAGGGCGAAGTACCCCAGCACCCAGTTCAATTTCCACGCATCCTTGGCCAGACGGAGGCTGTCTGGTCGGCCCTGCCACAGGATGTGTTCCCCTTCGGGGAGCGCTTCCGGCAGGCCGGGGACGGGTTCGAATTTGAAGTCATCGTGGTGCATGGTCTTCATCCCTGTGTCTTGCGCCCGGGCCACTGGCGAGGCGGCCCGGACGTCGTTTGGTTCTAGAGTTTCGGCTCTGACCGCTCCGGCGTGGCGTAAAGCGTGCCGCCGCCGAAGTAGGCCATGATCTTTTCCTCTTCGAGCAAGGTGATCTCGCTGTCGCTCTTGGTGGTGGGAATGCCGTCGACGTTGTGGGCATAAAGCGAACGGATGCGCACGCGGTCCGATTTGATCTTGGCAAAGTTCATCGGGATCATCCGAAGCTTGCCGGACCCTTCGGGGTTCACGTCCATGACCAGATAGCGGACCATCTGTTCAGGCACGTCGACCCACATGTCGGTGA
>CAYUSM010000720.1:0-1061 GCA_964447345.1 uncultured Sulfitobacter sp. | reverse complement strand
GACATGACGCAAGCGCATCTGGATGAGATGATTGAAGAGGCGAAGAACACCTACACCAAGGCCAAAGAGGCGTTCGAGAACGAGCCCGGTCCTGTCGATGACGCGGCCAAGCTGTTGTCAGACATGGTTGCGATGGGCGGCCACATCGGGCTTGATCCCAAGTCTCCCAACCTCTGATTTTACGCGAAACGCATTCAGAAGGCCCTGCATTTGCGGGGCCTTTTTGCTTTTCAGGTATCTTCGTCTTTCCCCCTTTGCGCCTAAATTTGGCCGATGTGCCGTTCTAGCGATGCGACTGTTCAGACAGTGCGAGGCTTACCATGCTCAGAAAACTTGCGATTTCTCTGGCGCTGATCACCCCCAGCGCCACACAGGCGCAGCCCTATAGCGAAAGCATGGCGGATTGCGCGTCAATCTACCAGAACGCGGCGCAATGGGTCCGTACGGATGAAAGCGCAGAGAAGCTTATGGTCGTCGCGCGCCGGTGGCATGCTGCAGCCGTCGCTCAGTCTCAGGCGGAAGGTCGACGCATTTCCGAAACTGCGATGTGGGACAAGATCGACAGCAAGACGGAGGAGTGGGAAGCCAAGGGGGCAGTTTTTGCTTTCTCGGAAGAATTTCGCGACTGGACAAGCTATTGCCGCAAGTTCGCCAAGCATACAGGAGTCGAGATCAACTCCTGATCCTATGGTTGAAATGATCGCGGTCCTCTTTCCCGAAGACGAGATACCGGTTATTCCCAGTTTGATTTCAACCATCTGAATACAGGCCGCGCATCACGCTATGAAGAAACTCAGAAGTCATACCGTCGGCGTCGACAGCGGCGATGTCACGCTTTTCTCTGACTACGAGGACGGGGGTGAGATGTGGACTGGGCGCGGGCAGCGCGAGCGCAGGCGGCACATCAAGTTTTCAGAGAAGTACAAAGAACCGCCCACGGTGCAGCTTTCGCCGTCACTTTGGGATCTGGATGCCACCACGATCATGCGCGCTGATATCGCGGCGGAATCCGTCACGAAATCCGGCTTTGACATGGTCTTTCGCACCTGGGGCGACACCCG
>CAYUSM010000719.1:0-1072 GCA_964447345.1 uncultured Sulfitobacter sp. | reverse complement strand
TGGCCTATTCCAAGGACATGCAGGAGGACAAGGAACAGGTCTTTGACGCCGCCGACAACCTGATGCTGGCCCTTGCGGCCATGGAAGGCATGGTACGCGACATGACGGGGAGCTGCGACAATCTCGCCGCCGCCGCAGGGAGTGGTTTTTCCACGGCCACAGATCTTGCCGATTGGCTGGTGCGGGTGCTGGGCCTGCCGTTCCGCGATGCGCATCACATCACCGGATCGCTGGTGGCCATGGCTGAGGCGCAGGGCTGCGACCTGCCTGACCTGACGCTGAGCCAGATGCAGGACGTTCATGCAGAGATCACCGAGGATGTCTTTGACGTGCTGGGCGTGCAAAACTCGGTGAACTCACGTATGTCTTACGGCGGAACTGCACCTGCACGCGTGCGCGAACAGATTGCGCGCTGGAAGGAGATATTGGGATGAGATGGCTTTGCGCCTTTCTGTTGGGATCTGCCGTGGCAGCCTGCGGCGCCGATGGCGAGCCCGTGACCCCCACCCGTGACGCAACCATTACATTGTCGGATGCGGGGGTCAGTGGTGTTGCCCGGGTCGGGCTGAACCGAGGCCCTGTCACTGTCTCTGTGGGGCTCGGCCTGTGATGCGCGCGGGGCTCATCGCCGCGCTCTTCGCGCTGGTTGCCTGTGGGCCGCCCAATCCGAATGATGATCCGGCGGGTTTTTCGGATACGCGCCAGCAGCCTAGCAATCTCAAACCCGGGCTCCATATCTCGGGTCATGCCAATATTGGTGTGAAAAGGAGATTCTAGACATGTCCCCCCTGCGGATGATCTACCTCGCCCTTGCTGTCTGGGGGGCGATCCACCCGATGTATTACTTCATCTCGTGGTTCAACGCGAACGGCTATGACATCTGGGCCATGGTCGACGCCTGGCACGTCAATGCCGCGGGCAGCGGGTTGGTCTGGGACCTGACCATCGCCGCTGTCACGCTGACCGTCTGGATCATTGCCGAGGTTGCGGTGCGGCGAAACTGGGTGGGTCTGATTGCCATTCCAGCGACATTCTGTATTGGGGTGTCCTGTGGCCTGCCGCTCTACCTGTT
>CAYUSM010000718.1:0-1072 GCA_964447345.1 uncultured Sulfitobacter sp. | reverse complement strand
TTTGCTGCTGTCTTGTCAGGGATGTAGCAGATCAGGCCGGAGGGGAAAGAGGCTTCGCCCATTTGCCACGCGTCTGACATCACCGCGGTGGCACGTCGTCATAACGCGGAATACCTTCGGGATAGGTGTGGAACGGCGGGGCGTCTTTGGTTCTGACGGCTGCCTGCGGTCCGCCGAAGGCTGCCGGGTCATCCAGCGTACCGACGCGGATGACAAGGTAGTCGCGGTCCGGCAAGGCAGTGCTGAGCAGGGTGCCGCAGGTAGGGCAAAAGGACCAGGTCGCGGCAATCTCCAGATCATCGCGGGCAAAGCTGGCAGGGGTGCCCCTTGTCCAGCGAAAGCCGTCCTTTGGCATCAGCATCATCAGGCTGGGCGACCCGCCTGAGTAATACATGCACGTCCGGCAGTGACATTGCGCCTTGTAGAGCGGCGCGCCTTTCGCGCTGTAGGCGAGCGCGCCGCAATAGCAGCGCCCCGTGAATTCCGGTTGATCGGTCATATGACGTAACTCCTTCTCTTTATACGGGTAAGTTGGCGGGCGGGGCCTTGCTGAACACGCAAAGGGCGTTGCCCCGGTGCGCCCTAGTGCTTAGGCTGCGGACAAATGGTTAACCTGACCCAAGGACCGTCTTTGCCATGTCCCTCCGTGCCTTTCTGATCTGCATTGCCCTGCTGCCCGCGCCGCTATTGGCGCAGGACGGGCAGGTTGTGACCAAGCAATATGACGATGGCGGCATCTATGAAGGGACCTTTCAGGGCGGGCTGCAGCACGGGCAGGGGACGTACAAGCTGCCCAATGGCTACGAGTACTCGGGCAACTGGGTTGAGGGGGAAATAAAGGGGGAGGGTGTCGCGCGCTTTCCCAACGGATCGGTCTACGAAGGGAATTTCGACAAGGGCAAGCCGGACGGGTTCGGCAAGATCACCTTTGCAGATGGTGGCACTTACGAAGGCGAATGGCAAGCGGGCGCGATCATGGGCACCGGCATTGCCCTATACGCCAATGGCGTCCGCTACGAGGGCGAGTTCCGCAACGCCAAGCACCATGGCAAGGGCGTGATGCAAAGCCCCG
>CAYUSM010000717.1:0-1076 GCA_964447345.1 uncultured Sulfitobacter sp. | reverse complement strand
GAAATATTTCATTTAACAGCCCTAATTGACCGTTCGCACCTCTCAGAGTGGTATAGATTCTAATAGTCTGGCGGGGTAGCCCAAATCACTTACGGCGTACCCAAGGTCTTTCTCATGCAATTCGAGCATCAGCGCGCGACCTACCTTAGTCTCGGCTGGATGTACGATCCTTTGTAGTTAAATCGCGCCTCAAAGTACCTGACATACCTGGAACCCACTTTGACAAATTTGTTCAACGGGACACCGTTGATCTTTGCGGAGAACTCATCGAAACATCTCAAATCGGCATAGACTTTAGCGTTTTGGCCACTTTTCTGGATGCGATAATTGCCTGAACAAATTTCAGCGCCGCTTCCTACTGTGAACGAAAATGGGCGCTTCTTCGGGTCAGAATATTTTCCTGTCACCATGTGACCGCGAACATGCTCCTTTTTCCCTGAGACGCCATCAAATATCTCAAAAGTCATCGGAATTCGCGTATCAGACCTTTCGGCAGCTACTGTCTTGGGATCGGTGATAACCCCGTCCTCCCAAATTACCTTGCAGCGCGCCTTCTGCCACAGCGATTGGTGGAGCCTCTTCTTGCATTCTAACAATGCTCTTTCCCTGGCCGCTTCAGGTGTGGAGTAGCGCCAAGAGCACCCATACCCCTGACCAGTTGAATACGCGAAGGCCGAGTGGTTGTCGGGTTCATCTTTTTTGCGGCAATCTTCGATACCATGATCGATGAGGTATTTTTGTTGCTGGGCCAGAGCACCGGACGGAGCTGATAGCCACAGAATAATTAAAGCCAACGAGGTCGCAGATGATAGTTTTTTTGCTTGTAGCATGATCACTGCTCCCTGCTGCTTATTCAACTCTCACACAGTGCCAACCAGTAGATCAAGCAAGAGGAGAGCTTTCACGGAGGCGAACGAAATCAAGCCGAACTGGGCTTATGACTGCTGTGACCAACTCTTAGAAGAAGGTTGAGCCCCGTCGGACTCCAACACCGTCCGCGAGCTCTAGGCTTGGGAACGCAGCCAGAAACGCATCGGCATCCTCCATACTGCGAAAGTAGTAAGCCGTGGCCTGAC
>CAYUSM010000716.1:0-1077 GCA_964447345.1 uncultured Sulfitobacter sp. | reverse complement strand
GCCGCCGAGCACCAATGTACTTCTCGCTCGCCTTCGCGACAGCCACCGGGCTGGCCTTGACCCATGCGGCTGCGCAATCGAATTCCACATCACTCTCCACTTACGGCACACCTGGGCTGATCGAGACCCCAACCGCGCGCAGGCTGAATGATGGTGAGTTGGCGTTTACGTCGAGCCTTGTCGGGCCAACCCTGCGCAATACAATCACTTTCCAGATCTGGCCGCGTGTGTCAGGTAGCTTTCGGTACACCCGGATCGATGGTGCACAGGCAGACGGGTCAGCAAACTACGACCGTAGTTTCGATATCGCGTTTCAGCTGTTAGATGAGACGGATGTCAGGCCAGCGGTGGCGCTTGGCCTGAGAGACTTCCTCGGAACGGGCCTTTACAGTGGCGAATACCTCGTCGCGACAAAGCAATTTGGCAAACGGCTGGAAGTCACCGGCGGTATCGGCTGGGGCCGTTTCGCGAGTCGAGATGGGTTCACCAATCCGCTCGGCGTGATTGACGACCGATTTGAGACACGACCGGGAGGGTTCAGCGGCACAGGCGGACAAGTTGAGACCGGGAACTGGTTTCGCGGTGACGCTGCCATCTTCGGTGGCATTGCCTACCATGTAAACGACCGCACCACACTCTTCGCCGAATACTCCACAGACACCTATGAGCGTGACTCGAACCAAGGCCTCATCGATATCGACACCCCTCTCAATGTGGGCCTTTCATACCGCTTCCGCAACGGCGTCGACCTCAAAGCCTACGTCGTCGGCGGCAATGAAATCGGTGCGCAGTTCAGCTACGTCATCGATCCCGCCCGCCGCGCCAGCCCCGGGGGTGCCGACACAGCCCCCCGCCCCGTCGGCAACCGCGACGCGCTCGCCATCGCTGACTGGAACAACTCGGCCCAAGGCGGCGGCAAGCAAGCGGCCCAGCGTGTCCTGAACGCACGCCTGCAAGAAGAAGGCATGACCCTGCAGGGCTTCGAGATGTCCGGCAGCCGCGCAACCGTCCGCGTCGAAAATAACCGCTGGAACCAGGAAGCACAGGCCGCAGGCCGTGCCGCGCGCGTCATGGCAA
>CAYUSM010000715.1:0-1079 GCA_964447345.1 uncultured Sulfitobacter sp. | reverse complement strand
TATTCCCCGATGTTCAAATACGAATGGGACCGCACCTATGAGGCGCTCCAGCACTACGCCGCTGCCTCCGAGCCATCGCCCTTCGATGGCACGTTGATGGAATATGTGAACCCCACCAACAACGGCCCCGTGATGAAAACCATGGGCGCGTCGATGCAATTGCTCTCGCCGGGCGAGACAACGAAAGCGCACCGCCATACCGGCAGCTACCTCTATCAAGTCGCCAAGGGATCGGGCTATTCGATCATCAACGGGCAGCGGTTCGACTGGACGGAGAGAGACATCTTCTGCGTCCCGTCCTGGGCCTGGCACGAACATGGCAACACATCACAAAGCGACGATGCCGTGCTTTTCTGCCTTAATGATTTGCCCGTGATCCGCGCGCTCGGCCTCTATCGCGAGGAAGCCTATGGCGACAACAACGGCCAGCAGTTGACCTAATCGACAGGAAGAAAAATGAAACTCGTCACCTACCGCACCGATGTGGAATCCGAAGCACGCCTGGGCGTGATCGACCATGACCTTGTTGTCGATGTCGCGGGCTTTGGCGAGCATGTCGGTCTCGATCTGCCCAGCCGCATGCTCGATTTCATCGACCTCGGCCCCGTTGCCGTGCGCCAGTTGCACGAGGTGCTGCATTCTGCCGGTGGAGACTATGGCAACGCCCTCGCGCTGCCCATCGAAACCGTCACCCTGCTGGCCCCGATCCCGCGCCCCCGCAAGAACATCTTTGGCATCGGTCTGAACTATCTCGACCATGTCACCGAAAGCGCCAAGGCGCTCGACACCGATGATGCGCTGCCGAAAGAGCCGGTCGTATTTTCCAAACCTCCCACCGCTGTTGTCGGCCCGGACCAGCCCGTACGACACGACGCCAACATGACCCAGCAACTGGATTGGGAGGTCGAGCTGGCCGTGATCATCGGCACAACGGCCACCAGCGCGAAACGCGAAACCGCCCTGAATCATGTCTTTGGCTACTCCGTGATGATCGACGTCTCTGCCCGCGACAATCGCCGCGCGGGGCAATGGATTTTCTCCAAGGGCATGGACAGCTACGCCCCCTTCGGCCCCTGCAT
>CAYUSM010000714.1:0-1081 GCA_964447345.1 uncultured Sulfitobacter sp. | reverse complement strand
CGGCAGCGGTCAACGTATTCTTTGCCGCCCTGATCTTCAGCTGGATCGGTGGCCCAATCCTGTCCACTGGGCTTTCAATCTTGATCGGCGCGCTTCTTGGCATTCCCGCAACATGGTATTTTGCCAAACACATTCGTCACCTGATGGACGTGGCCGACAAGGGAGCGGCGAAGTGAAGATCGACATGAGCGGTGCCCAGCCCACCATTGACGCGCGCGATCTTGGTCAACTGATGGACCTGCCCCCGGACGAAGTACAGAACCTCATGCGCGCAGGCGAAATCACATCGCGTTTCGAAACGGGTGAGGGCGAAGACGCAGGCAAGGTTAGGCTGACCTTTTTCCATCGCGGTCGCAGGGTGCGCCTGACATGTAGCAAAGACGGGACCGTTTTGAGCACGACCCGCGTAACAACGGAGCGACCATGATGGCGCAGTCATCCGCCGAGCAGATGCGCAGCTGGAACGGCCCGGCGATTTTCAGCTTTGGCTTCCGCCCCTTTTTCCTTTTCGGTGCAGTCTGGGTCCTTTTTTCAATGGGCCTTTGGCTGGCGGTGTTGATGGGCGGTGTCGACCTGCCCACCCGCTTTGACCGTGGGTCATGGCATGCGCATGAGTTTCTGTTCGGCTATCTTGGCGCGGTGCTTGCCGGTTTCCTGCTGACGGCTGTGCCCAACTGGACCGGGCGGTTGCCTATCGTCGGCTGGCGGTTGGCGGGGCTTTTTGCGCTTTGGTGCGCCGGGCGCGCGGCTATTCTGTTCTCCAATTCGCTTCCCTCATTTGTGGCTCCGGCCATTGACCTTGCCTTTCCCATTGCGTTGGGCGGTCTGATCCTGCGCGAAATCATTGCGGGCAAAAATTGGCGCAACCTGATCGTGCTGGCCCTGCTTGCCGTATTCACGTTGGCCAATGCGCTGTTTCACTACGAGGCACTTGCCGGTGAATACGCCGCGCAGGGCTATGGGCTGCGGCTGGGCCTGGCGACAGCGGTGATGATGATCGCCGTCATCGGTGGGCGGATCATCCCGTCCTTTACCCGCAACTGGTTGGTGCGCGAACAGCATACGGCACGTCCCGCACCGC
>CAYUSM010000713.1:0-1083 GCA_964447345.1 uncultured Sulfitobacter sp. | reverse complement strand
ACCACCTCTACCTCAACCACGCGGGCGTGAACCGGCAGTTCATCCTGCTCTCGGTCGAGCAGCGGCATTGCCCGCTGCTCAACACCAAGTTCTCCACCTCGCGCGGCATTCTGCGGCAGTTCATTGATGCCAATGAGGCGCAGCTTTTTGCGCTGACGGCGCGGGATGCGGTGGCGGGGGAGTTGGTGAATTCGGTCTATGACGTCTCCACGCCGCAAAGGCTGTTCGATATCCGGCGGATCGAGGTGGAGGCGGATACCGTGGGGGGCACGGTGCGGGATGCGGAAAAGCTGGGGGAGATGGTCGAACGGTTCAAGACAGAGCCGGATGGGTGGTACGACGATGTGTTGATTGCCGAGATGATCAGCCTTGCGGGCAAGACCGGGGATGTGGTGCGCAATCCGGTGCGGCTGAAAGCGATGGGGTTTGACCAGCGGAATTTCTGGACCTCGCACTTTGGCGGGCTCTACATCTTTCAGGACGTGCAGCATCCGGCAGTGATTGCGCCAGCACGCAAGGATCATCTGGGCGATTTGCCGATCAAGTACACGTTTGACGCGGGCGACCGGAACCAGATTGCGAAGTTCTTTGAATATAACGATTTGACCGAAACCATCGTGGAGGGGCGCAAGGATTATGCGGCGGCGATCCTGCGGCAGAAGATGGATTTCATTCTGGTCGATGCGGTGGCTGATGAAGGCGTGGACCTGAGCGGGGTGACGCGGGCGGACATGCGGCGGCTGGCGCGGCGGTACCATGATATGCTGCCGGAAGAGTTTCATGCGCTGGGCGCGCTGGTGCGCTGGGCGGAGAACGGGGGGAAATGGCCGCGGATTTCCTCGGACCATCCGGCGTATTTCTATACGCTGCGGGCGTCGGACACCAAGGATGCCGCCCTTGTGAACATGCTGCTGGCGGAGCTTGCCCCCAAAGACGCGCGGCAGATGTTCATTTGCCACAAGGAGCTCTTTTACCAGACCTACGCGCGCTGGCCGGAGCAGAAAAAGGCCTTTGTTGTGGATTTCCTCGTGGCCGAGTATCAGGTGGACAAGGCGGGCGCGCGCGAGACGCTATTCGGGCACG
>CAYUSM010000712.1:0-1100 GCA_964447345.1 uncultured Sulfitobacter sp. | reverse complement strand
ACGCCCAGAAAAACAAGGATTGGCAGGTATTCCCGCAGCATGTCGTCCAAGGGAGGCTCCTTTTGGCATGTGCCCCCGTTGGCTTGACGCGGGCTGACATCACATCGTTGAGAATGGGTCTAAACCCAAGGACCGGGAGGGTCAACGGGATCACGGCCGGAAACCGGAGACACGCCCCGAAATGCCGCAGGTTCAGGCACCCCGCATGACGCAACGGCGCGGGGCCTGACACTTGCCAGCATCCTGCGCCCATGCCCTTATCCGGCAAACAGAAATGCGGAGCCTGCCATGACCACCCTCACCGCCGAATCCGCCGCGATTGTCGCGCAGATCCATGTCGCCCCCGGCGATCAGGTCGTGGAAGGCGCTGTCCTGCTCAGCACCGAACTGATGAAAATGCGTCATGACATGCGCGCGCCCCACAGCGGGATTGTGGATGCCGTCCATGTCGCCCCGGGTCAGGAACTGCGCGGCGGCGAGCCGCTGATCTCACTGACCCCGGCAGAGGTTGGCGAAGCCACACCGCAGCCAGAGCGCGCAGACACGCCCCTCTTTACCGAATATGAGGCACGCATGGCGCTGCTTGAAGACAGCGCGCGCCCCGAGGCCATCGCCAAACGCCACGCCAAGGGCTACCGCACCGCGCGCGAAAACCTGAACGATCTCTTCGATGATGGCAGCTTTGTCGAATACGGCGCGCTTGCCGTTGCGGCGCAGCGCAGCAAACGCGACGCCGCAACCCTCAACGCACAGACCCCAGCCGACGGCATCATCTGCGGCACCGGCACGGTTGCGGGCCGAACCGTTGCCGCCATGGCCGTGGACTACACCGTGCTTGCAGGCACCCAGGGTTATTTTCACCACAAAAAGATGGACCGCCTGATTGATGTCGCAGGCCGCCAGAACCTGCCCATTGTGCTTTTTGCCGAGGGCGGCGGCGGACGACCCAATGACTATGATGTGGGACACCTGATGGCCGCAGGTCTCAACATCACCTCCTTTCGCCACTTTGCCCGCCACAAAGGCCCCAAGATCGGCATCGCCGCAGGCTATTGTTTTGCCGGGAACGCCGCCCTCTTCGGCGTCTGCGATCTGCGCAT
>CAYUSM010000711.1:0-1103 GCA_964447345.1 uncultured Sulfitobacter sp. | reverse complement strand
CGCTCTCCATCGCGAACAAAGGCCTGCGCCTGTCTGAACAACCCATGGGCCTGCAGCCCATGGCGCGGCACTTTCCGGGCCGCAACCGCATCATCTCCGGCCTGTCACGCGCAACCATTGTAGTGGAGGCCGCAGCCAAATCCGGCAGCCTGATCACCGCCCGCGACGCGCTCGATCAGGGCCGCGACGTGCTTGCCGTACCCGGCCATCCCTTCGACGCACGTGCGGCGGGCTGCAACATGCTTCTGCGCGATGGTGCCACGCTCATCCGCAACGCCGAAGATGTGCTGGAGGCTCTGGGCCCAGACCGCACCGCGCCGTCACAACCGCCTCTCATCCAGACGCCAGCACCAGAACAAACAGACCTGCGTCAGACAGCAGAGCTTCATGGCCAGATCCTCGCCCGGCTCGGCCCCTCCCCAGTCGCCGAAGACCAACTGATCCGTGACCTTGGCACACCAGCGGCCGATGTCGCCCCAGCCCTCGTCGATCTTGAGCTTAACGGACAGATCGCCCGGCGACCCGGCGGTCTTCTCAGCCGCGTCGTCTGACGTACGCCGGTCCCGCACCAGCCCTGATTTCTACCATCGGATGTAGGACCGGACTGCAGCGCATTCCGCGTTTTGGGCAGGGCCAAACCAAGTTCTCCGAGCATACCTTTACGGGCTTTCCGCGCGCTGTCGCATTGACAATACCCCCGCACATCCCACATGAGACAGCGCACAGTCCGATCCGCCATTTCCTCCGAGGTCCTTGATTTTATGCCAGTTGTCGTTGTCGAATCCCCGGCCAAAGCCAAAACGATCAACAAGTATCTCGGAAACGACTACACTGTATTGGCGTCTTACGGGCATGTGCGGGACCTTCCGCCAAAGGACGGCTCCGTTGACACCGAGAACGAATTCGACATGAAATGGGAGGTCGCCTCCGACAGCAAGAAACACGTCAAGGCCATCGCCGACGCGCTGAAGGATGACAACGCCCTGATCCTCGCCACCGACCCTGACCGCGAGGGCGAGGCGATCAGCTGGCACCTTAAGGAAGCGCTGACCAAGCGCAAGTCGATCAAGAAAGACACGCCCGTCAGCCGGGTGGTGTTAAAC
>CAYUSM010000710.1:0-1106 GCA_964447345.1 uncultured Sulfitobacter sp. | reverse complement strand
ACCGTGTGGCGGTGATGTATGCAGGCAAACTGGCCGAATTGGGCCCTGTCAGAGATGTTCTGACCACGCCGCGCCACCCCTACACCGACGGGCTGATGGGCTCGACCCCCCTCGCCTCTCGCGGCAAGGAGCGCCTGCACCAGATCCCAGGTGCCATGCCGCGTCTGGACAGCCTGCCGCCCGGCTGCGCCTTTCATCCGCGCTGCCGGTACGTCCAGGACAGTTGCCGCGCTGACCCCGCGCCACAGCTGAACGACGGCGACGGTGCTGCCTGCTGGTTCCCGCTCGACAAAGCCGAGGCTGTCGCCTGATGTCGCTTGTCTCAATCGCCAATCTGACCCGCATCTTCGATGTCTCAAAGCCCTGGCTGAACCGCGTGATCGAACGCCGTCAGAAGGCCTATCTGACCGCCGTGAGTGACGTCAGTTTCGAGATTGAAGAAAAGACCGTCTATTCGCTGGTGGGCGAGTCCGGTTCCGGCAAATCGACCATCGGAAAAATGCTTGTGGGCCTGCTGCCGCCCACCGAGGGATCGGTTGAGATCCGGGGCGTGGATCTGGCCCGCGAAACCGACGCGCAGAAGATCGATGACGTGCGCGCCGACATCCAAATGATCTTTCAGGACCCTTTCGCCTCTTTGAACCCCCGCTGGCGGGTCCGCGACATCATCGTGGAGCCAGTGGCCGCCCGTGGCGGAGAAACAAAGGGGTTGGCCGAGAAGCTCTTGGAACAAGTGGGCCTCTCGGCACGGGATGCGGGCAAGTTCCCGCATGAATTCTCCGGTGGCCAGCGCCAGCGCATTTGCATTGCCCGTGCATTGGCATCAGAGCCGCGCCTGATTGTCTGTGACGAGCCGACTTCGGCGCTGGATGTTTCCGTGCAGGCACAGGTGCTGAACCTGATGAGCGACCTCAAGGACAATCTGGGGCTGACGTATTTGTTTATCAGCCATGATCTGACGGTTGTGCAGCATATCTCTGACCGTGTCGGCGTGCTTTATCTGGGTCGTCTGGTTGAGGAAGCCTCTCCCGACGAACTCTTCGACGATCCAAAGCACCCCTATACACAGATGCTGCTGGAAGCCGCCCCCAAGCTGGGCGAATTCG
>CAYUSM010000709.1:0-1109 GCA_964447345.1 uncultured Sulfitobacter sp. | reverse complement strand
GGGCCGCAGGCGCGGCTGGTTGCTTGCCGTGTCGTCTCGGGCGATGGTATGGCCACGGCTGCGATTGCGGAAAGCTGAAGGATCAAACTCAGATGACAGTCCACTTTATCGGCGCGGGCCCCGGTGCCCCCGATCTGATCACCCTGCGGGGACGAGACCTGATCGCGGCTTGTCCGGTCTGCCTTTATGCAGGCTCGCTGGTGCCTGAGGCGCTGCTGAGCCATTGCCCGGACGGCGCGCGGATCGTGAACACCGCGCGCATGTCGCTGGATGAGATCATGGAGGAGATCAGCACCGCCCATGCCGACGGTCACGACATCGCACGTCTCCACTCCGGTGATCTCTCGGTCTGGTCTGCGATGGGGGAACAACTGCGCCGCCTGCGTGCGCTCGACATCCCCTATGATGTGACGCCGGGCGTGCCCTCCTTTGCCGCCGCCGCCGCTGCGCTCAACGCGGAACTGACCCTGCCGGGTGTGGCGCAATCGGTGGTGCTGACCCGCACCTCGGGCCGTGCCACAGCGATGCCAGAAGGGGAGGCGCTAGAGAACTTCGCCAAGACCGGGGCGACCCTCGCCATTCACCTGTCCGTCCATATCCTCGACAAGGTTGTCGCCGACCTCACGCCCCACTATGGCCCCGACTGCCCCGTCGCGGTCGTCTGGCGCGCCAGCTGGCCCGATCAGCGCATCGTCAAGGCCACGCTTGCCACCCTGCAAACCGCCATCGGGGAAGAGATGGAGCGCACGGCATTGATCCTCGTCGGCCACGCCATCGGCGCCGAAGACTTCGGCGAAAGCCGCCTCTACGCCGGTGACTATGACCGCCGGTTCCGCCCCGTGGGGACATCGCCACGCTTTCCGGAGACCGCCGAATGATCCCCCCCGGTCTGATGATCTCGGCCCCGTCCTCGGGCACGGGCAAGACCACGCTGATGCTCGGGCTGCTGGCGGAGCTGCGCGCGCAGGGCATCAACGTGCAGCCCTTCAAAAGCGGTCCGGACTATATCGATCCCGCCTTTCACACCGCTGCTTCGGGCCGCGCGTCCTTCAACCTCGACAGCTGGTCGATGGACCTGACCAGCATTCAGGGGCTTGTCGGCAATGCCG
>CAYUSM010000708.1:0-1110 GCA_964447345.1 uncultured Sulfitobacter sp. | reverse complement strand
CGGAAGGCGGACATGGCGGTCAGGGCCAGCACGTCCGACCCGATGGGCAGGATCGGACCATGGGCGGAATAATTGTACGCCGTGGACCCCGCAGGTGTGGCCACCAGCGCACCATCGCAGACCAGCTCTTCCATCCTGAGCCGCCCATCGATGCGGATTTGCAGCTTTGCCGCCTGCGGGCCTTCGCGCAGCAGGGCAACCTCGTTGATCGCCAGCGCCTCAGAGGTTGAGCCATCCATATGCGTGGCTTTCATCCGCAACGGGTTGATCACCTCACGCTCGGCCTTTTCCAAGCGCTGCAACAGATCAGTTTCGCCATAGGCGTTCATCAGAAAGCCGATGGTTCCCCGGTTCATGCCATAGACAGGGGCCGCCAGATGCTGCGTATCGTGCAGGGTCTGCAGCATGAACCCATCCCCGCCCAGCGCCACAATCACCTCTGCCTCTTCCACCGGCACATTGCCATAGCGCCCGATCAGCGCGGCGCGCGCGGTTTGGGCCACGGTGGCGTCACTGGCCGAAAAGGCGATTTTCATGGGCTGAGACATTTGTTTCCGATGCGCCGCAATTTCCCGGTACACAATCACAATACGCCAATGGCCGCCAGCGCTGCCGCCAATATCTTTGACTGCGTCGCTTTCGCGCCTTTCCCGCTTGGGGGGTTTCCGATACGAAACGCCCAAACTTGACCCAGAGGAATCGCCCCATGAGAGACTTCTTCACCACCGCCCTTGCCGAGACTGACCCAGAGCTGCTTGCCGCCATCGACGGCGAGCTGGGCCGCCAGCGCAACGAGATCGAGCTGATCGCCTCCGAAAACATCGTCTCTGCTGCCGTGCTTGAAGCGCAGGGTTCGGTGATGACCAACAAATATGCAGAAGGCTATCCGGGGCGGCGCTACTACGGCGGCTGTGAATACGTCGACGTGGCCGAGAACCTCGCCATTGAACGCGCCTGCCAGCTTTTCGACTGCGGTTTTGCAAACGTACAGCCCAACTCCGGCTCGCAGGCCAATCAGGGTGTCTTTACGGCGCTCCTGCAACCCGGCGACACGATCCTCGGCATGAGCCTCGATGCCGGTGGCCACCTGACCCATGGCGCGAAACCCAA
>CAYUSM010000707.1:0-1117 GCA_964447345.1 uncultured Sulfitobacter sp. | reverse complement strand
CGCCGGAAATGCCAGCGCGATATGGGCGAAGGATTAGGGCCAGCCAGTCGGCAGCTGCAGTTGTTTCCCGCGCCTTTGAAGGGGATTCAGATACGTAGAATAGGGATGGAACGAAGTCTGTTGATCTGTCTTTGCTCATTCGGATCCAGAGCTTCAAACGTCGAAGTGCTTGCATTGCTGCGCCAAGCTTACAGTATGATTGGATCATGTCGCGCCTTTCCGAGCAAAAAAGACAAGGACGGTGACCTGGTCCCTGCTTCATTTCGCGGATCTTACCCGCGACATTCTGGGGGGTAACCAAACGTGACCCGTTCAGAAATTTAGACAGAACCTAACAAATCATCTGCTGATGAGTTGCAACACGCTCGGTTTCTGCGGTTGGCGGTTATGAGTGCTTTACTTCTTCTTTCCCCCTACCGGAGCGCGTGCACGCGAGAAGAGTGCTTCCCGCTCCTCTGGCGTGAGTTGCTTAAGAAGCCAATCTATCCTTTCAGGCGGTGTTCCTGAGTTTGCCATGCTTGCTTCACGAAGCGACAAAACAGTTTGAACTGTCGGGGGTCGCACCCTTCCAAGATAGATGTAATCGAGAGAGATGCCGTACTGTTCTGCAATTTTGGTCGCTGCGGAAATGGAAATCCGGCGGGACCCGCGCTCCCATGTACGGTACGTGGAAACCTCAACTCCTATGTTCTGCGCGAGTTCTCGAGATGACTTGTCGGCGATCAATAGTCTAATTCGCCGTAACCTCTCACCGGCGTCTGCAAAAGGTTGCTCTTTGTTCATGGAGTTCTCCGGCTAGGTAATGTTTGAAGCCGGGGATCGGCAGCAACCAATCCTCGGCTTGTTGTTTCTTCACACTTCAGTTGCCAGTCACCTGAACGCCAGATGGATGATGATGCCGACACCCGCCCCGACTAGTGCACCAACAATTGCGGCTGCCAGCGCCGTACCGATCAGCCCAGTCAATAAAATGTCGCCGTCTGTACTCGCCCCAAGAGCCAGACCATACATAGCCCCTAGGAGGCTCCCCCATGAAGCAAGTTGTGGGATGGGGTACCGATTGAAATATTTCATTTAACAGCCCTAATTGACCGTTCGCACCTCTCAGAGTGGTATA
>CAYUSM010000706.1:0-1128 GCA_964447345.1 uncultured Sulfitobacter sp. | reverse complement strand
CATGCATCCCGCCCGCAGGCACGACAAAGCCCTCTTCGACCTCCATCATCTTCATCACGCCATTGGCGTCTTCCTTGTGGGTGTGCAGCTCAACCCGCTTGGCCACATCCGTCGCCGCACCAATCAACCGGTCATCGGTGTCGCCATGGTTCATAAGAACAAGGAACGCCGCACCAGTCACCGATGACGGCGTGGAAGACCGCGCGTAAGGATCCTTGACCATAATCTCACCCGCCACCAGCGGGGCGGCCATCAGAAAAAAGGCCGTCGAACCGGCCGCGATCAGTCGTGTAAATGTCATCTTTTGTTGTCCTTGGTTTGATCTGTAAGAAGTAGGGATCAAACAGGAACGGGGGGTCCCCGTGCAGGTGGCGTAGCGGCATGGCGCGCAAATGCCGTCTCCACCGTAAACACCAGACCAGATGCAATCTGCATCCCAATGGGAACCACCAAAGGCTCCGGCCCACGCGGGTCCACGTCATCCAGCAAAGCACAATCAGGACAGAAATGCGGGGCCGCCGTCGGCTGTCCTTCGGCGTCTACATAGACCGTGACCGACTGCGTCCCGATACACAGAACCATCTGCCCCGTTGCATCCGTTGACACCCGCGTCACAGCCATCGCCTGAGACGTCAGCGCAAGGATCAGCGCCAGCAGAACCGATATGAAAAGGCGCGGCTTCATTGCTGTCATTTTACCGGCCCAAACCGCCGGAGACGAGGGGCAAAAACGACGCAACCCCGAAAGCGCGCGCCTTCGGGGTTGCCAAAATCTTGAGACTGCGAAACGCGGGCCTTAGCTCAGCGCGTCAGCTTCCATACCGGACTTCTTGATCGCCTTCTTGATCTTCAGCGCATTGGCCGACAGATCGCTGTCTTTGGCTTTGGCCAGGAACTTGTCCAGACCACCGCGGTGATCCACCGAGCGCAGCGCATGCGCAGAGATGCGCAGCTTGAAGGAACGGCCCAGCGCTTCGGACTGAAGCGTGGTGTCGTTCAGGTTGGGCAGGAAGCGGCGACGCGTCTTGTTGTTCGCGTGGCTCACGTTGTTGCCCGTCATCGGGCCTTTTCCGGTCAATTCGCAAACGCGCGACATGGGTTCATCCTTTGTTTTAGTGGTGCGGCAACG
>CAYUSM010000705.1:0-1139 GCA_964447345.1 uncultured Sulfitobacter sp. | reverse complement strand
CATAGACGTCGCGCGCAAGGTCATAGTCGATGGCGGCCTCGGTCGTGGGCATCTGTGCCACCGGGTAGAAGCGTTTCTCGGGCCGCAGTTGCGCGATCTCACGACCATTCTGTGACAGCGTAAGGAACCCCATGGTCGACAGATAGTTCGGGCCGCGCACTTCTTGCACGTCATTCAAGGTCAACTCGTAGCTGCCCACGGTCCAGGGCCGGTCGATCTGGGCCACGCGGATGTCATCAACGGTCCAGGCGGTTAGCCCTGCGACACCGGCCATGGTCACGCCAAGACCTGCATGCGCCACCGCCTTGCCCCAGTCCGCACGCGGCAGACGCATCAGACGGCCGAACCTGTCTCCACCACGGCCCGTTCGCTGGGCAAGCTCAACTATCACGCCCATGACCAGCCAGGCACCCAGGAACATGCCGATGGGGCCAATCAGGCTGCGGCCCGATTGCATGGCATAGGCCAGACCACCCACCGCAATCGCCAGCACAAAGACATAGCGCAGCGGCTTCACTGCCCGCAGGATGCGCGCGCGTTTCCAAGGGAGCACCGAGCCGACGGGCAGAATGAGGCCGAGGGCCACCATGAAGGGCGTGAAGGCTGCGTTGAAGAACGGCGGGCCGACACTCAGCTTGCGGTCAAAGAACATCTCGGCCACCAGCGGCCACATCGTGCCCACGAAGACCACAAAGCAAGAGACGGCCAGCAGCAGGTTGTTGACCACCAATGCACTTTCGCGGCTGACGAGGCCAAAAACGCCCTTGGCCTCCATGGCACCAGCGCGCAGGGTGAAAAGTACCAGTGCGCCGCCCATGAAGAAGGCCATGATCATCAGGATCCAGACGCCCCTCTCCGGATCATTGGCAAACGCGTGGACGGAGGTCAGCAAGCCTGACCGCACGATGAACGTCCCGATCAGCGAGAAGCCAAAAGCGAGTATGGCCAGCAGGATCGTCCAGCTTTTGAGTGCTTCGCGTTTCTCAACGACGATGGCGGAATGCAGAAGGGCTGCAGCCAGCAGCCATGGCATGAAGCTGGCGTTCTCAACCGGGTCCCAGAACCAGAAACCGCCCCAACCCAACTCGTAATAGGCCCACCACGACCCCAGCGCGATGCCGATGGTCAGAAACACCCAG
>CAYUSM010000704.1:0-1150 GCA_964447345.1 uncultured Sulfitobacter sp. | reverse complement strand
GGCGAATGGCTGTCTGGCACGCCGCTGTACCTGATGCTGGCGCTGGTGGCGGCGACGATGGCAATCATCTGGGTCATGCCGCGCATCACCCGGTTGATCCCCGCGCCCCTTGCCGGGATCGGCATTGTGGCCGCTGTGGTCATTGCTTTCGGTATGGACGTGCCCCGTGTCGGCGATCTTGCTTCTATCGAAGGCGGTTTGCCGATGCCGCATGTGCCATTTGGCGAAGGGCTGGGCCTTTATGGCACGGCACTGGCACCTTTCACGCTTGAGACGCTCTATATCATCTTCCCTTATGCCGTGATCCTTGCGGCCATTGGCCTGATTGAATCCCTGCTCACCCTGAACCTTGTTGGTGACATGACCAACAAGCGTGGTGGTGCCAGCCAGGAATGCGTCGCACAGGGTGTGGCGAATACAGTGACAGGCTTCTTTGGGGGCATGGGCGGCTGCGCGATGATCGGGCAATCAATGATCAACGTCAAATCGGGCGGCCGGACCCGAGTGGCCGGGATCGCCGCAGCGGTGTTCCTGCTGCTTTTCATCCTTGTCGGCTCTTCCCTGATTGAGCAGATCCCGCTGGCTGCATTGGTGGGTGTGATGTTCATGGTTGTGATTGGCACCTTCGCGTGGAACTCCCTGACAATCCTGCGCAAGGTCCCGCTGACAGATGCTTTCGTTATCCTGCTGGTCACTGTCGTGACCGTGTTGGAAGACCTTGCCGTGGCGGTGGTTGTCGGCGTGATTGTCTCGGCCCTTGCCTATGCCTGGAACAATGCACGCCGCATTCACGCAACGACCCGCGAGTCGGTGACGGAAAAAGGGGCCAAGGTGTATGAGATCCACGGACCATTGTTTTTCGGCTCATCAGATGGTTTTGCGGAGCTATTCACGGTCGAGGACGATCCTGACTCCGTCATCATTGACTTTGCAGACAGCAGGGTGGTGGATCAATCCGCCCTGCAGGCCATCGAGGCGATCGCCGCGAAATATGAGGATCGTGGCAAGCGGGTGATGTTGCGCCATCTGAGCCGTGATTGTCACAAGCTGCTGACCAAAGCCGGTCACTTGATGGTCGATAGCGATGACGATCCTGATTACGAGCTGGCGGTGGACTATTCAGTGCGGACGGGGGTGCTCGGCGGGCATT
>CAYUSM010000703.1:0-1151 GCA_964447345.1 uncultured Sulfitobacter sp. | reverse complement strand
TTGTCAATGTCCTTGGCAAGACGGCGGATGGTGGGCGCATGATCACGTGGCAGCATGTTATCCACGGCGGCAACCATGCGGTCCCAGTCCAGCAGCAGGTAAACCGATACAACGGGGACGATCACAAAGAGAAGCACCACATTGATGATTGAGGCAAAGGAGGACAGCGCGGTCTCAAGCAGCTGCCCGCCGCGCTCCTGAATGGTCGATCCGATGGATTGCAGCGATGTGTTCAGCGTAGAGCCTTCTTCCAGCAGGGTGGGAAAGCGGGTGTTGAGAAACGTTGTGAAATCCCGAAACAGCTTTGGCGCCGTCTCGATCAGGCTGGCCGTCTGATTGACCAGCGTCGGGATGACCAGCAGGGCCAGAAGGACGAAGATCAGGATGCCGAGGACGGTGATGACAGCGGTGGCCAGCGCGCGGCTCAAGCCCATACGTTCCAGGCGGTCGGCGACAGGATCAAGGAAGTAGGCGACAGCACCGCCCAGCAGGAAGGGGACCAGAACATCCCCCAGAAACCATAGCAAGACCAGAAAGACCGCCGTGGCGACGCCCCAGTATTTCAATTGGTCTCGGATCGGCAGGGCCATGGAAGTCTCCGGTTGCGCTTCATTCTGACATCGCGCAACCGGAAGTCGGTTTCAAGGGCAGTGGGTGAAAAAGCGCCACTGCCGTCACGCACCACCTGCCACAAGCACGGCGCTGACCGCATAGCTGATTGATGCCCCAAGTGCCGTGACCCAACGAATGTGGTTCCAGCGCACCCAGCCGCGCACGTAAGTTGGCCAATAGGCCTGCGCCTCCGCCCCGGCCTGCGGCATCGCTGCAAGGCGCTTGTTCATCGGCACATTGCCAGCGGCGGTGACGCCAAAGACGCCAATGACATAGAGCAGCCCCGCAGCGAGCAGCCATGTCCGCAGGGGACCATCCATGAAAAGGACGGCATATCCTGCGACAGCTGCAGCGACAGGCACCATGCCCATCAGCAGCGCCATGAAAAGCGAGCGATAGACTTCACGGTTGATGATCTGCATGGCTTCGGCACCGCCTGCAGGCTGCGTGGCCCGCAAGGACCGCATCACGAAGTCCGAGAAGGTGAGAAAGACACCGGCAACCAGACCGGCGGCCATGCTGAGGGCCAAGAGCGCCCA
>CAYUSM010000702.1:0-1165 GCA_964447345.1 uncultured Sulfitobacter sp. | reverse complement strand
TAAGGTTCATCCTTGGGCACCGCGCCACAGATGAACTGGTAGTCGTTCTTCATCTCTTCGGGGATTTCGACAGTCTTGGGTTCGATGGCGAACCATGTGTCGTTGTCCTTCAACTCGTCCGAGTCGCGGATGTAATGGGTGGTTTCGGTGATCAGGTACTCGATGTTGTTTTCATCAACCGGATGCTCTTCCATCTCGAACAGGAACCCCACGCCAAAGTGCCTGACGTCGCCCGCGCCACGATGGACGAAGTATTTGATCGCGTCCGCTTCCATGCTCACGCGTGTCCGCTTTTCACCCAGGGCCTTTTCCCCGCGATAATGGCCGGGGTGGCCATAATGCTCGTAACTCTTGTACTTGTGGTCCCCCTTCTTGATCTCGGTTGTCTCCATCTGGCGGACAGAGGGTTTTTCGAAATCGTAGTCGGTATAGCTGACCTTGCCGCGGGTGACGGAATAGGATTCCGCCCATTCGCCTATGGTTTGGCCGGTCTTCTTGTCCCCCGCATCCTTGGGTTTGAAGGTGACGGTTGCGTCGCCCACGATATTGCTGTGGGCCGTGATGCCGTCGCAGATGATCAGCTTTTCGTTTTTCATCATCGCGTCGGTGTGATCGAAGAAGTAGTAAAGCCCCTCTTCCTCCATCAGGCGCGACAGAAAGTCGAAATCTGTCTCACGGTACTGAACACAATACTCGCGCTGTTCGTATGTCTCGGACGTCTTGATCTGGTAGTCTGAGAATTCGTGCTCGCCCAGAACCTCTTCGATGATGTCCTTGACGGTTTTATTCTGGAAAACGCGGGTGTTTTTCTCAAGCGTGAGCATCCAGAACCACGGCCGGACCTGAGCGACGAAATGGTCATCACCATCGCGCATGCCCAAAGCCTCGACCGACACGCAGGTGCCGGTAAAGAGCCGCCCGTCGTCGCCCATGTCCTCTTGTTCCACGTGAACGGACATGATTTTCCCTACGAAATCATTGAGATCCACGTTTGTTTTCCGTGCAAGGAACTCAATCGTCATCTCGGTGAGGGTGCTCATCTTTTCCGTTACTACGGCCTGTTTCAGCCGCAGTTCATCATTGCTGTATTCGCCCGACATCCAGGTCGAAGCGTCGTCTCTTGGTTTGCTTATGGTCATCAAAATGTTCCTTCAAAAAGGCGCGG
>CAYUSM010000701.1:0-1170 GCA_964447345.1 uncultured Sulfitobacter sp. | reverse complement strand
AACTGGCTCTGGGCCTGGGCATTGGCCGTCCCTGCCGGTACTCAGAAAGCAGATGCTGCCAAGGAGTTCATCGAATGGGCAACATCCAAGGAGTATATTGAGCTGGTCGCGGCCAATGAGGGTTGGGCAAACGTCCCTCCAGGTGCACGCAAGTCTCTCTATGAGAACCCTGAGTATCAGAAGGTGCCTTTCGCACAGATGACACTCGATTCCATTCTGTCCGCGGACCCCAACGACTCCACCGTGAAGCCGTCGCCCTACGTCGGCATCCAGTTCGCGGCCATTCCCGAGTTTGCGGGCATCGCGACCGAAGTGAGCCAGGAATTCTCAGCCGTCTATGCCGGACAGCAGTCCGTCGAGGAAGCGCTTGAGAAGGCTCAGGCCATCACGAACGAAGCCATGGAAGCCGCAGGCTACCGCTAAGACGCTTCTCTTCCGGGGGGCGGTCTCCTCGCCCTCCGGATCATCTGCTACACTCTTCACCCGTCGAAGTCCCATCGGGGACGGCCCCGCCCGTCCACAGGAAAGGTGTATCCAATGGCCACCAAGGCATCCCGATCCGCTGCCCGTCTCATGATGGCACCTGCCGTTGTCCTGCTGCTTGGTTGGATGCTGGTGCCCCTGATCATGACGCTGTGGTTCTCCTTTAGGAAGTACCTGCCCCTGCGTGGTGGCGACATGGGCTGGACCGGCTTTGACAACTACGTCCGCTTCGTCAGTTCGTCCTCCTTCTGGCCTGCTGTTCAGGCGACACTGATCATCGTTGGCGGCGTGCTGCTGATCACGGTCTGTCTGGGCGTTCTTCTCGCCATCCTGCTGGATCAGCCGATGTGGGGGCAGGGGGTCGTCCGTATCCTTGTCATTGCCCCCTTCTTTGTCATGCCGACTGTGTCCGCACTTGTCTGGAAGAACATGATGATGGACCCCGTAAACGGCATTCTTTCGCACCTTTGGCAGTTCTTTGGCGCCGAACCGGTCTCATGGCTGTCTGACGTGCCTTTGGGTTCAATCATTCTCATCGTTTCGTGGCAGTGGCTGCCATTTGCGACGCTCATCCTGCTGACGGCGATCCAGTCCTTGGACAGCGAACAGCTGGAAGCGGCCGAAATGGACGGCGCCCCGACACTCAAGCGGTTCTGGTTCATCATCCTGCCGCATCTCGGGCGGGCC
>CAYUSM010000700.1:0-1177 GCA_964447345.1 uncultured Sulfitobacter sp. | reverse complement strand
GCGAGATCACGTCGCCGGGCTTGATCGACTTGTCGAGCAGGATGATCACGCCCGAGACAAGGTTCGACACGACCTTCTGCAGACCGAAACCAAGGCCCACACCAATGGCCCCCGACAGCACTGCAAGCCCCGTCAGGTCAATTCCAACCGCCTTGACGCCCATGAAAAACGCAAAGCCGTACAGCGCCAGTTGCACGCCTTTGACGGCCAAAACCTGCATCGACGGGCTGATCTCATCGTTCCGCCGAATGGTGGTGGCCGTGGCCTGCGATGCCAGCCGCGCCAGCGTCATCAGCACACCAATAACCACCAGCGCAGTGATCAGGGTCAGCAGCGACAGCCGGAAATCCCCGACCGCCAGCGCAATGCCGTCCAGAAAGGCCGCCACATCATCAGAGACATTGACCAGGTACAGCGTGGCGTAAATCCACAACGCCCATGTCACGATCCGGCGCAGCGGCCGGTTGCGCACCAGCCGCGTGCCAAAGGCGATCCCCACCCAGACCGCCGCCAGCGTTGCCGACAGACCGATCAGATAAGATCGCGACGGCCAGGTGATGTTCTGCATCACCGCGTAAACGCCACCCGCCAGTACCGCGAACCAGATCAGCCCCAGCAACCGCTTGATCTGCACGATCATCCGCAATTGCCACTTGGCCCAGCCTTCCCGCGACCGGACCCAACGCTGCAAGAGATCCCCTGTGCCGCGATGCAACAGCCAAGCCACAACGGCCAGCCCGATCACGATCAGAACCTGATTTTGCCGCCATCCGGGCGTGATCACCCCGGACAAAAACCCCATTGCATTGACCCAGAGACCCTCAAGGGCGACCAGAAAATCAGCAAAGGGGTCAGTGGCTTGCTCTTCCATCGGGACTCCGGTTTTCAGAATCGTCGCATGATTGATGCATCCTCGCAACCCTCTGACCCTTGCGGCAAAGGCTTGGGGCGGGTATCCCACTTCCATGGAACTGGTTTTCGACTCAAGTGACCGCGCGCGCCTGCGCGAACGCTTCTACGGCGCGACACACACCGTGCTGGCACGCCTATAACCTGCCGCCCTCCGGCGGCCGCCCCTGACGTCGAACCACATTCACATCCTTCAATACGGGAGAGGACCAAATGTCCCCCAAAACGCTCTATGATAAAATCTGGGATGCCCATGTCGCGCATGAAG
>CAYUSM010000699.1:0-1179 GCA_964447345.1 uncultured Sulfitobacter sp. | reverse complement strand
TGGATACTGGCGCTGGAGCAGACCGCTGCGCGGGGCAGGCGGGGCCGGTCCTGGGCGACGCCCTATGGCAACTTTGCGGGCACCTTGGTGATGCGGCGCAAAGAGGCACCGGGCATCGCGGCGCTGCGCAGTTTTGTGACCTCGCTGGCGCTTTACCGGACTTTTGCTGCAACCACTGGGCAGCCGGAGGCCTTCGCGCTGAAATGGCCAAATGATGTGCTGCTGCAGGGCGGGAAAGTGGCGGGAATACTGCTCGAATCCGTTGGCGATCATCTGGTGATCGGCATTGGCGTTAACCTCGTCCACGCCCCTGATCCCAGCGAAGTTGAGGCGCGCGCCCTGCGGCCCATGTGCGTCGCGCGTGATCTTGGGGTCACTGTCGAGCCGGAGGTGTTTCTTGACCATCTGGCGGCAGAGTACGCGGTGCTGGAAGAGCAATTTTCAGCCCAAGGTTTTGCACCTATCCGCCGCGCCTGGCTGGCACATGCGGCGAGGTTGGGCGAAGTGATCACCGCGCGGACCATGCGGGACGAAACAACCGGCACCTTTGAGGATGTGGACACCGACGGTAACCTGATCCTCAAGACCGCCGAGGGCCGCGTGGCAATCACTGCGGCGGATGTATTTTTCTAAAGTAGGGAGGCGGACATGCTTCTGTGCATCGACTGCGGCAACACCAACACGGTCTTTTCGATCTGGGATGGAACGCGCTTCTTATGCACATTCCGCACCTCAACGCATCATGCGCGCACGTCGGATGCCTATTTTACCTGGTTCTCGACCCTGCTGAGCCACCACAAGATCGAACCTGACATCACCGATGTGATCATCTCTTCCACGGTGCCACGTGTGGTGTTCAACCTGCGTGTCTTCTCGGACCAGTACTACGGCGTGCGTCCCTATGTGGTGGGCAAGCCTGATTGCCTGCTGCCCACGCCCCCGCGCGTGGACGAAGGCACCATCGTTGGCCCGGACCGGCTTGTGAACGCCGCCGGGGCCTATGACCGCCATGGTGGCAATCTGATCGTGGTGGATTTTGGGACGGCGACGACCTTTGACGTGGCGGGCCGTGATGGTGCCTATGTGGGCGGGGTGATCGCGCCGGGGGTAAACTTGTCACTGGAAGCGCTGCACATGGCTGCGGCGGCTCTGCCGCATGTGGACATTACCAAACCCCAG
>CAYUSM010000698.1:0-1193 GCA_964447345.1 uncultured Sulfitobacter sp. | reverse complement strand
CCGTCAGGCAGACCCCATCGCAGGCGATGGATGCCCCGATGTCGATGCCCGACGTGTCGTAGCGCGTCCCGATGCGGGCGCGCAGATCGGCCTCGCGGTGAATCTCTTTGATCACACCCATATCGGTAATGATGCCGGTAAACATCTCGTTCCCCTCGCCTTTTGCCGCAATCCCGGCCAAAATCCGCCGCACGGACGCGCTAACCATTCGGAAAGGACATATGAGGTATTCGCACCGGATGGGCAACGCCACAGGCGCTTTGACCGGGCACGGCAAAGTGTTTCTCTTTCTGCAGGGGCCGCACGGGCCGTTCTTTCACCGTCTGGGCAAGATGTTGCGCCTGACGGGGGCAGAGGTATGGCGCGTGGGGTTCAATGCCGGGGATCGGGCGTTCTGGTTCCACTCGGCGTCTTATCTGCCCTATACCGGCACGATCGAGGAATGGCCGGATTATCTTGCTGATCTTCTGTCCGAAAAACGGGTCACTGACATTGTCCTTTATGGCGACACACGCCCGGTTCATGCCCGCGCCGTCGCGCTGGCCCGCGATGCGGGGCTGAGGGTGCATGTCTTCGAAGAGGGCTATATGCGGCCCTACTGGGTCACTTATGAGCGTGATGGCGCCAACGGGCATTCCCGCCTGATGGACATGTCGGTCGCCAGCATGCAACAGGCGCTCGAGCGATGCGATCCCGAAGCACCGCTGCCGCCCGCGAGCTGGGGCGACACGCGCCAGCATGTGTTTTACGGGGCGCTTTATCACTGGTTCGTGATGTTCCGGAACGGCGATTACCGGCATTTCCGCGCCCATCGCGATCTGCCGGTGACCCGCGAATTTCAGCTCTATCTGCGCCGATTGCTGCTGATGCCGTTTCACGCGCTGGAACGCTGGGCGGCGTCGCTGCGCATCCGGCACGGCGGGTTTCCCTACCACCTGTGCCTGCTGCAACTCGAACATGACAGTTCCTTCCAGCAGCATTCGCCCTTTGCACGTATCGGTGAGTTTCTCGAGGTCGTCATGGAGGGGTTCGCCAGGGGCGCGCCCGGCCACCATCACCTTGTTTTCAAGGCACATCCGCTGGAAAACGGGCGCTCGAACATCCGCCGCATCCTGCGCGATCTGGCCGCCAGATACGATGTGAAAGGCCGCGTGCATTACGTGCGCGGCGGCAAGCTCGCGGCGCTGCTCAAC
>CAYUSM010000697.1:0-1193 GCA_964447345.1 uncultured Sulfitobacter sp. | reverse complement strand
AGCTCGCCCGGTGCTTTCTTGTCGATGGTCAGCGTGCCGTCGGACATCTCGTTGACCATGTTGTTGAGGTAGGTCGCCGCATCGTCCAGCACGGCAAAGCCGCGGGGCCAGGACGTGACCATTGTCAGGGTGCGGTTGCCCTGCGCGTAGGCAGGGGCGGCAAGCGTTGTTGCTGCGGCGGCTGTGCCGCCAAGTGCGGATGTCTTCAGAAATGAACGACGGTCCATAGGTATACTCCTCCCGAGTAGGATGCCCGTTGCGCGCAGGTTTCCGCGCACGGGTCGTTTCAAGTGCGCGTAAGTTAGCGAGTGGCAAAAAAGATGAAATACCTACTACTACGTACGGCACCACGTATTCCGGCCTAAGCGGCTGATCTGGTTTTGAAATTTCGTCGCGGCAGCGAAGAATCGCGCTTCTGTTACCGCTCACAAATTGAGCTGCTCTTTGCTTCGCGCCTGATTCGGCGTATCGAATCATACATGCGCCGCTGGTTTTCATTCATTTCACCAAGTTACGCCCAGAAGCTGACGCTCTTGGCGGCGGTCCCGCTGATCCTTGCAGTCGCCGCGATTGCAGTGCTTGTGGCGGTTCAGGCGCGCGCGCTTGCCGAGCGGGAGATCACAACACTTGAGACCCAGCTGATCGAGGCCAAGAAGGCCGAACTACGGAACTACGTCACGCAGGCGCGTAACGGGTTCTACTTTATCTACGGCAGTGCGGCACCGGATGATGAGCCTGCAAAGCAGCAGGTCGCGCAGATCTTTTCCGCCATGATCTACGGCGATGAGGGACAGTTCTTTGTCTATGACTACGACGGCAATCAGCTGGTCAGCCCCCGCCAGACCGAGCGCATCAACCAGAACTGGTCCGGCCAGACCGACAGTGAAGGCACAGCCATCACCGATGAGCTGATCCGCATCGCCCGCGACGGTGCGGGGTATCACACATACCTGTGGCCCAAGCCTTCCACCGGCGAAGAAGCCCGGATGATCACCTACGTGACCTCCTTTCCGTCGTGGCGATGGGCTGTTGGCACCGGCGTTTACATCGACGATGTGCTGGCCTCCGTGGCCTCTGCGCGCGCCGATGTGGAGGCGCGCGTGCAGGAGACTTTCTTCTATATCGGAGCCATCACCTTGACCGCCCTGCTCGCCGTCTTTGGCACCGGCATGCTGATCAACCTGCGCGAACGC
>CAYUSM010000696.1:0-1195 GCA_964447345.1 uncultured Sulfitobacter sp. | reverse complement strand
GCTTCAAGATGAAGGTGCGGATGCGCAAGGACATCCAGCGCTCCACGCTGGTGCCGGGTCAGGTGCCGGATGTCGAGAAAGCCTCGGGCGGTCTGTCTGACAGCGCGAGCCGCCCCAGTCATGGCACGCCTGCGCTGGTGCTTTATGGTTCGAACCTGGGCACAACCGAAGACTACGCACGTGATCTGGCGCGGGCAGCGGACCTGAACGGATTTGACGTCACGCTGGCCGAGTTGGATGAATATACCGGCAAGCTGCCGAAATCGGGCGCGGTGATCATCGCCTGTGCGTCTTACAACGGCACACCCCCGGACAATGCGGGCAAGTTCGTGAGCTGGCTGGAGAATGCCGATGCCGGGGCTGCGGAGGGTGTGAACTTCGCTGTCTTCGGCTGCGGGCACAGCGACTGGGCCGCGACGTTCCAGGCCACGCCGCGCACGATTGACGAGCGGCTCGAGGCACTGGGGGGCACGCGCATGATCGCGCGGGCCGAAGGCGATGCGCGAGACGATATTGATGAACAGTTCGAGGCCTGGGCCGGGCCATTGTGGAGCAATGTCGGCAGTGCGCTGGGGCTTGAGATTGACCTCAGTGACACGGGTCCCTCCGCACCGCTCTACGAGGTTGAAGTGCTCTCAGGGGCCGAGGCAAACCCGGTGGCGGCGGCCGCTGGAGCCAAACCTGTCGCCGTGCGCGAAAACCGCGAGCTGCAGAACGTGGACGCCTCCAACCGTTCCACCCGGCACATCGAGGTCGATCTGGCACCGGGCATGACCTATCGCACCGGGGATCACCTGAGCGTGGTGCCGCGCAATTCGGATGCGCTGGTGGGCCGGGTGCTGCGCCGGTTCGGGTATGGCGAGGACACGCAGGTGCGTCTGAGTTCCACTGCTGAGGAGCACAGCCAACTGCCCACCGGACAAGCGGTGAGCGTGGCCAAGCTGCTGCGCGACAGCGTTGAGTTGCAACCCGTTGCATCCCGCAAGGACGTAGCCACGCTGGCCCACTACACCGAATGTCCCAAGTCCAAACCAGCGCTGGAGGCGCTGGCGGGCGATGACTACAAGGCCGAGGTTCAGACCAAGCGCGTCAGCGTGCTGGACCTGCTGGAGAAGTTCCCGGCCTGTGAAGTTCCCTTTGGTGTCTTTCTTGAACTGATGCCAATGATGACGCCGCGCTATTACTCCATCTCTTC
>CAYUSM010000695.1:0-1204 GCA_964447345.1 uncultured Sulfitobacter sp. | reverse complement strand
TGACGTGATCCCCGAAAACGTCCTTGTTCTTGGTTAGAGTTTTCAGCCTGTCTTTGCTGGCTGCATATCGAGCGCGGGTCTTACTCTGCCGCGTCGGATGCCTGTTGCGCGGCGGGCAGCCAAACGACGAATTCAGCGCCGCCCGAGGGACGGTTCTGTGCGTGGATCTGGCCGCCGGCCCGCTGGACAATCGTTTGGCTGATCGACAGTCCCAGTCCCGTCCCTTCAGCCTGTTTGGTGGTGAAGAATGGATCAAAAAGCGAGGTCAGCATCGCCTCTGGAATGCCAGGGCCATTGTCTGCGACAGACAGTTGGGCACCGATCACACCGTCCCGCAGCTCCGTGCTCAGCGACAGATCGAGGGTGCCGGACTGTCCCATGGCTTGAGCAGCATTGACGATCAGATTGATCACCACCTGTTGCAGCTCACCGGGATCAACCCGGACGTCGGGCACCGCATTCAGATGGGTCTGCACACTGATGTCCCCTTCGGTAAGGGTGTATTCGACGAGCACCAGACAATCCTTGATCACGTTGTCCAGCGGGGTCGCCTCCCCGTAGGCGCTGAAATCGCTGGGCCGGGCGAATTGTAGCAGCTTGCCGACGATGGCCTGAATGCGCACGATCTGGCGGTCGACCAAGTTCAGCTCGGTCTTGACGTCTTCGGCGCGGGGGCCAAGGGTTTCGCGCACAACGTCCATATTGCCCTGGATCACTGCAACCGGATTGTTGATCTCATGGGCAACTCCGGCCGTGATTTCACCAATACTGGCCAGCTTTTCGCTCATCACCAGCTGGCGATAGGTGGACTCCAGCTTTTCATTGGCTTCGCGCAGTTCTGCCGTGCGCCGATCTACCCGATTGTTGAGGTCTTCGGCATAGGCGCGCAGGCGCATGTCGCGGTCCTGGATCTGGTCCAGAAGATCGTCGAAATGCATCGCGACCTGGCCGATCTCATCCTGCCGTCCGGCGGCACCATGCCGCGCCGAGAGATCACCTTCGCCGACCCGCCGCATTGTCAGCGTCATCCGTTCCAGCGGCGAGAACACACCCCGCGCCAGCCACAGGAACACCGGGACAGAGAGGCCCAGAACCCCGGCGAGCGCGGCAAAGCCCCACAGGATGGCTTCGCGTTTGGCGGCCGCAAAAGGCGCTTCGAGAAAGCCGACATAGAGCATGCCGACCCGTTGGCCAAAGCTGTCGG
>CAYUSM010000694.1:0-1206 GCA_964447345.1 uncultured Sulfitobacter sp. | reverse complement strand
GTCGGTGCCGATCTGGAACACGCCCTGGCCGAGATCGCCAACACCCGGACTGTATATCACGCGCTTGCCTCGGAAGCCTCGCGCGAGGCGCGGGAGGAAATTTCCGACGCCCTGTTCCGGGCCGGGGAACTCTTGGCGCAGGGCGGCAATCTCACCTTTCAAGGAGACGTCTACATGGCAGAGGAGCAATCGTTTGACGAACTGAGAACCCGCTACGCCGATCAGGTGGCGCGCGTCCAGGGGATGATCGCGGAGAAGCCCGAGACGGAGCGTCCGCAGCTGGAACGGAAGCTCAACGGGATCCAGGCGCGGCTCGCGCATATGCAGCCCCTGGGGTTGCGGTCGGTGACCCTGACAGAGCGTCCGTCCGACGGCGGTATCTATTCCGAGGCGAACATCGACCGGGACCAGCTCGCGCGCCTGCAGGAACCGGACGTCCGGGCGCAGATCGACACCGCGCTTCGAGGCACCGGAATCCGGTCTTCGGTCGTGATCGCGCGGATGGAGACCGGGGCGCAGAACGCGGCACTCGAACGACAGTGGATCGCGGATGATCTTCAGCGGGTGGCGGAGACCGATGGGCTCAACCTCGAGCGTCGTGCCGATTTGGAGACCGCCCGCGAGGCTTTGAACCGCGCCCATGTGCAGCTCGGGATCACCCTCGAAAGGAACGAGGTGCTTCGCGAGGATGGTGTGATTGACGAGGAGCGCGACGCGCCCTTAACCGATCGCGCCCTGTCGGAGACGGGAGCGCGGGCGGCGACCGAGGCCGTCAGGGCACGCACTCTCGATCCGGAGATACGGAGAGTTCTGGAGCACGAACGTGCCGGAGAGATGTCTGAGCTATTCACGGATACCGGCGAACGGATGGCATATCGGGAGGCCGTAGAGAGGGAGCTTAACGAGGAACAGATTGACCGATTGAGAGGCGGCGACGCAGAGGTCCTGAGGGAGCAGATCTCGGATCGTCTCGATCGGCTCTACGCCGCGAAGGTCTACCTGCAATCGGACGAGGCGACCGCGAACAGCGAAGCGGCTAGGGCCGTTGCCGAGGAAATCGCTGACCGGGAGTATGAGCTGCATCGCGCTGACCTAACGGATGGCGAGAAAGAGCGCGGGGAGACCCACTGATGGGCGGTCTCGGGACAGGACGGCTTGCCGTCGGCGTGTCGCTGGTGACGCTCGTCGCCGTGGCGATCGGCTACG
>CAYUSM010000693.1:0-1206 GCA_964447345.1 uncultured Sulfitobacter sp. | reverse complement strand
GCGGTGTTTTTCCAGAATGCGGGCGGGGCAGGGGCCGCGCGGGGGGCAGGGGCCACGCCTCCGCCCAGCCTTGATGCGCAGCAGCGGCCCGGTGCCATGGCACTGCGGGTGCCACCTGCAGTGAATCCGGGGCCTTACCGGATTGGTGTGGGGGATGTGCTGTTGCTGGCGACCAAAACCGCCGGCAGCACGGTTGAGGAATTGAGTGGCCTTTTGGCGGCGCAGAACGCGCGGCAAGGTTATACCGTGCAGGACGACGGTGCGATTGCGATCCCGGATGTGGGGCGCGTGATGGTCGACGGGCTGACGCTGGAAGAAGCGGAAGCGCAGCTATTCCAGAGCCTTGTGTCCAGTCAGATTGATCCGACGTTCAGCCTTGAGATTGCAGAGTTCAACTCCAAGCGGGTGTCGCTGGGTGGCGCTGTGGCCAATCCGGCCGTTGTGCCAGTGCGGTTGACGACGCTCACGCTTGATGAGGCCCTTGCAGCTGCCGGTGGCATCAGCACGCGGGACACGGATTTTGCCTCGATCCGCATTTATCGCGACGGCACGCTCTATCAGATCCCGCTGGAGGAATACCTGCGTCGGGGTGATTTGCAGAAGACACGGTTGATCGATGGGGACAGTATCTTTGTCGATACGGAGTTTGAGCTGGAGCGGGCGCAGGCCTATTTCGAGGAGCAGATCACGCTGGCGCAGTTCCGCCAGCAGGCGCGTGTACAGGCGCTGGCCGAGTTGAATGCAGAGGTAAACCTAAGGCGAGCATCTTTGGATGAAGCACGGGGAAATTTCCGGGATCGTGCTGAGTTTGACGCGGTGGACCGCGACTATGTCTATCTCTCCGGCGAGGTAACACGTCCAGGACGGTTCCAGATGCCCTTCGGGCGTCAGGCGACGCTGGCGGATGCGATCTATTCCGAGAGCGGGTTTTCAGCCGAGACAGCGAACCCGAGCCAGATCTACGTGCTGCGCGGCTCGTCTAATCCGGCTGACTTCGGCGCGGTGACGGCCTGGCATCTGGATGCTCGGAACGCGACGAACCTGACGCTGGCGACCGATTTCCGGATGCAGCCGAACGACATCGTGTTCATCGCCGAGCAGCCGATCACGCGGTGGAACCGGGCGTTCCGCCAGATCTTCCCACTGGTCATCAGCACGGCGAATGTCGCGACCAATTGATTGCGGACTCGCTTTGGCGCAGGGATT
>CAYUSM010000692.1:0-1210 GCA_964447345.1 uncultured Sulfitobacter sp. | reverse complement strand
TGGCCCCAACGCGACAAAATATCACTTTTCAAACACTTAGTTACACGTACGATGGCTGGGTTAGGTATCCGTTCATTTGTGGGGGTTGCATATGTTCAATGCGGCGTTGCGTGCTATCGAAGGGGCCCAAACGGTCGATGCACTATGGCAGACGGCTGTGGCCGCACTCGATGCACAGGGCGTGAGCTTTGTGACCTACCTGACTGTGGCACGGGATTTCTCGAACCCTGTGCTCCTCACCACAATGCCCGAACTCTACGAGCTTTATGATCCGAGCGCGGACCCCTTTTTGCATCATTGCTGCACGAATTACGAAATCACCCGGATGGGGGCCGCCTATCTGCCGGACTACCCCTATCTGCCGGAAGCCGCGCAGACCTTCATTGCACAGGCAGAGAAGATTGGGTTCAAATCCGGCCTGGGCATTCCTGTCCGATTATTGGGTGGCGCGCGGTTTGGCGGGTTCAACATGGGCACCCGCCTTGAACGTGCAGCGTTTGAAGCGGAGGTCCTGCCGCATGTGGAACAGTTTCGTCTTTTTGCGCTGCTGTTGCACCGCAGGCTGGAAGAATTGCAGCAGGAAAACCCGCCCGGTGAGGCGGTCCTTGACCTGCAACCGATGCCTGCCCTGACAGACCTCAGCCCGCGCGAAAAGGAAATCATCTGGCTGATGGCGAAGGGGCTGAGCCGCAAGGAGATCGCACGCAGCTGCGCGCTCTCCCCGCATACGGTTGCGGATTATACGCGCTCAGCCTACCGCAAACTGGGCGTGAAGAACCGGGTCGAAGCGACGCGCGTCGCGCTTGGCGTGTGACGGCCTAAACCACCCCTTCACAGATGGGCGGCATCACGTATCCGCCAATCTCACGCTCCACCGCGCGGGCGAAGGCAAGGCAGGTCAGGTCGCGGCCATGCCCGCAGATCGCCTGATACCCCACCGGCAGGCCGTCAACCTGGGCCATCGGCCCCACAACGGATGGCAGTCCCACGACCCCAGAATAGCCCGACCAGAAAAGCTGCGTGTTCTCAAGCTGTTGGACGTTGTTCACAGGAAAACGGCGGAAAGCGCGCAGGCCCTCTTCGTCTTTGGGGAAGGCGGCAGAAGACGCGACGGGCGCGATGATCACATCTACGTCTTCAAAGAACGCGTTGAAAGCCAGCCGCGCGATGCGGCGCTGGTTGTCGAGGCTCAGCCACTCGCGGTGGCTGA
>CAYUSM010000691.1:0-1219 GCA_964447345.1 uncultured Sulfitobacter sp. | reverse complement strand
GAAGAACGAGGCAATCAGGAACCATCCCCCCTCCATCAGCGGTGGAAAGCCCAGACCGTATTCCGGCGAGGGTGGCTCAAGCGCCAGCCAGAAGAGATCGCGGAAGAACAGCGCGGGGGAGTAATCCACCTGCCACCAGAAGTTCATGCCGACGATAAAGAACCAGGCAAACCCCGTGGCCAGTGACACCAGGCCGAAGGGCCCAAGGTAGATGGGTCCCAGCTGCGCGTTACCAAACCAGCCCAAGAGAGGCGAGATGCGCGCCTTGTTGGTCCGCTCGCGGTCCAGCCGTCCGTCCGGATCAACCCCCATTTCGGGCGGTCCTGCGACCTGAACCTGTGTGAAGATATTCTGATATTCAGCCATGTCTCATACCCTCCTTACAGGTCCGCCCACCAGGGCAAGAATGTCCACCAATCCCACCAGGCGCTCCACTGGTCGAACCAGATGGTGCCCGAGATCACGATGCAGATCGCGCTCCACAAACCGGCGTTCAGCGCCAGCAACAGACCCAGACGGTGAATGCCGAGTGGCCCGATGGAATAACCGATCAGATCGCGGAAATAGGTGTCCTCGTGATCCGGTGTCGCAATCTGATTGCCTTTGCCGGTGTTCACCGCCGATAGCACCAGTGAGCCGTGTAACGCCAACGCCAGACAGGTGGTGAAAAAGAAGGTGATCGCCACCATATGCGCCGGGTTATAATGGAAGTTGCCATAGGCGTAGCCGACGTTGTTCACCCAATCGAGGTGGCTGAAGATGCCATAGGGGAAGCCGTGCCCCCAGGCGCCCATCAGCACCGGCCGGATGATCACCAGCGTGACATACGCAAGAATCGCTACACCAAAGGCAAAGGGCACGTGATAGCCCATCCCCAGCTTGCGACAAATCTCAACCTCGCGCAGCGCCCAACTGACAAAGGCCAGCGTCGCGCACATCGTGATGATCTGCCAAAGACCGCCTTCGGCCAGCGGCGCCATCCCCAGACCCACCTCCAATGCGGGTGGATCAATTGAGATCAGCCAGGGGTTCCACGTGTCGCCAAGGGCGGCACCGTAGAAGATCAGGATCGTCCCAAGGGCGGCGAAAAAGAACGTCGTGACGCCGAAAAATCCGACGTAGAACGGCCCCACCCAGAAGTCGAACAGATCACCGCCAACCAAGGTCCCGCCTCGGACCCGGTATTTTCTTTCGAAGCTGAGCTGTGCCATCTTCTTTC
>CAYUSM010000690.1:0-1221 GCA_964447345.1 uncultured Sulfitobacter sp. | reverse complement strand
GCCCAACTGGGTGGTGAGCTTTTACTTCCCGAAATCGGTGCTTGGCTGAGCGGGATGGCTTGGGATTGGTGCAGCTTATGGTTTGATCACGTCCGCAATCAACGATCCTTCGGATGGGGCAATCTCGAAAGCATGAATTTCGACTGTTAGACCTTCCACATTGGAACGCTCAAAGAAAATGAAAATCCTGTATAGGTGTCTGAATGCAAAATTGGCCGGGGGCCAAACCACGGCCTTCTCGCGGTGCACATGGCGCAGACCCCGTAGCATTTGTCCCGCTGGCATCCACTAACTTCGCATCCGCTCGAAACCTGGATCATAGGGCGATCGCTCTATAACCTGCGCGCCTACGAGGTCACCACACAGGTCCAATTGCGTCTTCGTTCCGGGGCTCGCTAAGTCAGGCCGAACGAACGCATAAGCCAGGTTCATTCCAACGCGATGGCCGAAGCCCCCCGATGTGACCGTCCCCACAACGTCGTCTTTCAGCATCAAGGAGGAACCGGGATGTGCGGGCGTTTTGGTCGTATTGATACTCAAAGTGACCAACTGGCGTTGTGGCCCCAGCGTCTGACGGTTGTGTAGTGCCGCTTTGCCGATGAAGTCGACTTTGTCCAACTTCACAAACCGCGACAGTCCTGTCTCGAAAGGATCGAACTCTGTTATCAAGTCCGATTTCCAATGTAGAAACCCTTTTTCCATACGCATGGACTCCACCGCGCGGGCACCGAAGAGTTTGAGGCCGAAGGCTGCGCCAGCCTCGCGCAGAGCCAGATAGGCTGCATAAAGCGAAGCATTGGGTACGTGGATTTCGTACGCCAACTCGCCGGAGAAGCTGACCCCCATCACGGTTGCTGGTGCAAATCCGATGCTACACTCCCTCACTGACAACCACGGAAACGCCCTGGCAGACCAGTCGCCGCGTGCACAAAGCGAAAGTACGCTGTGGGCCTTTGGCCCGGCCAGAACAAGGATGGTTTGATCATTTGTCAGGCTGCGCAGTTGGACGTCTTCACTTGGTTTGATGTGTGCGGTTAACCAGTCCATGTCGTGGTACTCTGACGCTGCGGCGGAGCCATACCAGACCCGCGCCGGTCCACGATCTGATGAGGGCAGGTTGGCAAGTGTCGCTTCAGCCTTGATGCACCCGTGGCCGTTTAACAGGTAACTTAAACCGACCCGTCCATTGCGCGTTGTGACGGTGCCACAGATCATCCTGTC
>CAYUSM010000689.1:0-1223 GCA_964447345.1 uncultured Sulfitobacter sp. | reverse complement strand
GGTGACATGCTGGGAGAGCGCGGGCTGTGGTTCAAAATGTCCTTCTTCGAAGGCTCCTCCCGCGTGCCCATGATGATCGCCGCGCCCCAGATGGCGCCGGGCCTGCAAACCACGCCGGTCAGCAACATCGACGTCTGCCCGACACTTTGTGACCTCGCGGGCGTGAGCATGGACGAGGTCATGCCCTGGACCACCGGGCAAAGCCTCGTGCCCATGGGACAGGGACAGGAGCGTACCGAACCGGTCGCGATGGAATATGCCGCCGAGGCCTCCTACGCTCCGCTGGTCTCGCTCCGCTACGGCAAATGGAAGTACAACCGCTGCGCACTCGACCCCGATCAGCTCTTCGATCTTGAGGCTGACCCGCATGAGCTGAGCAACCTTGCCGATCACCCGGACCATCAAGGCACGCTCACCTCCCTGCGCGCCAAATCCGAAGCCCGCTGGGATCTTGATGCCTTTGACACGGACGTCCGCAAAAGCCAGGCGCGCCGCTGGGTCGTCTACGAGGCCCTGCGCGAAGGGGGTTACTACCCCTGGGACTACCAACCGCTCCGCCGCGCCTCGGAGCAATACATGCGCAACCACATGGATCTCAACGTGCTGGAAGAAAGCAAACGCGCGCCAAAAGGGGACTGACCCTGCGCTTCATCTTTCCAATACAATTCATCTCCCCGATCAGCCCCGGACACCTCACATGCCTTATGAGACCCAACCTCCAGCCAGCCACTTCATCGACGGTGCATACGTCGAGGACCGGGACGGCGCGCCCATTGAGGTGATCTATCCCGCCACGGGTGAAAAGATCGCGACCGTGCATGCCGCGACCCCCGCCATCATCGAGCGTGCGATTGCATCCGCGAAGAGCGCACAAGCCACTTGGGCGGCGATGAGCGGCACCGAGCGCGGCCGCATCCTGCGCCGGGCGGCCGACATCATGCGCGCGCGCAACCATGATCTGAGCGTGCTGGAAACCTATGACACCGGCAAACCCTATCAGGAGACCAGCGTGGCCGACGCCACCTCCGGCGCGGATGCGCTGGAATACTTCGGCGGCATGGCGGCCACGCTCACGGGCGAGCACATCCCGCTCGGCGGCGCAAACTGGGTCTATACCCGCCGGGAGCCCTTGGGTGTCTGTGTGGGCATCGGGGCGTGGAACTATCCCACCCAGATCGCCTGCTGGAAAGGCGCACCGGCGCTGGCCTGCGGCAATGCGATGA
>CAYUSM010000688.1:0-1226 GCA_964447345.1 uncultured Sulfitobacter sp. | reverse complement strand
TGGCGCGCTTCATCCTTGATGTGCAAGAGCAGTTCGGCACGACCATCCTGCTGGTCGAGCATGACATGCATATGGTGATGGACATCTGCAGCCACATCGTCGTGCTGAATTTCGGTCAACAGATTGCAGATGGAACACCTGCAGAGGTGTCAAAGAACCCCGATGTGATCGAAGCCTATCTTGGAGCAGCCGCGTAATGGGACAGTTTCTGCAATTCGCGATCAATGGCCTGATGTCTGGCGCGATTTATGCGCTCATCGCCATTGGTATTGTCAGCGTCTTCAAGGCCACGAAGGTCGTGAACTTTGCCCATGGCTACCTGATCATGTTCGGGGCGTATTTCTATTTTACCTTCTCTGTCGTCATCCCCGGTCAGGAATGGGCCCCTGCGTGGCTCGCCTCCTGGCAGCCTGACTGGCTGGTCGCGGCCAAGGAAGGGTTGCCGATGTTCTCGCCCATGGGGGCCGTGCTGGACTGGGTGGCGAACCTGCCGCGCATCCTGCTGGGGATCATCGGCGCGCTTGTCGCCAATGCCATCGTGGGCCGGATCATCGAACGGACGCTGATGCGCCCGCTGATGGGGCAAAGCGTGTTTGCGATGATCATGGTCACGGTGGGCCTTATCTCGATTATGTCTGGCTCAGCACAGCTGATCTGGACAGCGGATGCCGCCAACGTGCCCTACATCGCGCCCAACATGCCGATCCGGTTTGAGCTGTTTGGCACAATGATCTTCATCTTCGGCACCGATCTGGTGAACATGGTCATTGCTCTTCTGCTCTTCGGGGGCATCGTCGCATTCGTGAAATTCACCAAGGGCGGAATCGCCATCCGTGCCACGGCAGAGGATCAGTCGACGGCCTATTCGATGGGCATCTCCGTGCCGAAGGTCTTCAGCCGGGCTTGGGTGCTGGCCTCAACGACTGGTGCTATCGCCGGTGCGATCCTTGCGACGCGCAACGGCATCTCCCCCTCGTTGGGTCTTTTCGGCTTCTCTGTCCTGGCCATCGTGCTGATGGGGGGGCTGGACTCTTACGTCGGCGTTTTCATCGCCGCCATGGCCGTTGGCGTCATGGAGGCCATGACCCAATGGCAGCTGGGCGGAGACTGGGCCGAGATCGTGCCCTACGTCGCGGTGCTCGTGGTGCTGATTTGGCGACCGCATGGGCTCATGGGTCAGAAAGAGGTTGAACGGATATGATCAACGCAAACCTCAAATCCACTTA
>CAYUSM010000687.1:0-1226 GCA_964447345.1 uncultured Sulfitobacter sp. | reverse complement strand
CGCGACGCGGGCGCAGTCGATGGTATCACAACCCGTCTTTTCTATCCCCGCATGGGCGAATTCGTCCGTGTCATGAGGCAGCGTGGCGGATGAGGCATTCATGGCATCGCGGGCGGCGTATTCGACGATGTTCACACAGAAAACCCCGGTCTCGCGGATGTTTGCCACGCTGTCCTTGGTGCCGTCGACATCGTCTTTCACACCCGTTGAGGCGAACATCACCTGAGGGGGAACGTAAGCCACACCATTGAAGAACGAATAGGGCGCCAGATTGTCCCGCCCTTGGGCATCCCGTGTGGAAATCCAGCCAATCGGGCGGGGGGTTACGATTGCATTGAAGGGGTTGTGCGGCAGGCCGTGGCCTTCGGCGGGACGGTAAAACATCTTAAGTCCTTTGTTAATTTGCACCCATGGCTAACCGCATGATAGGGCGGTTGCCACTGCAAACCAGAAAGCAACGGCCCTTGTACCACCTCACCCCTGAGACATCCGCTGACTATTGGGAGGTCGAGGCGCTCTATGACCTGTGCTTTGCGCCCGGGCGCGAAGCGTTGTCTTCGTACCGGTTGCGGGATGGCATCCGGCCCGTCGAGGGGCTGAGCCAGGTGGCGCGGGACGCCGATGACATCTTGGGCGGGGCGATCCGGTACTGGCCTGTGCGGATTGGCGATAGCGCGGCATTGTTGCTGGGGCCAGTGGCCGTGCACCCCACGCGGCAAGGAGAAGGACTGGGCCGTGCGTTGATCGAGGAAAGCCTACAGCACGCCGCACCGCTTGGCTGGGACCGGGTGATGCTGGTCGGCGACGCGCCTTACTACAACCGTTTTGGCTTTGAGCGCTTGGACGGTGTCATCATGCCTCCGCCTACCAACCCGGATCGGGTTCTGGGGCGGGCGCTGAAAGACGGGGCCTGGGACGGGCTGACGGGAGACGTGCGCCGCTGGGAAGATTGAAGTCGCGGGTCAGACCCCCCACATTGAAGTCGACGGAAAGGACCCTGAATGGATATTGAGACCCAACTGCCCGCCGAGATTGATGTTGAAGCGCAACTTGACGCTTTGGCGCAGCGCTACAACGCGGCAGGGGGTGTCGGGATCTCTGTGCTGAACCTGATCGGCGGCTCCGCCGAGAACCTGATTGATCGCTTGCCCGAAGGTGTGCGGCGCAATCTGGAGACGGCCACGGTTGCGGCGCTGACGCAGGCCATGCGGGTGGCACATTCCAGT
>CAYUSM010000686.1:0-1229 GCA_964447345.1 uncultured Sulfitobacter sp. | reverse complement strand
GCTGCGCCGCCCATGTCTTTCTTCATGAGGCCCATCGAGGCGCCGGGTTTCAGGTTCAGACCCCCGGTGTCGAAACAGACGCCTTTGCCCACAAGGGTCAGCTTGGGGCCCGCCGTGCCCCACCGAAACTCGATCAGGCGGGGCGCCTGCGCGGCAGCCCGCCCAACGGCGTGGACCATGGGATAATTGGCCTCCAGAAGCGCGTCGCCTTCTATGACGCTGGTTTGCGCGCCATGGGCCGTGGCCAATTCAATCGCGGCATCGGCCAGTTCGGACGGCCCCATGTCCGAGGCCGGCGTGTTGATCAGGTTGCGCGTGAGCGCCTCGCCTGCGGCAATGGCTTGGATCCTTCTGATGTCAACATCGGCGGGGGCCACAAGATGGGCTGTTGCTTGCGTCGCGGTCTTGTAGCGGCCATAGCGATACCCGGCGAGCAGCCAGCCCAGAAGCACCGCTTCGGCCTCGCCTTCATCCAGTCCACCGCTCAATTTGTACGTGCCATCGGGCAACCGCTCGCGCGCCGCGGCGAGCGGGAACCTTTCGTTGCGTGGTGCCCCAAGCTTGCCCATGCCGACAGCTGCCGAGGCCGCCCCGCCCGCGCCATCGGGAAACACCACGATCGTGCCGGCCTTGCCCTTGAAGCCGGATGTGGTCACCCAACTGGCTTCGAATGGCGTCAGGCTTTTGGTCCAAGTGCTTGCGTCGTCTTCATAAACTGGGACGAGAGCGATCGCGTCTTCGGTTTCATCTGCGAAACGCAAAGGGTCCATGGTCTGCTCCGGTTCTTCTTTTTAAGCAGCCTAGCCGCTTGACTTGAACCTGCAAGACCTTTCAGAGCGCGTCGCCCTTGACGTCCCAGAGAGCCAACATGGAATCCTCGGCAATCCGCGCCAGACGGGCAACGACAGCGGCCTGCGCGGCCCCGTCCATGCGATCGCTCAAGTCCGCCATGTCGCGCGCCACCCGCACAAGGTCGCGCATACCGATCTGACCCGCGATCGCCGCAAGCCCTTGGGCGTGCTTCTTGAGCCGGGTCGTGTCGCCAGCCTGATAAGCGGCCTGCACCCGCGCAAGCCGCACGCCGATTTCCTCCATCGCGCGCGTCAGGACGCGTCCGGCCCGCGCCTCGCCCAGATCGGCCGCGAGCGCGCCAAGACGCTCGCCTTCCAGCTCAACGTATTCCGCCGGACAAAGCTCCACAACATTGGCCAAAAGACCACCTCCGGTTC
>CAYUSM010000685.1:0-1229 GCA_964447345.1 uncultured Sulfitobacter sp. | reverse complement strand
CCGGCGGCGCGCATGCGGTCGGCGGTGGTGCCGTCCACGAAAGCGCCGGCGTTGTCTTCGGAGCCGTCGATGCCGTCGGTGTCAGCGGCCAGTGCGGTGATGCCTGTTGTGCCTTCCAGCGCCAGCGCCAAAGCCAGCTGGAACTCACTGTTGCGTCCGCCGCGGCCCTTGTAGCGCAGGGTGACGGTGGTCTCGCCCCCCGACAGCAGGACAAGAGGTGCAGCGTGGGGAAAGCCGGACTTCTGAGCGTGGGTTGTGAGGGCCGCGTGGACTTGTGCGACGTCGCGCGCCTCGCCTTCGATGGTGTCGGAGAGCACCCAGGCGTTCACACCTTTGGCGCGGGCGGCTTCGGCTGCGGCCTCCAACGAGATCGCGGCAGAGGCGATGACGTGCGTGGTGACCCGCGGATCGTCGGGGCTGGTCTCCGAGGCGGGATTGTCCCGCAGGTGTTGCATCAGCCGGTCAGGCAAGGTGATGCCGCGTGCGCTGATCTTTTCCAGCACGGACCGGGTGGAGGGGCGTCCGGGCACCGTGGGGCCGGAGGCCACCTCGCCCGGAGCGTCGCCCGGTACGTCCGAGACGATAAGGTTCCAGACGGGTGCGGGCGCAGCCCGTTCGGTCAGACGGCCACCGTTGATGCCGGAGAAGCATTTGCGAATGTCGTTCATGACCGAGATCGGAGCACCTGAAGCCAGCAGTGCTTCGTTCAGGGCTTGAAGGTCGCTGAGGTCCAGTCCCTCCGGAGGGTCAGGCAGCAGGGAGGAGCCTCCGCCGCAGATCAGACCGATCACCAGATCATCCGGGCCAAGGCCCTGGACGGCAGACTTGAGTGCCTGCGCCGCCTCAATCCCGGCAGCGTCCGGCACCGGGTGCGCGGCTTCCAAAACCCTGATTGTCTTGCATGGTGCTGCGTACCCGTAGCGCGTGACGACGACGCCTTCTATGGGGCCGTCCCAATGTGCTTCAAACGCTTGCGCCAATTGCGCGGCACCTTTGCCCGCGCCCACGACGACAGTCCGGCCTTTGGGGGCGGGCGGCAGATGGGCTTTGAGTACCTGCATCGGATCTGCGGCGGCGACAGCGACGTCAAAAAGATATGCCAGGAAGGTGCGGGCAGGGTCGGACATGGGCACTCCTTTGCGGTGTCAGCTCACGCCAAAGATATCACGGGTAAAGACCTTGTCGGCCACATCCGACAGATCGTCCGAGGCGCGGTTGGCCACGATCAC
>CAYUSM010000684.1:0-1234 GCA_964447345.1 uncultured Sulfitobacter sp. | reverse complement strand
CCCCTGCAGGCGGCATTCTGGGCAATACCAACAACAAGACCGTGGACCGTCCTTTTCCCAACCATGTCTCTTTTGTCTGGGGAGACACCCAGCGCGTGCAGCGCTGGCAACGGCTGATGCAGACCCGCGAGGTGCATACCCGCGACAGCTTCATCGAGGCGCAGCTTGATACGGTCAGTTTCACCGCACGCTCCTTGCTGCCGCTCATCGGGGCGGAGTTGTGGTTCACCGGTGAGGCCGCGCCCGACGGCACGCCTGAACGCCAGCGCCAGCGTGCTCTGATCCTGCTGGCGGGCTGGTCCGGAGAGATGAACGAACACCTGCCAGAACCGCTCATCTATGCCGCATGGCTCCGCGCCCTGCAGGCGCGACTTATTCAGGATGAACTGGGGCCCCTGGCTGAGGAGTTCGACCATGTTCAGCCGCTCTTCATCGAACGGGTGTTCCGGGATGTGGACGGTGCGGGCGTCTGGTGCGACGTCATCCAGTCGACCCGGGAAGAGACCTGCCCCGAGATGGCGCGGCTGGCGCTGGATGATGCGATCTTGTGGATCAACGAAACCTGGGGCGACAACCTTGAGTCGCTGCGCTGGGGCGATGCCCATCAGGCCACCCATGACCATCAGGTGCTGGGCGAAGTGCCGGTCCTGCGGTATTTCGTGAACATCCGTCAGTCGACATCCGGCGGGGACAACACGTTGCTGCGCGGACGCACAAAAGGGACCATGCCCAACCCCTTCCACAATGTGCATGGCGCGGGGTATCGCGGGGTCTATGATTTCGCCGATCCGGATTCTTCAGTCTTTGTGACGTCTACGGGTCAATCAGGGCATTTCCTGTCGCGCCACTATGACGATATGGCACAGCTTTGGCGGCGGGGGGAATACATTCCGATGTCGCTGGACGAAGACCTTGCGCGTGCGGCCGCCGTCGGGGTCACCACACTCACGCCCGCCACGGAATGAATCGCGTCATCCTGTTCAACAAACCCTTTGGTGTGCTGTCGCAGTTCACGGACAAGGGGACCGAAGGATCAACCCGGCCTACCCTTTCGGCCTTCATCGACCAGCCGGGATTTTACCCTGCCGGGCGGCTTGACAAGGACAGCGAGGGGCTGATGGTGTTGACGGACAATGGCGCGCTTCAGGCCCGGATCGCGCATCCCAAGTACAAGCGGCCCAAGACCTATTTGGTGCAGGTGGAGGGCACGCCGGATGAAGTGGCTTTGTCTGCC
>CAYUSM010000683.1:0-1239 GCA_964447345.1 uncultured Sulfitobacter sp. | reverse complement strand
GATTTGAGCGAGGCGGAGAAGGTCAAGGTACTGGCAGCACCGATGGACATCCGCGGCTATGGCCCGGTGAAAGAAGCAGCGGCGACGAAGGTTAAAGGCGAGGTTGAGGGGCGTCTCAACGCGGCGATGTGACGGTGTCCCTGCGGGGACACCTCGGACATGTCCTGCATTATCAGACCGTTACACCCAGCTTAACACTCAATTAGGGAATACCCCCGTAGGGTGCGCATTCACTGCGCACCATTCGACAAAGGCCACCAACGACGGTGCGCAATAAATGCGCACCCTACGACCCCACCCCCCATTCTTGGCACCATCAATTCCCGGAGGGTCGTCTATTGCGCGCCTTAACCCTCACACACCTCCGCGTCATAATCCCAGCGCCCGCCGCCATCGAGGCATCGGTCGATCTCCGCATGCTCCCGCGCCAGCGTCCACCAGACCAGCACCACGAACCCAAGTGCCAACAGGATGAAAAGCCGAAGCTTACTCACCCGCGCATGGCCGCGCCATCGGGGTCATAGGGGGACGGCGCGATGACCTTCGCTGCACGTTCCTTGCCGACCACGTGGACCGACAGTTCCGATCCCTCGCCCGCATGAGCCGGGTCCACCAGCGCCATGGCCAGTGATTTGCCCAGCGTATGGCCGTAGCCGCCCGAGGTGACAAAGCCGATCTTCTGATCACCTTTCCAGACGGGCTCGAACCCGCTGGCATCCGCATCATCCGCATCCACCTCAAGCGTCACCAGCAGCTTCGCAGGCCCGTTGCCATCCCGTTCCGCCAGTGCCGCCGCCTTGCCGGTGAAATCCTTGGACCAGTCGATCCAGCGGTCCATGCCGGTCATGCCCGGGGTGTAGCCTTGTGTGAACTCTGCCGACCAGATGCCAAAGCTCTTCTCCAGCCGCAGCGACAAAAGCGCGTTGAAGCCGTATTCGATCATCCCGTGCTCTGCACCCACCGCCAGCAGGTGGTCGCGCAGCGCTTTCATGTCGCCTGCGCGGCAGTGCAACTCATAGCCCAACTCGCCCGCCACCGAGAGGCGCGCAACATGGCAGCGGACCATGCCCACGTCCATCTGAGCGAGCCCCATGAACTTTAGCGCATCTGCGTCGCCATCGCTGAGTGCGGCTTTCAGCACATCCCGGGAACGTGGACCGGCGAGCGACAGGCCCCCCATTTCATCGCCCAGATCGCGGACGTTCACGCCCTCTTCCATATGGTCGTTGAACCAGCGCA
>CAYUSM010000682.1:0-1240 GCA_964447345.1 uncultured Sulfitobacter sp. | reverse complement strand
GCATCAGGCGCATCGTTCACCGGCAGGACTTCGACAAAGACCTCGCCAGTATCGGAGTTCCCGTCAGGGTCTGTGACCGTGTAGGTAAAGCTTGTGTCACCATTGAAGTTCTCATCGGGCGTGAACGTCACGGTGCCGTCACCATTGTCCACAACCGTGCCGTTGGGACTGTCGAAACCGCCAATGGTCAGTTCGTCATTGGTGTTGTTCGGGTCGGTGTCGTTGCCGCGAATATCAATAACGATGGCGATGTCTTCATCGGTGATGGCTTCGTCATCAACGGCTGTCGGGCCGTCGTCTTGCGGCTGCCCGTCATCAAAGACAAGGTTGTCAATCGCGCCCGAGCCTTCAAAGCGCACTTCCATGCGCGAAACACCTTCAACAAAGATGCCCACAGTCCGCTCGCCATTGTCGCCGGTCGGGTCGACAAACTGGTTGTCGATCACATTGCCATCGTCATCGTAGAAGATCATCCGTGTGCCTTCGCCCGATGTCTCCTCAATGTCTTTGAATGTCAGCGACTTGATCCGAACAATATCCTCAAAGTCGAAGAATATGCTGCCGCCCGACGCATTGTCGTCCGGATCATCGCCATCCCCGTCTTCGGAAATGATCAGCAAACCATCCAGCGTGTCAGAGGCAAGGTCCTCGTCCCCACCTGTCGGATTGTTGCTGTCAAAGATCATCGCCTGGCTGACAGGACCAGTCGCAGAGACGGTCACACCATCAGAGGCAAGGTATTCATCATCAATAACTGTGCCAGCAGCAAATGCATTGAAATCAAGAGTACGGATCATTGGTTTGGTCTCCTAGGCGTTGTTGCACGCGGCGCGCAACGCGGCCGTTTTGGAATTTGGTGCGGTAAGGGCGTGTGTCTGGCAGAATGAAACGGGCCGCACGGCAGCCCGATCAGGCAGGTGTGGGATCATCGTGCGGATCATCAAGTCTCACTCCATTCAACGTTCGCCCCACAGGCAAAGCTCGCGGCCAGGGACGCCACACATACGCACCAAAACGGGGAGAGCTGTGATAAAGCAGCAAGCGCCAGACATCTGTCTTGGACGCTTCGTGATACGGTCGCACAATGTGCGGCGTACACACGTCTCCCGCATCTCAAACGATGCGCGAAATGTGTGGCCGCCCCCTGACCAAAAAACAGTGCCCCCCAGTTGGGCAAGAACAGTCATACCCATCGAAATACGGCCAACAAAGGGAAAAATGTCTGAAAAGTGTCACGGAT
>CAYUSM010000681.1:0-1251 GCA_964447345.1 uncultured Sulfitobacter sp. | reverse complement strand
CCCGATGTGATGATGCCCGAAGGCGGTAAAGACCCGGCTTTGGCCAACCTGACCAATCAGAGGCAGGCTGTCGCTGGGGGCGGGTCGGTGCCCCAGCCATTCGATTTCGCGTGCGGCTTTCATGTTGGGGAAGGCCTTGGCCGCCTGGCGGCGCAGCAGGGCAAAAGGGGCCTTGGAGGGCCCGGCATCAAGCCCGCCAAATTCGACAATGCCAGCGCAGCGGACGCCCTGATCCATTGGGGTGGCCACGAATTTACCCGACGCCAGCATGATCGGGCGGGCGGGGCCGCCGGTCGCATCTTCGAAGACGATGTGATAGCCGCGTTCGGTTTCTAGCGGTACGTTGAGCCCGAGCTTTTTCATCAGCGGTTTGGACCAGACGCCGGTTGCCAGGACCACGTCATCGCAGGGAATGCTGCCTTGGGTGGTCTGCACGGCGGTCACGTTGTCGCCGGAGAGGACGACGTCTTTCACCTCGGCCTCGCGCAGGGTCCCGCCCATGTCCGTAAAGGCCTGCGCCAGCGCCTGAACATAACCGCCGGGGCTGCGTATGAAGCCGTGGTTTTTCAGGATCGCCATGCAGGTGATGTCCTTGCCCAACGACGGCTCGTAGTCGTGGACATCCTGACCTTCGATGATCTGGGGCACAAACCCGGCATCCCGGCGCAATGCCCAGGTGTAGGCTTCGCCTTCAAAGAGGCTGCGGTCCTTGTAGGCAAAGCAATAGTCGCTGTCGTTCACCCATGATCCCAGGCCGAGGTCATCACAGAGGCTTTTGTGCTGTTCGACGGAATCGGCAACGATGGGGATCAACCCTTTGGCGATGCGTCTGGTGTCGGTGTCATTGGCGTGGGCCATGTATTTGCGCAACCAGGGCAGAAGCCGGGGCAGGTAGGGCCAGCGCATGAAGAGCGGGAAGTCACGGTCCAGCAGCATGCCGGGGGCCTTGCGCATAAGCCCGGGGGCGGTGACGGGCACCATGGCGCAGGCGGCAAGCACACCTGCATTGCCGTGTGACGTGCCGGTGCCGGGTTTGCCGCGGTCGACGATGGTCACCTCAACGCCTGCCCGGCGCAGCCAGATGCCCGTGGAAACGCCGACGATGCCTGCGCCGATCACGACGACATGGCGTGTCATGCGATCACAGCTTTCGAGTTGTCTGGCGTCATGATGCGATTCTCCCCGAAGGCATCATTACACGAAAAATCGAAACATCAACAAAATGTTTACAAATTGTCATTGTTCGCTTCG
>CAYUSM010000680.1:0-1253 GCA_964447345.1 uncultured Sulfitobacter sp. | reverse complement strand
GTTAACACTTTGTTAAGGTTCTTCTGTGAAGCTCTCCTATGCCGACTCGTTTTTTCGATGGGAGGAAAAGGGGCAATGAACCGCCGAGAAGAGCTGCTGATAGAAGCGCTACTAGAATATGTCCAACGTTACGGCATTAGGCCGAAGACCAAAGAAGCCTTTGACGTCTTAGGCAGTGACGAACTGCTAAGGGCGGGGCATCAGCGGACCCAGTAGTGGTAGGCAGTCTATCAATGTTGCAAATATCTGACCCAACCCCCTAAACACAGACAACATAGATACCGCAAAGGAGATGAAATCGCAGTTGGATGAGCTTTGGAGCAGTGTACAAACCGATGATTGGCGCAACTATGCGGCACTAGAGCCGGGAACGATGAAGCCACGGCAGTCCTTTGCCACTCCTGCGCCCGAGCTCACTGAGTTCTTCAATGACATCGATACCGCCATTGGTTCTGAGGGCACAAGGAAACTATCGTAGTGCAACGGCAATTCATTAGCTTTACAAGCTCGCGAGCCTTGGGTCATTCTACTGTCAACCCGAGCGTCTGCTTGGCCGTTTTTAGGATTGGCAAATGAATTCTGCAGCTATCTGGATAGTATCACTTGTTTGTAGCGTATTGGCACTGCCAGTCTTTGCAGATGAGCTTCCTTCAGGTGCATCCACCCCATCTACCTATGACCTCACCAGAACGTATGTCGGACATACTGAGGTTTGGGACCAAGACTGTTATGGTGGAATTTACTATGGCCCCAACGGGCAAGCGCGCGCGTGGTGTCGCAAGAACCCAGGAGGTTTCGCTGCAGGTGTTTGGTCGGTAGATGCCTATGGGCGGATGTGCCATCAACTTACATGGTACTATGTTGCCAATGGCAAAGTTGGCAGTTCGCTTGGTGAAAGGGCATGCACCTCGCACGTCGTAGATCGAAGGAATAGCGTTTGGCGCAACTGGCCAGGCAGCGCAGAGTGGTGGCCTGCAAAGAGCGATACTTTAGTGCGCGGCTATCTGTTTCAAGATCAAATACTGGCGATCAAGAGACAGATGGGGATCTGATCTTAGAAAGATCAAAAGATGCCTTCGTGCGCTCCGCTGATAAGTTGCCCCTTTGCATGGCCAAGAAGACTGACCTCGCCGGGAAAAATGTTCACCCAATAAGATTGCCTATACGCAAGAGACTTAGCCCGACTTAACCGTAGTCGGCCTCTTTTCGGGATCCACCAGATAACTGTCGAATATATGATGACGACCGCAACG
>CAYUSM010000679.1:0-1254 GCA_964447345.1 uncultured Sulfitobacter sp. | reverse complement strand
CAGGGGCGCACGGGAATAGGTCGGCAGAACGGAAGAGATCATCTGGATCATCCTTATGAGAGGGCCGCGACAGAGGGCCAAGAGGCCATGAGCGGCGAGTGTGGTCAAGGTGTTTGGGAAAGGTGCAGCGCACCGGGATCAGACCTGCAGCATGCAGGCCACGCGAAGGGATTAGCCTTGGCGTCGTCGGGACAGTGTCTGTGTCATCGTGATCATGGATGTCGTCATAAGGGGATCGCACGGCTTTGCCTACCCCTGAATTTTCGTACTTGTGGGAGCCGGGCTTTGGGCGCATGAGCAGGACCATGTATCAGACCAAGACCCAGAGCAATGCCACAGCCGCCCTGCTGATTGCCGGGGCAACCGCGTTCATTGCAGGCACGACGCTGATGGCCAAGGCTTTGGGCAGTGACAGCCTGGGGCCGCCGCTGCATCCTTTGCAGATCAGCCAGGGGCGGTTTGTCTTTGCTTTTGCGGGGATTGCGATGGCGGCGGCCCTGCTGCGGCCCCGGCTGACAGCGCCGCATTGGCGGTTGCATCTGGCGCGCACGACTTTTGGCTGGGCGGGGGTGACGCTGATGTTTGCCTCTGTCGCCTTTATTCCGCTGGCCGATGCCACCGCGATCACGTTCCTCAACCCGGTCTTTGCGATGATGCTGGCCATCCCGCTTTTGGGAGAGCACGTGGGGCGTGTGCGCTGGAGTGCGGCGGTGATTTCGCTTGCAGGCGCGCTCATTCTGCTGCGGCCGACGCCGGAGAGTTTTCAGATGGCGGCCCTGCTGGCGCTGGGGGCGGCGTTGGTGATGGGGATGGAGCTGATCTTTATCAAGAAACTGGCAGGCCGCGAGAACCCGTTTCAGATTTTGCTGATCAACAATGCGCTGGGTCTGGTGATTGCGAGCCTTGCCGCGGTGGCCATCTGGCAGATGCCAACGCCCGCGCAATGGGGTGTACTGGTGGCACTGGGGCTGTGTATGGCGACGGCGCAGGCGTTCTTTGTCAACGGGATGGCGCGGGCCGATGCGAGCTTTGTGGCGCCCTTCAGCTATGGCACCCTGATCTTTGCAGCACTTTATGACGTGGTTTTCTATCAGGTGATCCCGGATTGGATCACATTGCTGGGCGCGGGCATCATCATTGCGGGCGCGCTGTTGCTGGCCATCCGTGAGGCGAAAGTCAAAAAGCCACAGGTGCGGCCCACAACATCTGCGTGACGCTTCCTCCCTTGCAGCCGCGCGTCAGAAGTTTAGTATA
>CAYUSM010000678.1:0-1273 GCA_964447345.1 uncultured Sulfitobacter sp. | reverse complement strand
GGTCTCCTTGGGTGCGCCCGATTTTATGCACGCAAATGAAGCTTTCGTCACCCTTGCGTGCGCTGCATCAATGCGCGGCTGTCTCATCACGCCGCCAGGAGCCGATCAGCAGGCGTTTGAAGGCGGCATAGGTGGCATCGAATGTCTGGCGGCCCCGGGCATAGGTCTCGCGGTTGAAATCGCGATAGTCAGCCTCGTAGATACCGTTCACGCTCTCACCTGCCTGCCCGATCAGCGCGGTGAAGTCCTGCCGGTGGGGCGAGAGGGTGGGACCGAGGTAGGCCTGCATGAGGGCGGCCATTTCGGCCTGTTGCGCGCCGTCATAGCGGGTGATGACCGCGCGCACCGCATCCCATTCAAAGGCCATGCCCTCGCGGCCCAGGGCGCGGGCCGCCATGTTCTCGCTTTCCTCGATGGAGCCGAAGGTGGCGTGCAGCATGTCAAAGAAGCGGCCGGTTGAATCAAACTCCAGAAAGGAGGCCCCCAGGGGCACGAGCAGGATGTCCGCAGCGGACAGACCGTTGATCGTCAGATAGCCAAGGGCAGGGGGGGTATCGACGAAGACCACGTCATAGGCGTCAAGCACCCCGTCCGCCTCCAGCCGGTCGGTGAGCGCATCCCAGAGCTTCCAGCGCCGCGCGGCCATGCGCCAGACGGGGATCTGGAACTCTGCCCAATAGAGGTTCAGCTGCGCGCCGATCAGATCGATGTTGGGCCAGTGGGTGTTCTGGATGAGGTCAGGCGCCGTGACCTTGAGCGCTTCGGCCAGCGTGTCGTCGATCTCGATCGGTGCCTCACCGCGCGACACGCGGGCGTGGTTTTCCTCCTGTGCGGCCTGCGCATAGTGGCGGGCAAGCAGGGGGAAAACGGTCTGCCATTCATCCTCCACCCGGCCCCCGAAGATCGAGGTCATGGAGCCCTGGCTGTCGAGGTCGATGACCAGCACCTTGTAGCCGTCGAGGGCGGCGGACATCGCCAGATGGGCGGCGGTCGAGGTCTTGCCCACGCCGCCCTTGAAGTTGGCAACAGCGACGATCTTGGCGGGCTGTCCTGCGGGGCGGTAGGGGCGGTATTCCTTGGCCTTTGATCCCTCCTGCCCGAAATGCGCGCGCAAGCGGAGGACTTCATCGAGCGTGAACCACTTGGCCCCGCCTTCGGTCTCGGTCTTGCCCTGGGGCAGGTCGGGGTTGGATTTCAGCACACGGCGGAAATGCGCAGGCGCCACGGGGATGAGGTATTTGGTGATCTCCCAGGTGGAGAAGAGGCGCAGGCT
>CAYUSM010000677.1:0-1276 GCA_964447345.1 uncultured Sulfitobacter sp. | reverse complement strand
GTTTCTTGGTGGTTTTCTTTGCCGCCATGGGGCGTATCCTCCGTCCGTGCGTCGCATTGCTAAAATAGTTTAGCGTTAAACTATCTCTTACCGGATTCGATTGACCTTGGGTAGAGGCAATAACCAACCGGGTTTTCAGCGATGTAGCGCGGCGCGGAAAAAGAAAAATTGATCTGAGTCACATTCGCCGAACGGTGCGCTCAGCGAATTACCATCTCGTCTGTGCGAACCATGCCCAGAACGCGGCGGGCCTGTTCGTCCAGCAGATCAAGATCAAGGTAGTCGTCAGACATCCGTTTGGTGAGGTTCTCCATCCGGGCAACCTCGGCCCGGACATGTGCGAGCTGACTGCGCAACTCCTGGCTTTCCGCGACAATCTCTGCCCGGCGGAACAGGCCGAAATCCCCCTGCACGGCGGCAAAGGTGAAATAAAGGCTCAGCGCAAAAGCAATTGCGAAAAACAGCAACGTGCCAAAGGCGGGGCGGTTGGAACGGGTCATCTGGTCTGCCTCGGATCGTCTCTTGATGGACGTAACGGGACTATGACACAGACGAATCGACCTGTGAAACCTTTTGATCGGCGATCACACAATTTTTTCAAAGATTCCTGATGTTTGGGCAACAATTGCGCGGCTTAGGCAAGGCGCCCTTCAAGCGCCGCCACGCCAGGCAGTGTTTTGCCCTCCATCCATTCCAGAAATGCCCCCCCGGCGGTCGAAATATAAGTAAAGTCTTCGGCCACACCGGCTTTGTTCAAGGCAGCCACCGTATCACCGCCTCCGGCAACGGAAATCAATGCGCCGTCTTTGGTGCGTTGCGCCGCGAATTTGGCTGCCGCAACGGTGGCAGTGTCAAACGGGGTGATTTCAAATGCGCCCATCGGACCGTTCCAGATCAACGTCTTCAACCCTTCGAAAGCGGCCCGTAGCGCCTTGATGCTTTCTGGCCCTGCATCCAGCACCATGTCTTCTGTGGCCAACTTCGCTTTAGGGCCAAGACGTTTGACCTGATGTGCCGCCCCGGCTGCGAACTCCTGCGCAACAAGGCCGTCTTCGGGCAAGATGACCCGGCAACCTGCCTTTTCGGCTTGCGCAAGGATGTCCCTGGCTGTGTCAAAGAAGTCAGGCTCTGAAAGCGATGCGCCCATCTCTGCCCCAAGTGCCCCTAGGAAAGTGTTGGCCATGCCACCACCGATGATCAGCGTATCGAGGCGGTTCACGAGGTTTTCCAGCAGCGCGATCTTGGTTGAGACCTTGGCACCACCCACCACAGCGCC
>CAYUSM010000676.1:0-1291 GCA_964447345.1 uncultured Sulfitobacter sp. | reverse complement strand
TGGGCCCGATCATCCGCATGGACATGATGGGCAAACCCATGGTCATCGTCTCGGGACACAAGCTTGTCGAAGAACTCTGCGATGAAAGCCGCTTTGACAAGGCGGTGCGCGGCAGCCTGCGGCGCGTGCGGGCCATTGGCGGTGACGGGCTGTTTACCGGGGATACGCAAGAGCCCAACTGGGGCAAGGCACACAACATCCTGCTGCCCACCTTCAGCCGTCAGGCGATGTCAAACTACATGCCGATGATGCAGGACGTGGCGAGCCAGCTCTGCCTCAAGTGGGAACGCATGAACGCCGATGATGAGATCGATGTGGTGCATGACATGACCGCGGTCGCGCTCGACACCATCGGTATCTGCGGGTTCAACTACCGCTTCAATTCCTTCTACCGCGAGGATTATCACCCCTTCATCAACGCGCTGACCAACACGCTTGAGACCTGCATGATGCAGCGCGGTCTGCCGTTTGAGCAGACGCTGCTGAAGCGGCGCATCGACCAGATGGAAAAAGACGTCAAATACATGAACAAGCTGGTCGATGACATCATCGCCGAGCGCCGCAAGACCGGCGGATCGGGCGAGAACGACCTGCTGAACTACATGCTGGAAGGTGTGGACAAGGAGACGGGCGAGAAGCTGTCGGATGAAAACATCCGCTACCAGATCAACACCTTCCTGATCGCCGGGCACGAGACGACCTCGGGCCTGATGTCCTTCACGCTCTACTACCTGCTCAACCACCCGGATGTGCTGGCCAAGGCCTACGAGGAAGTGGACCGGGTGCTGGGGCGCGATATCTCGGTCGTGCCGAGCCTCAAGCAGGTCAATCAGCTGCAATACGTCAGCCAGATCCTGCTGGAGGCGCTGCGGCTTTATCCCACGGCGCCTGCCTTCTCGGTCTATCCTTACAAGGACGAGGTGATCGGCGGGAAATACAAGCTCAAGGCCGGCACCTTCACCACCGTGCTGACGCTGATGCTGCACCGGGACAAGGACGTCTGGGGGGAGAACGCCGAAGCATTCGATCCCGACAACTTCTCCAAAGAAGCGGTCGCGGCGCGGCCTGTGGATGCCTACAAACCCTTCGGCAATGGCCAGCGCGCCTGTATCGGACGGCAGTTTGCCATGCAGGAGGCAGTGCTGGTGATGGGCATGATCCTGCAGCGGTTCGAATTGATCGATCACACCAACTATGAGCTGAAGATCAAGGAATCCATGTCGATCAAGCCGGACGGCTTCAAGATGAAGGTGCGGATGCGCAAGGACATCCAGCGCTCCACGCTGGTGCC
>CAYUSM010000675.1:0-1293 GCA_964447345.1 uncultured Sulfitobacter sp. | reverse complement strand
GCCGGTCCTGCGCTATCAGCGGAGGACGTGTTGCTGGTGGAGCGGACGCTTTGAGCTACTGGTTCTAGGCGACTTCGAAGCCGTCAGAGGTCGGTCCGGGCGTCGCGAAAGGATTGTCCAGGGGACCGCCACCGCCGTCGTCACCGCCAAAGACGGTAACCGTCAGGATCGCGTCATCGCCACCTTCGATCGTGTAGACAAACTGCGTCGTGTCCGTTGTGCTTTCGGTCAGGTCGTCAAATTCGCCATTTGCCGAAAAATCCACGCTGCCGTCCGTCTTGATCAGCAGAAGCCCGCCATTTGAGCCCGCCACAATCATTCCATCGGTGAAGGTCTGTCCCTGGACACTGGTCACGGGGCCGATGTACTGGGCTTCGTCAGTTGTATCATTTTCAAGCAGTGAGAGCGAAAAGCCGTCGAGAAAATCCCCGAACCCGGCAGGGTCAAACCCATTGGTGTTGCTGACAGTCATGGAGTCATCATTTGCGATGTTAACCGGCCCACTGTCATCCGGTTCAGTCGGCGCGGCGCCACCAATCTTTGAAGAACCGTCACGCGGGCCGCCCTCCGGTCCAACGGACGTCAACCGCGCAGCGAAGTCCATGCCGAGAAACAGATCAACAGTCAGGTCGCTGCTGTCGTGGGACAGGATGAAGCTGGTTTCGCGGATGTCATCCTCTGCGATCCCCTGCGAGCCGAACTGGACGCCACCGTCAAACTTGCCCAGATCTTTGAGCAGTTCGCCCCGAATATTGTTGTAGTTGTCGACCTTGGTCACGTCGTTGGCTTTGAAGATCATGCCGGTCACATCATCGCCCGCCACAGACATCCCATCCAACAGACTTTCGTCCGCGACATCAAAAAACAATCCATTCAGATCACCGATGGAGCCGGTTTCGCTGGTGACCGCGAGGTCGAATTTCAGCGCGTTGTCCAGCATCTCGGTGATGGAGACGGTGACTACGACGTCACCGGACAGCGAAAAAGTAAGTACAGCCATTCATAATTCCTTTCGACAGCATTCCCGCCCCAACGCAGCACATTTCGAGTGCTGGGGCATGGCGGTCAGCAATGGATGCAGAATCAGTGCGGAATATGGCAAAGTGGGGGTTTTTGGTGCCCAAATACGCCGAAACGGGCTTTAAATGCAGCGCATTCTTATCAACTTGGACCTAAATAGGCCCAAAGTGGTGGATGGGGCAATTTTTCGCCCGATCCAATTGCTGGCGATACGTCAGTTCAGCGCCCTTCGAAGGTCGCACTCCGCTTCTCGACAAAGGCCAGGACGCCCTC
>CAYUSM010000674.1:0-1294 GCA_964447345.1 uncultured Sulfitobacter sp. | reverse complement strand
ACGTCGAGCAGCGCCGCCGTGCGGCCCTGCGTGGCACCAGTTAGCCCGGACTTGGCAGCATCCACAAGGAAAGCGACCTCCGGCAGAGGTGCGGCGTAAATCACCGGCGATTGCGGCATCACCACAGTTCCTGCCGCACGCAGACCCGCCTGCGCCACCCAACCCAGTTTCTGCGCCTTGGACGTATGCGCGCGCCGGGTGATGCTGTCATACCCGTTGCGCCTGATCTGCTGGCCGATGCCCGCATAGACAAAGCGCGCCGCAAAAATCCCCGCCCGCGCCTGCAATGGCAACGCCGAGATGCCTGCTTCAGACCGGATATAGAGCCTGCGTGCTTCGGCCAGAAGCCGCTGCACCATGCGCCGGGACTGCGGCAAAGCATCCGGTTGCGCCAGAAACACCTCCGGCGTCATCCCCGCATCCGCGATCCACTCCAGCGGCAGATAAAGCCGCCCGGCCCGCGCGTCTTCACCCACATCCCGCGCGATATTCGTCAACTGCATCGCCACACCCAGATCACAGGCCCGCGCCAGCGCATCCGCATCGCGCACCCGCATCAGCACACACATCATCGCGCCAACCGCTGACGCCACCCGCGCGGAATAGTCTATGACCCCCGACAGGGTCTCATAGCGCCGCTCCGACGCATCCCAGGCCAGACCTTCCAACAGAGCTTCCGGCAAGGCCCGGGGCATCTCAAACTCTTCGATGATCGCGGCAAAGGCGCGGTCTTCCGGCGCATTCCGGGGCCGCCCGGCATAGGCCTCATCCAGCCGGTCGCGCAGGCTCAGCACCGCGCGCGCCTTCTGATCCCCTTCATCAACCTCATCATCCGCCAACCGGCAAAAGGCATAAAGCGCCAGCGCCGGATCGCGAACGGATGCAGGCAGCAGTTTTGAGGCGGTATGAAACGACAGCGACCCGGTGCGAATGACCGCCCGGCAATGCGCCATATCCGCCGCCGCGATCATTCCGCAGCCATCCCGTGGGGGTCTTCCTGCACCGGCGCGCCCGAGACGATCGGCGCATCCGGAACCAGTTTGCCCAGCACCTCGGCCGACGACACCACGCCGGGCAATCCCGCCCCCGGATGTGTGCCCGCTCCCACCAGGTAGAGCCCCCGCGCCTCTTCACTCACGTTATGCGGCCGAAACCAGGCTGACTGCAAAATTCGTGGTTCAATCGAGAACCCCGCGCCATGCGGCGACAGATACCGCTCCCTGAACGTCTCCGGCGTGAACACCAGCTCCGTCGAAATCCGCTCCCGAAACCCCGGCATCATGCCTTCCAGCAC
>CAYUSM010000673.1:0-1296 GCA_964447345.1 uncultured Sulfitobacter sp. | reverse complement strand
AAACGGGTGCGGAACATCAGGCCTTTTCAAGGATATAGACGTTGGACTTCATGCCAAGGCCGGGCAGGTGATCCCCTCTTTCGCGAAAGAGCAGCCGCGCGGCACCGCAGTCTGTCCATTCGCTGACCCGGGCCTCGTGAATGGGGTCTTCCAATGTGTGATCGTTGAATGAGAACACCAGTCTGCCATTCTTGGGCAAGGCCTTCATCAGTACATCGAGCACCGAAATGGGGGCCGCGCCAGAGCCGATGACGCCAATGGCTGCGATAGACTTGTAGGCACCTTGTTCCATTTCATCGCTGCCGCTGACCTGCGTGGTGTTGCGGTAAATGCCTTTATCGGCTGCCTGCGCCAGCATTTCGGCGGACAGGTCGACACCATCAATTGTTTTGAATCCCGCCAGCTTTAGGGCAAGCCCGGAAAGCCCTGTGCCACATCCAAAATCCAGGAGTGGGGCATCCATATCTTCGGTGAATTTGGCCAGCGCTTCGGCACAGCGTCCGGGCGTGACATAGCCGTTCTTGGCGACCTCGGCCTCGTAGCTGGCGGCCCAATCATCGTAAATCTGGCGGGTCTCGTCTTCGCCCCGCGCGGCGTAGACCTTGTCTAGGAAACTGTCCGTCATGGGCCAAGCTTAGGCAGGCACTGCATCCCTGTCCAGCCAGGCGCGCCAGTCGGCCTTGGCCCGGTCGGTGTAGGCCTTGTAGCGGTCCTTGCGGCCGCGACGGCCGCCTTTGAGGCCCTCCACCGGGGGGAAGAGGCCGAAGTTGACGTTCATCGGCTGGAAGGTCTTTGCATCCGCACCGCCGGTGATATGCGTGATGAGCGCGCCCATCGCCGTGGTGTTGGGCGGCGTCGAGAGGGAGGCACCGCGCATCTCGGCTACGGCCATGCGGCCCGCCAGCAGGCCCATGGCGGCACTTTCGACGTAGCCTTCGACCCCGGTGATCTGACCCGCAAAGCGGATATTGTCGCGGCTGCGCAGGCGCATCTGGTCGTCGAGCAGTGTCGGCGAGTTGATGAAGGTGTTGCGGTGGATGCCGCCCAAGCGGGCGAAGCGTGCATTTTCGAGCCCCGGAATGCGTTTGAAAACATTCGTTTGCGCGCCGTACTTCATCTTGGTCTGGAAGCCGACGATATTGTAAAGCGTGCCCAGTTTGTTGTCGCGGCGCAATTGCACCACGGCATGGGCCTTGACCTCGGGCTGGTGCGGATTGGTCAGCCCCACGGGTTTCATCGGGCCGTGGCGCAGGGTTTCGCGGCCGCGTTCGGCCATCACTTCGATGGGCAGGCAGC
>CAYUSM010000672.1:0-1301 GCA_964447345.1 uncultured Sulfitobacter sp. | reverse complement strand
TACATCGGCTTACCTCTGCGAAGGTCGATGAGTTTTCGAGGTGTCGCATGGCAAGTAAACCACGGGTATTTGCAGTAATCGGTCTAGGAACGTTTGGCGCGACACTTGCCCGCGATCTTCAGCGCTTCGGAAACGAGGTTATCGGAATCGATATCAATGAACGCCTGGTCGGTGCTCATGCCGAAGATTTGTCTCAGGCTATTGTTCTGGACGCACGGGACGACGGTGCGCTCAAGGAAGCTGGCGTTGACACCGTCGACGTCGGCGTCGTTGCTATAGGCACAAACATCGAAGCCAGCGTTCTGGCGACGATCAACCTCAAGACACTCGGCATTGAGACGATCTGGGCCAAAGCGACTTCGAAGAGTCACCACCGTATTCTTTCGAAGCTGGGCGTTGATCGTGTGGTTCATCCAGAGCGCGAGGTGGGACAGCACATCGCGCAGGTTCTGAACAACCCCCTTGTGCGGGACTATGTGAGCCTAGGAAACGGACAACATGTCGTGAACTTTCGAGTCCCCGAAAGCCTGGAAGGGAGATCCTTGTCCGAACTGAGCTATCGTCAGGACCACGATCTGCGCTGCATCGGCGTTTTGCGCGGTACAGATTTTATCGGACACGACGGCTCAAGTTGCGCTCTTGAAAAAGATGATCTGTTGCTTTTGCTTGGCGGGCGGCAGGACCTTCGCGAATTCGCGCGTGAACTTTAGGCGCTCCGATGTCGGGCCTGCACTTATCAATCCGCCGAAAGCGCTTCAGCCCACCCGCAGTCCTCGCAACGATTTATGCTGTGTTCATCATCGTCGGAGCGGTGGCGCTGCGGTTGCCTTTCAGCAATACCGGCGACATCACATTCAGCGATGCGGTTTTCACCGCAGCCTCTGCCGTCACGGTCACCGGGTTGATCGTGGTGGAAACAGGTTCGGACTATACGCTGGTCGGACAGGTTATCATCGCTCTGCTGATTCAGATCGGCGGACTGGGCCTGATGACTTTCGCAGCCCTTCTATTGACGATGCTTGGGCTGACCATCGGAATGCCCCAACGGCTTGTGCTGCGCGACGAGCTTGGCCAGACCGGCGTAAGCGATCTGCTCTTGCTTGTACGCGTGGTGATATTGGTGGCCTTTGTTGCCGAAGCCATCGCAACCGGTCTTCTGATGTTCGTGTTCGTACCCGAATTCGGCTGGACACACGGCTTCTGGCAGGCACTCTTCCATGCCATATCGGCGTTCAATAATGCCGGATTCTCGCTGTTTTCGGACAGCCTTTCCGGGTACGTTGATGACCCTGTTGTAAACA
>CAYUSM010000671.1:0-1302 GCA_964447345.1 uncultured Sulfitobacter sp. | reverse complement strand
CCATCGGCCGCGCCGCGCGCAACGCCGAAGGCCGCGTGATCATGTACGCCGACCGCATCACCGGCTCCATGGAGCGCGCGCTGGCCGAAACCGACCGCCGCCGTGCCAAGCAAATCGCCTACAATGAAGAACACGGGATCACGCCGGAGACCGTGAAGAAAAACGTCGAAGACATCCTTGCCGGTCTCTACAAAGGCGACGTGGACATGAACCGCGTGACGACACAGATCGACACCGCCCGCGCCGGATCGAACATGCAAGCCGTGCTGGACGGGTTGCGCGCCGACATGCGCAAGGCCGCCGAGAACCTCGAATTCGAAGAAGCCGCCCGGCTGCGCGACGAAGTCAAACGGTTGGAAGCCGTGGACCTTGCCATTGCGGATGACCCCATGGCCCGCCAATACGCCGTCGAGAAAGCCGTGGATGATGCTCAGAAATCCTCCGGCCGCAGCACTATGGGGCGCGGGGGCATGCGCGGCGGCGTGAAACGGCGCGGGAAACGAGGGCGGTGACCTCATGGGCTGGCCCTCACCGCAGGGTGTGCATTCATTGCGCACCACTCCACCGCCATGTCCGTCAGCTGCGCAACAAATGCGCACCCTACCTCCTGCTTCTGGTGAGCGCGCTGCCCGTTCAAGCTTGGGAGTTCACCCCCGGCACACCTTGCCTTCTGACCCATGAAACACCCGAGGTGTCTGTCGAACTGACCTACGATCCGACGGTCCCGCTCTATTCCATCTCCCTGACCAGACTGGGCGGATTTGCCCCCGCACCCATCTTCTCAATGCAGTTTCAGGGGCGCACCCCCATCGGCATCTCCACCGCTCAACACCAGCTCAGCAACGGGGGCCGCACCCTTACTGTGGTCGACAGCGGCTTTGGCAACGTCCTCAATGGCCTGCAATTCAATGACCGGGTCACGGCAACACTCGGCAATCAGAACGTCACCATTCCCCTGGCCGGTGCTGCCGAACCGGTCGCGGCCTTCCGCAAATGCGATGTTCTGCCGGCCGCCTGACCCAGCTCAAAAGTCAAACAGATCCTCCAGGAATCCGCCCCGCTTTTTCTTCTTGTAGCCGCCACGATGATACTCCTGTGGAGGAGGTGACGGCTGGACCTCCGCCATCGCCTGCGCCGACCGATCAATGATCTTGTCCAGCTCCCCGCGGTCCAGCCAGACACCGCGACACGCCGGGCAATAGTCAATCTCAACACCGCTGCGCTCGGCTATGACAAGCGTGCTTCCGTCAACGGGACATTTCATGGGCCGTTCCTTTCGCTATCCAACCCTTAACAGATGGG
>CAYUSM010000670.1:0-1306 GCA_964447345.1 uncultured Sulfitobacter sp. | reverse complement strand
GCATGCATGGGGATACGCGCGGTGTCTTCGGCGACCTCGAGGGTCACAGCCCGCGCGGCGCCATCGGAGAGCGCCGCATCGCGCAACCAGTTGTTGCCGGCCACCACGCACTGCACGAGGCGGAAGAGGTCGCGGGTTTTGTCGCTGGACCGGAGTGCGGTAGCCAGGCGGTTGTACCGCGACGCTTTCTTGATGAAGAGCGCATCGTCATAGTCGAAGAACAAAACGGCCCCGCGTTTCTTGAGCGCAGTCTCGATGAGCGGCGGGCCAAAGGGAAACAGCTCACGCTGCAGATAAAGCGCGTCGTATTGCTTCCATTTCCGAAGCGTCCAGAAGCGCCTCAGCGTTGCTCTGAGTGTCGCCCAGATCTTTGCTCCCGTGCGCCCTGGCGCGAGGGAGAGGTGATACATGGGCGTGTCCATGAAGCTCTGAACCTCTGCTGACACACCAAGTGCCTCGAGATGCTCGAGATACTGAAATACCCTGTAGCGGCTGGACGCGCCCTCCACGGGGTAGCGCGTCAGAAAGAGAACGCGGGTCATGTCTTGGGGGCAGCGAGTCGCTGGTAGATGCCCGAATAGGCGGCCACCCCGGTAGCAAGCGAGAAGCGCTCTTCCGCTGCGGCCCGGCACTTGGTGGGCATCTCTGGATCGGCGGCCATCTCGAACAGACGCTCAAGTGCTGTATCAAGCGTGGAAAAATCGACACCTTCGGTGCCAATAGGCGGCAGCGCGATCCCGGTGCCGGTTTCTTCGAGATCAGCGGCCACATCGCCAACACCGCCATTGGCGAGACAAGGTTTTCCGCAAGCCAGAAACTCTCCCATGCGGGTAGGGCAGGAGGCCCGCTTGGACCATGCAGGGCGGATGAAGAAGATCCCGGCATCCATGCGGGCGATCTGATGGGCCACTTGCGCAAAATCCGCGCTGCGCACCTCGACGCGGTCAAGGTCTGCACCTGCTCTCTGCAAAGACTCCCGGACCAGATCGTGATTGCCTTGCGTGATCACCAGAAACCGCGCGTCCGGGCGCAGTGTGAAGGCGCGCGCGATGGCTTGCGCAACCTCGTCAAAAAGATACCAGCTGCCCACGGAGCCTACATACCCCAGCGTAAAGCCCTCACGGGGTATCTCTTGCGGCTGAAAGACATCGAGATTGGTGCATGTGGGGATCACGGTCGATTTGGGCGGCATGCCCGTCATGTAGTCGAAAGCTTCATATTCGCGGATGCCAGCCTTGGTCAGGGACACGATGTGGTCGGCGTTGAGAAACAGGCTGCGTTCCACGCGTTTGAAGATGCGATAGAC
>CAYUSM010000669.1:0-1314 GCA_964447345.1 uncultured Sulfitobacter sp. | reverse complement strand
TGAAAACGGCCGCACGGTGCCCCACCGCAGCGCGGATCAGCTGCCGTTGCTTGGCAACATGCAGCCCCTGCATTGAGCCTCGGATCCGGCTCCAGCCGTCCCGAAAGACCTCGCCGGTCACGTCATGGACAGCATCATTCAGCCGCATGGGCAAACTCCCTCAAGGCGGCAGTTGCTTCGAGCTGCATCGCGTCGCGACGGCGGCGCACGAGCAGGTCGATTTCATCGGCACTGTCCAGGATGAAGCGGGCCAAACCCCGCAACTGCGCCAGCTGAAGATCGGAGAAATCCGCCGCCCCCTGCCCTGTGCGGCTGGCCTCCGCCATACGTTTGGAGAGCTGCACAACGCCATTTCCGACTTCGTGCAGCGACACCCGAAAACGTTCCATCTGAGCGGCCAGTTGAATGTCCGGAACGAAGGTTCCGCCGGCGGCCTGGATCAACCGTCTCAACCCCTCGGTACGGGTCTCGATTCCTGCCGCCGAGAATACGGCATCCAGCGCCTCGAGCTCCTCTGGCGTCAGCTTCACGGTCACCGCCGCAGTCGTAACAGCACTGTCTTTCTGCCGCTCGGCATCCGCCTTGAGCGTGTATTGGATGGCTCTCTGAGAGACCCCAAACCGCTCGGAGAGGTCCGCCGTCGAGATACCTTCCGCGGCCTCGCGCACGATCTCCATCTTCTGGTTGGCCGTTAATCGTTTCGATTGGGACACGCGAAGAAAGCCCCCCTATTTCCTGCCACCTTCGGCAGCGACTCCCCCACCTTTACAAAGCCAATGCTCTGTGTCAATACAGCATTATTGCGAACTAGACGTATTTCTGTATCTGAGCCGCTTTTCGCCGAGCACCCCAGGAGCGAGGCAGTTGTTGAAAAGCCAAATGTCACGCCACCGAAGTCCGCTTCACCGCACCCCCCTGCCAGAACTTCCGTCCGGCCTTCCCCGTGCCTGCGCCAGAGGTTCGGTCCGAACACACCTCGTGTTTGGACCGAAGCGAAGGGGCGGCGCAAATCCTCTCAGACGGGGCGGTCCAACGGGGTCAAGGTGGGCCAGATTTGGCCACCAAATCTCTGCCGGAAAAACCCGGAAGGCGGAGCCGGAGGGTTATTCCGGATGGACCCCTTGAGGCCGTCGGACCGCTCTGTCACGGACCAACTCGTCCTTCCACCGGGACCGCTTGCGGTCCCGGTCCATCATGCCTCGAGCCGGGCCACTGGCCCGGCTCTCGATCCCCCGCGAAGCTGTCCCGGCAACGGGACAGGGCCGCCCGAAGGCGGCCCCTCCGCGAGGCGGATCAGGCCTCGGGTTCCTTCGC
>CAYUSM010000668.1:0-1325 GCA_964447345.1 uncultured Sulfitobacter sp. | reverse complement strand
CGCCGAAGGCTGGATCGACGTGCAGCGGGGCGAATTCAAGCGGTTGGGGATCACCGGGAATTGGGCCGATCCGTATCTGACGATGGATTTTCACGCGGAGCGGGTGATTGCCGAGGAGTTCATGAAGTTCCTGATGAACGGGACTTTGTACCAGGGCTCCAAGCCCGTGATGTGGTCGCCCATTGAGCAGACGGCCTTGGCAGAAGCGGAGGTGGAGTACCACGACAAGGAGAGCTTTACCGTTTGGGTGAAGTTCCGGGTCGCGGAGGACACTGATGCGGTGGCATCAGAGGGCGGCAAGCTGTCCGCGCTTGGCGATTTGGCTGGTGCCTATGTGGTCATCTGGACCACGACACCCTGGACCATGCCGTCGAACAAGGCGGTGGTGTACGGCGAGAACATCTCTTACGGGCTTTACGAGATCACCGGGACGCCGGAGGAATGCTGGGCAAAGGTGGGGGACCGCTATCTGCTGGCGGACAATCTGGCAGCGGATGTCTTTGGGCGCGCGCGGCTGGAAGAGGGGCAGTGGACGCGGCTGCGGGATGTGACCGCGGATGAATTGTCGAAGGTGCGTTTGCTGCATCCGCTGGCCGGGGCAGATGGGTCGCAGGGCGAGTGGGATGATGTCCGGGATTTCCGGGCGGCGGAATTCGTGACCGATGATGAAGGCACGGGCTTTGTGCATTGTGCGCCGTCCCACGGGATGGAGGAATACGAGCTTTACCGTGATCTGGGGATGCTGAGCGAGGTCATCACCTACAACGTCATGGACGACGGGAAGTTTCGCGATGATCTGCCGTTCTTTGGCGGCAAATACATCCTCAGCCGCAAAGGCGGTGAAGGGGATGCCAACAAGGCGGTGATCGACAAGCTGGTGGAAGTTGGCGGGCTGCTGGCGCGTGGCAAGATCAAACACTCCTATCCGCATTCCTGGCGCTCGAAGGCGCCTGTGATCTACCGCAACACGCCGCAGTGGTTTGCGGCCATCGACAAGCCGGTGGGTGACGGGCTCGACATGCATGGGCGTACCATCCGGGAGCGCGCGCTGACAGAGATCGACAATGTGAACTGGACGCCGAAGTCCGGGCGCAACCGGTTGCATTCCATGATGGAGGCGCGGCCCGACTGGGTGCTGTCGCGCCAGCGGGCCTGGGGTGTGCCGCTGACGTGCTTCACCAAGAAAGGCGTTTTGCCGACGGACCCGGATTTCCTGCTGCGCAACGCAGAGGTGAACAGCCGGATCGTGCAGGCCTTTGAGGCCGAAGGGGCGGATTGCTGGTACGAGGACGGGGCCAAGGAGCGCTTCCTTGGCAATGTCGTGA
>CAYUSM010000667.1:0-1329 GCA_964447345.1 uncultured Sulfitobacter sp. | reverse complement strand
CCACCGCACCGAAAAATCCGCATCCCCCGGCGGCAATGTCCACACCGCATGCAAATGATCCGGCATCACCACCCATGCCTCAATCGCAAACGGCCGCGCGGCCCGCGTCACCTGCACCGCCTCCCGCAACACATCGACCCGTCGGACCAACACATCCGACCCGCGCTGCGCCAAATTGACGGTAAAGAAATACGTACCCCCCGGCACATAAAGACGCCGATATCTGCTCATCCGACAACCGTGCCGCAACACGGTTAACAAACCCTTTTGACCCACATCAACGCGGCCTCTTTCGCCGCTTGATACCTTGCGCGCAAACATCATCAAAAAGGAGCCATCTGATGTTCCGCCTTGCCGCTGCGCTGTACTCCATCATCGCCACCGCCCTTGCGGGCGCCGGTGTGATCGCGGTCCTCTCCATGGGATATGTCGACGTTCTGCCGATCGTCATTGCTGCGGGGCTGGGCGCGCTGGTCGCGCTGCCTGCGGCCTGGATGGTCGCCAAAAAGATCCTCAACACCTGACAATTAGGGCGCAAGGTCCGAGAACACGCGTATGCCTGCATGGTGTACGCCCGGTGTACATTGTGTGACAATTCACGCAAATTTAACCAAACGGATTGCCTCCGTGGGGCGAAACTGTGTTTCCCCCGCGTTATCAAAGGACTATGCGCCATGACCACCCCCTGCATCCTCTGCGTTGCCATCACCGGCTCTGTCCCCACCAAAGCCGCCAATCCTGCGGTCCCGATCTCTGTTTCCGAGCAGATCGAAAGCACCCATGAAGCCTACGAGGCCGGGGCCGCCATCTGCCACGCGCACGTCCGCAATGCGGATGAAACCCCCAGTTCGGACCCCGAGAAATTCGCAGCGCTTCAGGAAGGGTTGAAGACGCATTGCCCTGATATGATTATACAATTTTCTACCGGCGGCCGCTCCGGCGCGGGCGAGGAACGCGGCGGCATGCTGCCCCTGCGCCCCGACATGGCAAGCCTCTCGGTCGGCTCCAACAACTTCCCCACCCGCGTTTACGAAAACCCGCCCCAGCTGGTCGACTGGCTCGCCTCAGAGATGCAAGCCTATGATATCAAACCAGAAATCGAAGCCTTCGACCTCAGCCACATCCACAAAGCCGCCGAGATGAACCGCGACGGCCGCATCCCCGGCCAGCTTTATGTGCAGTTCGTCATGGGTGTGAAGAACGCCATGCCCGTGGACCGCGAAACCTTTGATTTCTATATCAAAACCCTGAACCGCCTCGCCCCCGATGCGCTCTGGTGCGCCGCCGGGATCGGCCCCAACCAGATCGTGCTGAACGAATGGGCCATCG
>CAYUSM010000666.1:0-1330 GCA_964447345.1 uncultured Sulfitobacter sp. | reverse complement strand
TAGGGTGACAGCAAACACAAGATAAGGTGACAGCAGTTGTGTCACCTATCACCATTCTACCCTTGTTTTCTTGAGTTTTGGAAGATCATCCCGAATTTCCCGTAAATTCGAAAGCGTTGACAAAATACGGGAACTCACCTCAGATATCACCATCGGCAGAATCGGACCCAATGCAGGTTTGATCGCGGGACCGGTGAGTGAGGCAAAAACTGCTGCGGCAGTATAGACAGGCGGATGACCTTTGGAACAGATCAAGCGTGTGGGCCCCAAGGCGGGCGCGCTGAAGTATGACTTGCTGACCGCGCTGAGTGTGGCAGGCCTTCATGGCACACCCACGGAACAGACCAGTTTGATGCGTCTCACGGCGCTGATCACGGCACGCTACAACTGGCGCATCGAAGAAGTGAGCGTAGGACACGAAGAACTTGCCAGGCTTTGGGCCGTGAATGACCGCACGGTGAAGCGCGAAATGAAGCGGCTGATGCAGATGGGTGTGCTGACCTGCATCCGGCCCGGTGTGCGGGGCAGGGTAGGGGCCTACCGGCTGAATTACGCCCGCATCTATGAATTCTCGCGGGACTGCTGGGCGGCTGTCGGGACGGACTTTGAAGACCGTATGCGCGAGGTTGCAGGTGAGCGCACTGTCGTGAAGGTGGATTTTCAGCCCGCCGTCGAAAAACCCCGTCTGGTGGTCACCGACAGCGCGGGGACCTGGGGGGCGGTGCGGCGGCGGTTGCAGGCCACGCATCCAGCACTTTTTGAGAACTGGTTTGCCAAGCTGGTGCAAGAGGCAAAGGACGACCATTCCCTGACCCTGCGTGCACCGGGAAGCTTCGTTTCCCGTTATATAGAGACACATCTGGCAGAGACACTGGCCCGTGCGGTGGACGCCGAGATGCCCACGCCGGACGGCGCGCCGCGCCTCATCCGGATCACGACCTGATCAGCGGTTCAGATCGTCTTCGATGTAGACGGCGATGATCTCGTCAAAGTCCTTTTCGGCCTCAAAACCCAGGGCGATGGCCCGGTCGGGTTGAAAATCGCGCGGCCAGTAATCTACGATTCCCATGATGGCGGGGTCGGGAACATGCCGGATCAGGTCGACCGCCTTTTGCCCGGCGACCCGGCGCAGGGCCTCGATCTGTTCAGCGACGGTGCAGCTGAACCCCGGCAGGTTCAGCGCGCGGCGGCCTTCCAGCAACGCGCTGTCCAACTGCGCGGCATGGGTCAGGAACCCCGCCGCCGCGCGCGGACTGGCGTGCCAGTGGCGCACGGTATCGCGCACCGGCAGGATCGCCTCCTGCCCATTGAGCGGCTCCCGGATGATGCC
>CAYUSM010000665.1:0-1334 GCA_964447345.1 uncultured Sulfitobacter sp. | reverse complement strand
AGACGATCAGCACCGCGGCAATGATCCGTGTAACGGTCCCTGTCCTGCTCATGCCTTAACCTTTTCGCATCTCAACTTATCGGCCTTTGCGGCCCTTCTTGGCTGCCTTGCTAGCACATTAATCTGCAATGCAAAACGCCGATTGCACCGTGATGCGCACCTGCCTTCACAAATGCGAAAACAACTGTGCGCACGGGACAGCCACGGACCAAGAATACATCGGGGGTGTAAGGGGTTCAATGGTTTGACCGGTATCTGCGCACCGATCATGGACGCAGGGTCTCAGGCGACCTGCGGAATTTCGTCCCAGACCAGACCGTAGCCGGGCAGACGGCGCGCCATGAATGTGTTGCACTCGATCAATTGGACCGCACCGGGTGTCGAGAAGAGCTTGCGCAGCAGCGTGTTGGTCAGTGAATGACCTGCCCGGTGACCTTTGTAGTGACCCAGCAGCGGCGCACCAGCCAGCGCCAGATCCCCCAGCGCATCCAGCATCTTGTGGCGCACAGGCTCATCCGCGTGGCGCAAGCCACCAGGGCTGACGACCTTGTCACCGTCAAAGACAACTGCGTTTTCTCCGGAGTTGCCGCCCAACGCCAAACCGTTGGCCTGCATGGCGTCAACATCTGCCTGCCGACAGAACGTCCGGCTGTCGCACAGCTCGCGGGCGAAGGATCCGTTGTTCATGACCAGCGATTTCTTCTGGTTGCCAATGGCGGCGTCGACGAAATCAATCTCGAAATCGATGCGCAGCGTGTCGGAGGGTGAAAGTGTCGCTGTGGCATCGCCTTCGGTAACAGTCACCGTCTTGAGCACCTCAAACGCCATCACTGGTGCCGACAGCTTGCGGATGCCGCGCTGCATAAAGCCACGCACAAACGGAATTGCAGAGCCATCCAGGATTGGCACTTCTGGCCCGTCTATTTCGATGAGTGCGTTATGGATGCCGCAACCGGCAAGCGCTGCCATGAGATGCTCGACGGTTGACACCGAAAGACCAAAAGCATTCTCAAGCTTGGTGCAAAGAGGCGAGCGGTTGACCGCGTCCCAGCGTGCAGGGATCAGGCGGTCACCCACCATGACGTCCATGCGCTTGAACCAGATGCCGTGATGCGCCATCGCAGGGCGCACAGTGACCGTCGCTGGGGCACCGGAATGGAGCCCTTTGCCGCCGAAGGAGATCGGGGATTTGATGGTCGTCTGCACGGTAATCTTCCTCAAAGTCAAAGATCGGTGTCTAAGTTGGTAACGGAGATAGGGGGTGCAGGGACTACTCTCAACTCAATCTTTGCAACGGTCTGAAACATGTCTGTCACAAATGGGCACAAAGGCGC
>CAYUSM010000664.1:0-1339 GCA_964447345.1 uncultured Sulfitobacter sp. | reverse complement strand
GGCGACGCCGTCGGCGTCCGTCTGCATGGTGAAATCGGTCATTGTAGGTTCTCTTTCTTGATAGGGGGCGTGCCGCTGCGCTTCAGATCTCCATTTGGATCAAGCACTTCGGCCTCGGCCAGGTGCAGGGCGCGGCCCACGGTTGTATGTTTGTCCACAGCGTACTGGCTTGAGGTCACAAGCCAGGTCTTGCCAATCAGTTCGGCCACTGAATAGGACGGGAACGGGTCCAGCACGCGTTGGTTGCCTGACATCATATGCGTGACGTGCTGGTATTCGATGCGGGTCGGGCCGTTGAACCGGCCCACCTCGGTAAAGCGGATCAGCTCGGTCACCCGGTAGTTGCGGTAGTATTCCACCACCCGGTCAAAGACAGAGCGCAGGGCATCAGGCGTCTTCAGCTCGGTCTTGCGGTCGGGCGTTTCAATGACATGCGGCAACCGAAAGTACTGGGCAAAACCATCGAAGTCATCCCGCAACATGGCTTGGCCAGTCTGTTCCAGAATGTCATCGGCGATTTCGCACGCTTTTTCGGGCCGCATGTCGGTCATTGGATCAGACCCGCTCGATCACGGTGGCAGCCCCCATGCCGGAGGCGATGCAAAGTGTGGCGAGCCCCACTTCCTTGTCCGTGCGCTCCAGCTCATCGAGGAGCGTCCCGATGATCATCGCACCGGTTGCGCCCAAGGGGTGACCCATGGCGATGGAGCCGCCGTTCACGTTGACCTTTTCATGTTCAACGTTGAACGCATCCATAAAGCGCATCACGACGCTCGCGAAGGCTTCGTTCACCTCAAAAAGGTCGATGTCCTTGATATCCATGCCGTTCTCGGCCAACACCTTCTCGGTCACCGGGACAGGGCCGGTCAACATGATGGTCGGATCGGTCCCGATCTTTGCGGTTGCCTTGATCCGGGCGCGGGGCTTCAGGCCATACTTCTCACCAAACTCCTTGTTGCCGATCAGCACGGCCGCCGCACCGTCGACGATGCCGGAAGAGTTGCCCGCGTGGTGGATGTGGTTGATCCGCTCCAGATGCGGGTACTTCAGCATCGCCACCTTGTCGAAACCTGGCATCACCTCACCCATCTGCTGGAACGCAGGGTTGAGGGAGCCAAGCGACTGCATGTCTGTCTCGGGGCGCATGTATTCATCATGATCGAGGATTGTCAGGCCATTCTGGTCCTTGATCTGGATCACTGACTTGGCAAAGCGGTTGTCGTCCCAGGCCGCCTTGGCACGCTTCTGGCTTTCCATGGCGAGCATATCCGCATCATCACGGGAATAGCCGTATTCTGTCGCAATGATGTCCGCCGAAATGCCCTGCGGCACGAAGTAC
>CAYUSM010000663.1:0-1342 GCA_964447345.1 uncultured Sulfitobacter sp. | reverse complement strand
CCAGATCGCCATCCAGCAACGCCGTGTCTACCCCTTTGTATTCAGGGATAAAATCTGACGCCACCGGCACCCCCGGCTCACATGCCCCGAGTGCGACTGCAGCCAGGGCCAGCACCGCTCTCACTCCGCCGCCATGGGTTTGGCAGCCCGTGCCGCCGCATTGGCCGAAAGCTCGGCCATGATCTCACTGGCGCGCGCAATGGGATTGGAGAGGTAGAAATCCTGGATCGCAGGCTGGAAAGGTGTGCTTTCCACCGTACCACGTGGCAGCGGTTGCCATTCGTTTTCCGGCACCTCATCCACATTGCCAAGATGCGGGACATCCTTGACCAACTGCTTGCGCAGGGCGGCAATCGAGTCGTAGGGCAATGTGGCTTCCAGTTCAGCCGACAAGGCCCGCAGGATCGCCCAGTTTTCCTTGGCCTGACCCGGCGCAAAGCTCGCGCGCTGTGCCAGTTGCGGACGCCCTTCGGTGTTCACAAACAGTCCCGGCTCCTCGGTATAGGCCGCTGCAGGCAAGATGATGTCCGCCCGGTGCGCGCCCCGGTCGCCGTGCGAGCCTTGATAGATCACGAAAGGCCCCGCCGGAATGTCGCCTTCATCAGCGCCCAGGTTGTAGATCACCTCTGCACCCAGCACTTGCGTGACGCCACCTTCAGCGGTCGCATCCACATCCATCGCCCCAACGCGGCCCGCCGCCGTATGCAGCACCATGAACGTGGACTTCGTGCTTTCCGCCAGCGCCATGGCCTCGGCCAACACAGCCGCGCCATCTTCTCGCGCCAGCGCGCCTTGCCCGACGATGATCACCGAAGGTTTCTCGCCCACCGCGCTGTGATCCCGCTCCATCAAAGCGGTCATCATCGCCGGATCATCGGAAATGTGATTGTACTCAAAGGTCAGATCAACCGCCGGGCCGATCACACCCACATTGGCGCCGCGCGTCCAGGCCTTGCGGATGCGGGCATTCAGAACCGGCGCTTCCACCGCCGGGTTGGCCCCGATCAACATGATGGCCTCGGCGGTGTCCAGTTCTTCAACCGTTGCCGTGCCGACATAGCCGGACCGGTTGCCTGCAGGCAGCTTCGCGCCATCCGTGCGGCATTCCACAACGCCGCCCTGCCCTTCGATCAGCGCTTTGAGCGCATAAGCCGCCTCGACCGAAACAAGATCGCCCACCAGACCGCCGACCTTCTTGTCTTTCATCGCCGCCGCCGCAGCCGCAAGCGCCTCGGGCCATTCAACAGGGGTCAACTTGCCATCCTTGCGGATATAGGGCTTGTCCAGACGCTGCCGCCGCAGACCGTCCCAGACAAAGCGTGTCTTGTCGGAAATCCATTCC
>CAYUSM010000662.1:0-1346 GCA_964447345.1 uncultured Sulfitobacter sp. | reverse complement strand
AGGACGACAGCGAACGGCGCCCCCTCTTTACCGAGCGGGACAAGGAGAACATCTCCTGGTTCTTTCACACCTATCTGAAGGAAAAGGCGCTCTGGCTGGGGCTGGTGATGTGCATGATCCTGGTGCAGGGCTTTGCCTATCAGCAGTTCATCCGCCTGACCGAGGACGGGCTGCGCGTCATCTTTGAAAACGGGGATGTCAGCGGGCTTGTCTGGGTCTGCGTGCTGGTCATGGCGCTTTTTTCCGTGCGGGCACTGATGTCCTATCTGGTGCCGCGCATCTCGGTGTGGCTCGCCAGCGACGCGGTCTTCAAGATGCGGCGGGATCTGATCGATCACATGATGGTGCTGGATCTGGCCTATTTCGAGCGCACCAAGGCGGGCGAGATCATTCTGCGGCTGGTCAATCAGGCGCAGGATCTGAGCGATTTCATCGGCCAGACCACGGTGAACGCGGTGCGCGATGCGGTCACGGTGATCATCGTCTCGGGGTATCTCACGTGGAAATCCCCCTATCTCTTTGTGCTGGTGGCCCTGGTGCTGCCCACGATCTCTTTCGTGGTGCGCTACATCTCGCACCGCATCAAGGACGTGCAGCGCAGCGCGGAAAACGCCATGGGCGCTTACATGTCCGGGCTGGAAGAGATGAGCAACGGCATGCGCACGGTCAAGATCTCCAACCAGGAACCGGTGGAGCGCGTGCGCCTCACGCAGGCCACCGAAGAGATCAAGCAGCTGTCGATCCGCCTGCAGGCCGCGCAGGCGCTGATGAGCCCCTCGGTCGATATCATGTCGGCCACGATCTATGTGCTGGTGATCGGCGTGGGCGGCTTCATGGCGCTGAGCCCCGGCTTTGACATGGACGGGGCCTCGATCATCGGCTTCATGATCGGCATGGCGCTGATCTTTGATCCCGCGCGCAGGCTCACGCATTTCTTCGTGCGCATGCAGGCGAGCCTGATCATCCTCGACAGCCTGCGCGCCATCTACCGCGAGCTGCCCTCGATCACCAATGCGCCTGACGCCAAGGCGGAGTTTGACCCGCTGGGTGACATCGTGCTTGAGGACGTGGCCTTTCAATACGCCAAATCCAAGCCGCTCTTTGAAGGCGTGGACATGACCTTTGAAGGGCGCAAGGTGACGGCCATCGTGGGCGCCACCGGCTCGGGCAAGACCACGGTGCTGAGCCTGATTGCGCGCCTTTACGACGTGCAGGAGGGGCGCATCACCATCGGGGGCGAACCCATCGACGGGCTGCGCATCGACCGTCTGCGCCAGAGCTTTTCGGTGGTGGCCCAGGACATCGTGATCTTCAACTCCTCGATCTATGAAAACATCCGCTACGTG
>CAYUSM010000661.1:0-1358 GCA_964447345.1 uncultured Sulfitobacter sp. | reverse complement strand
TGTGTGGATGGCTCCTGCATAGCAAGACATTTTTTGAGCTGATATGAGCGCTTGTCAGATGCAGTCGTGTGTCCGGCCTGTTTGCGCAGCGCACCCGGCTGCTGGCCCTGATGGTTTCCGCTGACCAAGTCCCAAACCGGTTCGCGGACAACGATGTGTCCCTGACATTCGACGGGGTGTCTTGGTTTGCGGGCTGACATTGCTCCATCATCTCAATGGTCTTGCGTCTCTGGTGTTCTTTTGTTGGCGTTTATGCTGTGTGAGGCCGATATCTTTCGTTGCGCGTCAACACAGCCCAGATGATGCGAGCCGTTTTGTTGGCCATGGCGACGGTTGCCACGCGCGGAGATTTTCGTTCTCGCAATGACATCGCCCACGGGTCGACGCGGTCAGGATTAACCTTCATCTGGTTCAATCGGGCAGTCATGCCAGTGACCAGAAGTCGCCTGAGGTATCGATCTCCCATCTTGGAGATGCGCCCGAGACGTTCTTTGCCGCCGCTTGATCGGTTGAGGGGCGTCAGTCCCAGCCAGGCAGCAAACTCTCGCCCACTGCGGAACTGATGTCCGTCGCCCGCTGTCGCGACGATAGCCGAGGCAGTGACCGGGCCAACCCCGGGAATGGTTCGCAGCAACATAACCTTCGGGTCTCTGCGACCTTCAAGCAGGATACGTTTGTCGTACCAGAGAATGCGCAGATGTAGAGCAACCATCTGGTTGCAAAGGTTTGTCAGAACATCGATGGCAACTTCAGGAATGCTCGGTCGGTCTCCGTTCAACACCGCTTTTGCAAACTTCACGGCGCTACCAATTCCTTGGGCAATCACGATGCCAAACTCACCCAGCAGGCCGCGCAACATGTTGCTGAGCTGGGTCCTTTGCCGCACGACCAGATCGCGCGCGCGGTGGAGGAACAGCGCGCCCTGCTGCTCCTCAGTCTTGATTGCGACAAAGCGCATTGTGGGGCGCGTCACAGCTTCACATATTGCCTCGGCATCAATGGCGTCAGACTTGCCGCGCTTGACGTAGGCCTTCACATACATTGCAGGCATCAGCCGCACTTCATGGCCCAGCTCTTGAAACTGCCGCGCCCAATGGTGACCTGATCCACACGCCTCCATGCCGATGAGACAAGGCTCAAGCTTCTCGAAAAATTGCAAGAGTTGCGCCCGCCGGAGCGACTTGTTGAACGCAACGGCTCCGTCCTCCGTGATCCCATGTACCTGAAAGATGTTCTTGGCCAGATCTAGGCCGACTGTTGTAACCTGCATTGGGTGGCTCCTTTCCTAGCAGTGATAGACAACTGCATTATGGCGCATTGCGACGCCGGTGGAGCAGGAGCCATCCACCCCATCCGGT
>CAYUSM010000660.1:0-1359 GCA_964447345.1 uncultured Sulfitobacter sp. | reverse complement strand
TGGCGTATTGATCCGCAATCACATGCCCATGCGCGCGCAACCGGCCCTTGAACCCACGCAGACGCAACGCCCGCGCGATGGTAAATCCGCGTCCGTCTGCCGATGATGGAAAGTCGATCCGGATCATTTCCAGCCCTTCGGCCAGTTCGACGTCTTCGGGCTGCGCATCCGATGGCAGGTCAAGCGCCCGGCAATCGTTCGCCGCGCCCCGCGCGCAAAACCCGTGGGTCCAGTCATCAGCCACAAAGCCGGTGTCATTGATCAATTGTGTCATAGGGTTGCTCCTTGCCGGACCACCTTGCCATTCACAAAGTGGATGCCGCATTCATCTTTTTCCGTGTCCCGCCAACGCCCTGCGCGCGCATCTTCACCCGGTTTCACGGGCGAGGTGCAGGGCGCGCAGCCGATGGAGGGATAGCCGCGCGCCACCAGCGGATGACGCGGCAGGTTGTTTTCTTCGATGTAGACCTGCACGTCTTCCGCCGACCAGAAGGCTAGCGGATTGACCTTGATCCGCGCCGGGCTGACATCTGTGCTGTCTTCGGCCTCAAAATGCGGCAGGCTGGCGCGCTGCCCCGATTGAAACCGCTTCCGCCCCGTGATCCAGCCATCAAACCCTTTCAGGGCTTCCTGCAAGGGCGCCGTCTTGCGCAGCGCGCAGCAGGCATCAGGATCACGTTGGTGCAGCGTCCCATCGGGATCATCGCGCGCAATGTCCTCTGACCGGATGACCGTCACCCGGCGCAACCCCAGCTTCACCGCAACCTCGCGCTGGTAGGCCAGCGTTTCGGGAAACAACATCTCGGTATCGATGAAAAGCACCGGCAGGTCTTTCTTCACCCGGCTCGCCAGATGCAGCAGCGCCACTGATTCCGCCCCAAAGCTCGACACCAGCGCGAGCTTCGGCACCGCCTCCACCGCGCGGCGCATCACGTCATGCGCCGCATGGTGGCGCATCTGGACGTTCAGCCGCGCAACGCGGGGGGCCAGTGCCGTGGGGTCAGGTGCATCAAGCGGCATCAGCCTGCGCTTCCGGGTAAAGGGCCGCCTTGAAAGGTGCCATGCCAAGCCGACGGTAGGTCTGCAGGAAGGCCTCCGCAGGCTCGGTACGCAGGTCAAGATAGGCCAGCACCAAACGCTCAACCGCCGGAATGATCTCATCGGCCGAGAACCCGGGGCCCGCGCGCTCGCCAATGGTGGCATCTTCGGTGCCATCACCGCCCAGCGTGATCTGGTAATTCTCAACACCAGCCCGGTCGAGGCCAAGGATACCGATATGCCCCACATGGTGGTGCCCGCAGGCGTTGATGCAGCCCGAGATCTTGATCTTGAGCGGACCGACGTCATGCTCCAGCTTCA
>CAYUSM010000659.1:0-1368 GCA_964447345.1 uncultured Sulfitobacter sp. | reverse complement strand
AACTAAGCAACTGGTGAAGCATTCAGGAAGTCTCGCTCGGGATTATGCAACATGTAATGCATGCCGAATGTGATGATCGGCATATTTATCATAAGTCCGGGTGCCCTGAAACGTGAGGCTTTGTTTATTGCCTTGCCGACCGGGACAACAGCGGGGGCTGCGCCTGCCGTCACGATCAACCACATAGCTTTCTGAGCGTCGAACTCCACGTCGAATGAGCTAGAGCGGACTTTAGCACCTGCGGATTTGGGGTTTGGTTCAATGCCCACTGTTGCCGTGCAAACAACGCTACCTTCGATCTCGAATTTCCCGGCTGCTTTCTTGAATGACTTCGGACCCATTTTCAGATTGAGCTTGCCAGCCTTGAGATTGAAGGTGCCACTCATCTTGAACCCGGCAAGCTTGGTATTGAAGATGTTGAGCGTCAGCGAGGTCGAACCTGCTTTCGGAGTATCAAGTTTGGCTGCAAAACCCGCAGAGATAGGCCCAACAGTTTTCCCGAAGGAAGTTTGCATCGTTTTGATATTGGTCGTCGCGTTCATGTTGCCTTTGGCACGTCCGACCACTGAGAGCTTGAATTCCAGGTCGATGGTGATCGTGAACAAAGAAGTGGGTATGCGGAGTGCTTCTTTGACCTTGTAGTCGAAGGGCAACTCCATTGTGGGACAGGGAAGAGCAACGGCAGGCTTGGTTGCGGCCTTTGGCAAAGTAGTATTGCCATCAACTTGGTTGGGCACCCAGATTTTGGGCAACTTGAACGGAAATTGAGCTGGAAGACCCGTAAGTTTTGAAGGGTTTACGCCCATAACACTGCGATTTGCTTCAAGAATATCTATGGCATAACAAGGGTGCCCGTATACCTTTGTCGAAAGTTTTGCCAGGCTTTCACCGACTTTGAGCGATTCCGAACCCCCACCTTTCCACTGGCCAGACAATTCCAGCGTTACCTCGACATGCGGCTTCGCCTTCTTTTTTGCGACGACCTTCCATTTCGCATCCAAATCCGCATAGGACCTCCGCTCAGTCTTCCAGAAATCCGTTACTTTCTTTTCGTAGAACTTCTTGACTACGGATGTCGGCTCGAAAGGCCACTCACCGAGGTCAGGAAACTTTTTCTTGGCTTCCGCAATTGTCTTTTTGCTGTTCAGCAGCTCAGTCAGTTTCTTCGACGCATCTTTAGAGCCGAGCACTTCCGCCTTGGTTTTCAGATCCTGCATGACATCAGAAAACAGACTCATGAGACACTCCTGGTTCGTGCGGCTGCGATGCCGCTCAGGCCGGACAGATCAAATGCCTTGGCTGCTAAAATGGATCTGGCCCCAACGCGACAAAATATCACTTTTCAAACACTTAGTTACACGTACGATG
>CAYUSM010000658.1:0-1375 GCA_964447345.1 uncultured Sulfitobacter sp. | reverse complement strand
GGGTCAGCTCGCTGAGACGGATGACGTCTTGCAGGCGCTCCTCGTCAACCTCCGCCGCGGCGACCCCGAGGGCAATGTTTTCACGTATGCTGCCCTCGATCAGGAAAACCGATTGCGACACGTGGGCTATGCACGCCCGCCACGCGGGCAAGGCGCTTCGGTCGATCACCAGATTGTCTACCCGCAGGGCCCCCGTTTCGGGCGATTGCAGTCCCATGATGACATCGACAAGCGTCGACTTCCCGCTGCCTGATTGCCCAGTGATCCCGACAAAGCTGCCCTTGGGGATCGACAAAGTGATGTCTTTCAGCGCATAGCGTCCTTCGACGCCGTACCGGAAGGAGATCTTGTCCAGTTCGATAGCACGCTTGAACTCGACGGACTGGCCGCGGGCCTGTGAAACTGCTCGCGGCCGCGCCATCTCGAGATAGCCGAGAACATCGGAGGTGGCCGCCGAATTGGCCGTGATCTGGGCCCGACCTCGGTAGGTCAACTGCATATAGGGCAGCATGCGCTGCAGCCCCAAGGCAAAGGCCACCGCCGTTGGCAAAATCGCCGTCAGATTGTTCAGACCGCCCGACAGAAAATACAAGGCCGCTGCCGCCAGCACCAGCAGGCACGTCTCGACGATGACCTTCGGCGCATTGGACAGGAACATGTTTTCCGCCTGCCGGCGGCGCAATGAATGCTCAAGGGTTCCGAACTGGCCGATATAGAAGGCGTGCAGCCCGTTCACGATGATATCGCGGATGCCGCCAAAACCTTCCTGGACCAGACGGACCTTCTCCGATTGCGCTGCCGCGATTGTCACGCTGTTGCTCCGCTGGATCGGCTGGAAGAAGAACTGCAGTGCCAGGTACATCACCAGGATCAAGCCAAAGGTTGTCACGGTCACGGTGATGTTGATGATCAGAAGCGCTGCGATGATGAAGGTGACGGTCACGACAGCGGTCAGAGCCTGCATCACCGGCGTGAGCACCGCCTGCGAGAACATGTTGATTTTCTGCATGGCACCGACAAGTTCAGCGCTCGATCGGCTGAGGTGAAACGAATACTCCTCGCGCACGAGATTGCGATAGACCGTCATGGACAGATCATATCCTACCAGCAGCGAAAAGCGCACCGTGACCCAGGAAACAAGCACACGCATGCTGCCCGCCAGCACAACAACCGCCAGAAAAGACACCGTCAGAATGAAACGGGCTCGGTCCGCACTCGCCTCCCCGACGATATCTGGGATCCAGCCTGCCTGCTGCCGCGCCAGGAACGCCGTCGGGTCGGCCATCACGCTTATGAAGGGGACGACTACTCCCAGTGCTACAAATTCCGCCAGCGCACCCAGAAGCATCAAGCCAAGGATCACGAAAAACTGCTT
>CAYUSM010000657.1:0-1383 GCA_964447345.1 uncultured Sulfitobacter sp. | reverse complement strand
ATGCCAGTAGTTCATCGCCCCGCGAAATTCACGCTGGGTCATGCCGACACCGTAATATGCGCCACCGCCCATGTCTGCCTGCGGCCAGCGGTCCGGCGCACGGCCAATCATGCCCCCGGGCCCGTAGGCCCAATACATCAGGCGCGCGTAGTCCTGCACCGACATGGTCCAGCCGCCCCAGCTGGCCATCCCGCCTGTGCGCGCGGAGGGTTGTGCCGTCGTCACCCCCGCCGGGATCAGGACGGCATTGGCGCAATAGCGATGGTGCGGCGTGCCCATCTGAGCACTGATCATCGCACCAAGCACAGCGTAGTTTTCATTGTTGTAGGCATAGCTGCCCTTTGTGGCGGTCTGTTCCTTGCGCTTCAGGGCGGTCTCTGTCGCAAGCACCGCACGGTCCTCTTCCGTATCCAGCCAGAGCGCCATCAGGACTTGCGTCTGATCCGGCCCGATCCCGGCGCTGTGGGTCAGCAACGCCTCCACCGTCAGGTCTGCAGGCCCTTTGCCCAGGACCTCGCGGCTGGTGGTCTGTTTGGTCCAGACGCCGGTCTGGATCAGATGCGCGGCGCACAGACCCGTCACCGCCTTGCTGAGGCTGGCCAGCTCTACCGGGGTATCGGGCTCCATACCAACGGCGGCATTGCCCTGTTCGACACCGCTGCGCCAGATGGTCATCGTGGCGCGGTCCGCCCCGACGTCTGCGACCCAGCCGCGAAAGGCCGCCTCCAGTTTGACCGCCACATCGGCCTCAGCGGCGGGTGCCATCAGGCATGCAATGAGTGCAAGATTTCGGATCATGGGCAACGCTCCGGCTTGGGTTGCCCCAAGCCTAGCAAAGCCCCACCGGCGCGGCAAAGGCTCAGCGGTGCTGCGCGTAAATCTGCGCGACCTTTTCCACCGCCTGCTCCGGCGGCAGCTCTTCGCTTTCGCCGGTGCGGCGCGAAGTCAGCTCGACCACGCCATTTTTCAGCCCGCGTGGCCCCACGGTGATGCGCCAGGGCAGACCAATCAGGTCCATCGTGGCAAACTTGCCGCCTGCCCGTTCGTCCCGGTCATCATAAAGCGGCTCAAGCCCAAGGGCGGTCAGCGAGGCATAAAGCGCCTCGCAGGCGGCGTCGGCCTCGGCATCGCCCTGCTTGAGGTTGACGATGCCTGCATGAAAGGGGGTGACCCCCTCGGGCCAGATGATGCCCTTGTCGTCGTGGCTCGCCTCGATGATCGCGCCCACGAGGCGGCTCACCCCGATGCCGTGGCTGCCCATGTGGACCGGCACGGGCTTGCCGTCGGGGCCCTGCACGGTGGCCCCCATCGGCTCGGAATACTTGGTTCCGAAATAGAAGATCTGCCCCACCTCGATCCCGCGCGCGACGCGGCGGCGGTCTT
>CAYUSM010000656.1:0-1388 GCA_964447345.1 uncultured Sulfitobacter sp. | reverse complement strand
AAGAGGCAGAAATCAAGGATGTCACCTTCCGCGTTCCCACGCGTTTCACAGTCAAGCGCGCCGCGCTCATAGGCTTGTGCTGATCCGAAATTACCGAAGCGCTCATAGGTGATCAGCGCGGTGGACACCTGCCCTTGCTTGGTCTCGCGAATGCGGCGGCCGTCGAGGGGAACGGTTGTGTCCTGCGTGCCGTGAATATGCACGATACTGTTGACAGGACCCTCGCAACGGGGCGGCGGTTTGAGCCAGAACGTGCCGGATATCGGGATGAACCCTGCAAAGTTGTCGGGGTGAGAGCAGGCGAGGTTCCAGACCATCATGCCGCCCGCCGAGAACCCGGAAGCGATGATACGGTCGGGATCAATGGCGTGGTTTTTCGTGGCATCGTCGATGACAGCGTCGAAGTAGGAGAACTCTGCCGCACCATCACTGTCAAAGGTGCGTGGGCCATAAGGAAGGTCCCATGATCCGTTCACACCTTGTGCGGCGATCAGGGCAAACCCGGCCTCTGACAGCATTTTTCGAATGGAGCCATTGCGCATGACCCCGGCGGCGGAGCCGCGGTAGCCATGTGACCAGATCAGTGCGGGCACGGCGGACGTCCCGTCCCAACCGTCGGGCATGGCAATGCGGTAGTAGCGGTCGCCGACGGGGCAATTGCTGTCAGGGCCACAGGCAAGGGCGGGCGGGGCAAGGAGGAGGAGAAGAGCAATCAGGTGGCGCATGGGGGGAAGATGGCGCGAAGCTCAGATCGGCTCAAGTCACTTCATCGTGCGGAACGTGTCTGTCGTCAACGCGCAGGTCAAATGGCTTTTGCCCCTGGCTGCTGTATTGCGCGCGCAATTCGCTGGCGATCTTTGCGAGTTCTTCGACTTTCGCGTCATGCAGCACCATCTGGGGGACGGTCAGATGCGCCCTGTTGGTTCGGCCATTGGTCCAGGAAAGGTATCGCCGCCAAGGGGTTTGCCGGTCGCGAAAACCAACCGGGTCGTGCAGTTCGAACCCAAGGAACTCATGCCCGCGCGGGCCTTTGAACGCATGAACGTCCTTGATCTCGTCCCAGGTCGCGGGATCGGCATAATAGCCAGAGACGCCCTTCTCATCCATGCGCAGGGCAACCGGGTTGCGCCGCGCCAGGGCAAAGAAGAAGAACCCAAACCACAGAAAGAACCCTGCGGCAGCAAGGCCTGCCGCAATGAGCCAGTCAAAGATGCCAAAGACCATGGGGATCCCGACCATGGCCAGCACAATCAGCCCCATGAACGTCTGCAGGGCGCCAAGCCCTACGCAGCGCTTGCGGTTGATGCGGACGCGGACGGGCTCCGCCATCATCCGCTTGGATCACGCCAGCGGTTCACGATCGGATAACGCCGGTCGAGCCAGAAGGC
>CAYUSM010000655.1:0-1394 GCA_964447345.1 uncultured Sulfitobacter sp. | reverse complement strand
CAGTCGAAGATGATCATGTCATAGGCGTCGTCCGGCAGGCTGTCGAGGTAGCGGGAGACGGCCGCAAAGAACGACCACTCGGGGTTCAGGTGCCGGTACTGGGCGGAGGCAAATTCCACAAAGGCCGCGTTTGCACAGGAGGGCAGGGCATCGATGGTTGGCCAGTTGGTTGGCTTGATGAAATCGGTCGCGCGCAGCTCGTTCAGGCCCATTTCGGTGATGGAGGAGGGCAGCTTGCGCTGGGGCAGGGAGGCTCCGCTTTCGGCCCCTTGTGTGGCGGCGTTCATCCGCTCCGTCTCGCGGATCAGATCGCGGGCCATGACGCCCCAGACGGTGTATTCCTCGTTGACGTCATTCAGGCCCATGGAGTGGCTGAGCGTTGCCTGCGGGTCAAAGTCCACCACCAATACCCGGTAGCCGTCCAGTGCGGCCGCATGGGCGAAGTGCAGCGCCACCGTTGACTTGCCTGCGCCCCCTTTGAAGTTGGCAATCGCGGCCCGGATGGCCCGCTTCCCCGCGGGGCGCGTTGGCATCATTGACTTGCGGTTCACCTTCAGGCGGCGGCGCAGCTCGTTGATCTCCTCCAAAGAGTACCAGTGCTGGCGCCCTTCCTCTTCGGTCTGGCCCTGGGGCAGGGAGGGGTCAGCGGCCAGCCGTCCCCGCAGGGTCGACTGATTAACCTTGAAAATCAGCTCCGCCACTTCCCAGCTTGAGAAGCGCCGCAAGGTCTTTTCATTCTCGGGAGAGAAGGTCTGTTGCCGGATGAAACCCTGCATCTTAAGCGACTGCGCCTGCAGCCGTGCAAGGTCTTGGTGCGTGAACATGCTCATGTGCCTCTTTTTATTCGTTTTTCCGCCTCTGTCCCCGCGGGGACAGACATCAACGGTGCTTTTGCGCGTTCTACTGGACGCAAATTCCTGCCGTTTCCTGATTTACGCTGAATTTGCGAAAAAAGTAAATGTGAATATTATGCGTTTACGCCTTAGTCTGTTGGACTTTGACCGAATCGGACGCCAAGCGGTTTGGGGCTCAGGGCGGCTCTGATTTGAGGGACAGGCTTTTCGATCTGAGGGCCTAATAGGGGACAAAAGACACTGAATAGGGGACGCCCAGCATGTCACCTAATACCTATAATACCTCGAATTTCATTCTGGATTGTGTTCAGACTTGAGGGGCAATCCAGCTAAGCCTTGACAGAATCGCAACTTTGGACGCAAATCAGGCAAGGCTTCGGAAAAGCGTTGAGTTTCTCTGACAGCCATCCAACCGGACCCAAAGAGTTCGGATCATGAGGTTAACGATGCCAAGGCATCGTGGCGAGAGGCGGGCAGCGATATGCTCCAGAAAAAGCTGGCGGGGCCGGGGGCTGCCGCACGCAAGTATGATTTGATCAC
>CAYUSM010000654.1:0-1404 GCA_964447345.1 uncultured Sulfitobacter sp. | reverse complement strand
GTCATCGGGGGGTCCTTTGGTCAGGTTTCTTCCAGGTACGGCTCGTCCATGGACAAGTCACGCACGCCAATCGCAGTTTCCTGCGCCTTGGACAAGGACCACCTGACACGGGTGGCATAGGTATAGGCCATGCCGGAGAGGACAATCTGTTGCGCGGCACGGGGTTTGAGACGGGTGGTCTCAAGATAAGCCCCCGGCTCAAGCGTCAGATTATGCGCGCCGTCATGGCGGAAAACCCAGACCTCGCCGCTTTTGAGCGCCATGGAGACAGCCGCACCGCCAAGGTCGAGCGTGGCGTCGACGTCAGGGTGCAGATGGAAACGAATGTCGAAACGGATGCCCTTGAGCTTGACCCGGTCGAGGGCTCCGTCGAAACGGCGCTTGTCGGCGTCTTCCATCGCCAGCAGCATGTCCTCCCCCGCAAGGCCGCGCCCGTCCAGCGTCAATTCCAGCGTGCGGGCATGGGTCAGGCCGTGGGACAGGACATAGCCATCGTGACCGCCCTGAAAGCACATGCCGTCGCCCATGGGCGAGATTTCAACGGGTACATGTTTGGGGGTGTTGATCAGGGATTCCTGCCCGGTGGCAGGGTCCGGGTCTGCAAGGCGCGCGCTGGAGTAGCCTCCAAGGCTGAGCGTTGAGTGCGAGGGGGTGGCGCGCCCTGCCCTGCGCCAGTCAAGACCGAAGGAAGAGCCGGAACCGCAGTTCACGATCAGGGGGCGGCGGCCGGAGGTAAGTTCGAATGCGAGCGTAGAGGCATGGGCATTGGCCGATGCATCGCCACGCGGCGGGGCGGCGGCATCGACCACCACGCTGGTGCGTCCGCCGGTGAGGCGGGCATAGCCCATGGCCAGCCCGCTGGGCTGCCCGCCCTTGACGCGTGAGGCAGCGAGCGCGTGGTCAAGCCAGCCTTCAATCCCACGTCCTCCGCCATGAAAGCGGGCAAGCGCCCCGTCGGAGTGGCGCAGGGAGCGCAGCGTCGGCGCGATGCGTTCGATGGCGGCGAGGTGCTCCTTGGGCGTGCCGCGCCCGGCATCGCTGAGGGCAGCGGCGGCCCAAGTGAGCAGGGTGAAGACGGCCAGCAATTCTTCGGGGTTGCGGGTGGGCAAGCCGCCCTGGGCGTCGATCTGGCTCGCGCATTCGCGGGCAAGGGCTTTGATGGCGGGGTCCGCGAGCGCCTCGCGTCCCTCAAGGGCGAGGCTTGCGTAGATGAGGCCGGTGAGGGCTTCGAATCGGGGCAATCCGGGGGCGGCACCGCGCCAGCGGCGGGAGAGGAACTGCAACTGCTGTTCGAGAGAGCGGTAGAAGGCTTTGCTTTGATCCGATTCCTGACCCCGCAGCACGAATATCGCGTGGTTGATCCAGCGGATGAGCCGCCTGCCGGTCAAATCCGGGCTCCACCCC
>CAYUSM010000653.1:0-1421 GCA_964447345.1 uncultured Sulfitobacter sp. | reverse complement strand
AGCCCGACACCCATCGTCATGTTCGTTGACGAAACCCATACACTGGTCGGGGCAGGGGGTGCCGCCGGGACCGGTGACGCCGCGAACCTGCTGAAACCCGCTCTGGCGCGCGGCACGTTGCGCACCATTGGCGCGACAACATGGGCCGAATACAAGAAGTACATCGAAAAAGACCCCGCGCTGACCCGTCGCTTCCAGGTGGTGCAAGTGGATGAGCCCGATGTGCCCAAGGCCGTCATGATGATGCGAGGCATCGCCTCGATGCTGGAAAATCACCATAAAGTTCAGGTGCTTGACGAAGGCATCGAAGCCGCCGTCTCGCTCTCCGCCCGCTACATCCCGGCGCGCCAACTGCCCGACAAATCGGTCAGCGTGCTTGATACCGCCTGCGCCCGCGTCGCGGTCAGCCAGCATGCTGTCCCTGCGCAGGTAGATGACGCGCAACGCCGGATCGAAGCGCTGGAAACGGAGTTAGAGATCATCGGACGCGACGAAACCGCTGGCTATGACGTCGAAGAACGCCGGGCGAAAGTCGAAGCCGAAAAGGCGGAAGTGGCCGAACGGCTCGAAGGGCTGCAGAAAAACTGGGATGCTGAGAAAGAGATCGTCGCCGAGATTCTCGACCTGCGCGCGCAACTACGTGCAGGGGGTGCCCCCGTCGAAGAGGGAGCAGAAATCGCGCCCGAAGGCGGCGATGATGCGCTGGATGACGCTGCACGCGCTGAGCTGATGGAGAAGCTCAAGGACGCCAATAAACGGCTGGAAGACGCGCAGGGTGAAAGCCCGCTGATCCTACCTATCGTTGACGCTCAAGCTGTCGCCTCAGTCGTTGGCGACTGGACGGGCATCCCCGTCGGCCGCATGGTCCGCGACGAAATCGATACCGTGCTGAACCTCGAAGAGCACCTTGCCAAGCGGGTGATCGGTCAGGACCACGCGATGAAAATGATCGCCAAGCGCATCCAGACCAGCCGCGCGGGCCTCGACAATCCGAACAAGCCCATCGGTGTCTTCATGCTCGCCGGTACGTCTGGCGTGGGTAAGACCGAAACAGCGCTGGCGCTGGCCGAAGTCCTTTATGGCGGCGAACAGAACGTCATCACCATCAACATGTCCGAGTATCAGGAGGCGCACACTGTCTCCTCCCTCAAGGGGGCCCCTCCCGGCTATGTCGGCTACGGCGAGGGCGGCGTGCTGACCGAAGCGGTGCGGCGCAAACCTTACTCCGTCGTCCTGCTGGACGAGGTCGAAAAAGCGCACCCGGACGTGCACGAGATCTTCTTCCAAGTCTTCGACAAAGGCGTGATGGAGGACGGCGAGGGCCGCGTGATCGACTTCAAGAACACGCTGATCCTGCTCACCTCCAACGCAGGGAGCGACCTGATCATGGACCTCTGCAGCGACCCTGATCTGCTGCCGGA
>CAYUSM010000652.1:0-1425 GCA_964447345.1 uncultured Sulfitobacter sp. | reverse complement strand
CCAAGCGCGTGGCGTGTGGGCTGCATCCAGCCCCAGGGTTCGTCATAGGGCAGGGCGTCATCCAGCGCCACCGCGTCGCGCAGGCGGGCAAAGGCTGTGTCGTAGTCCTCTTTGCGGTAGGCCAGTTCGCCGTCCAGCATGGCGGTCGCCACCTCAAGCAATTGCTGGATCGTCACATTATGCAGCAGTCTGCTCTCCGGCACCGCATCGCGCGCGGCTTCGAAAACCGCCTTTTGCCGCTCCGCCGCATCTACGCGACCAAGCGCGGACAAAGCGAGTGCCTTGGCGTACTCGATCATGGCCACGCTGGTGCAAAAAGTCTCCCGGTCGTCGGGCAGGGACAGTTCAAGGATGTCTTCCCATTTGCCGAACCGGATCAGCACATGCGGCTCAAACCCCACGTACGCTTCAAAAAAGTCGGCCATGGGCGGGGATTGGATCTGCAATAGCGCATCCGGCGTTGTCTCGCGCAGCCCTCTGACCGCCTCCATGGCACGCTCAAACTGGCCCATGAACAGCGCCCCGTAAATGACGAAGTGATAGTTGTGCTGGCGGTAACCGGTGTAGATGTTGAACGCGCCTTCGCGCTCGTAGTAGATCAGATCCGCCTTGACCGCTTCTTCGTTCCACCGCACGACCCCCTCGTAGTCGCCACATTGCACGTCGATGTGCGAAGGCATATGCACCAGGTGGCCTGCGTCGGGCACCAGCGTGCGCAGGCGATCCCCCGCTTTCAGCGCTTTTTCCGGGGTCGGCGACATCTCCATCAGGTGCACGTAGAAATGCAATAGGCCGGGGTGATCCATACCGCCGGGGGCGGCCATTAGGCGTTCCAGTATCTCTCGGGCTTCAGCTGTTCGCGCGCCCGTTGCGATCTCTCCGGTGTGGATGTTCCACATGTTCCAGGGGGTCAGGTTCAACAAACCGTCGACGTAAATCGCTGCCGCATCCGCGTCTGCTGGATAGGCCCGGTGGACGTCCCCCATCGCCGCGGCAAAGGCCACGTCCCAATCATCCATATCATCGACCACGTCCCGCTGCGGGTACCGCGCGCTCAGCGCGTCGATCAGCGCCGCTTCAGCGGTGGTGGTGCCAGCCTTGTGGGACAGGGCCTGCTGCAAGGCGTCGTAGGATTCCTCCAGCGCCTCAGCCCGGCCTTTGGAATCAAAGCGTTCCCACGGCATGTTGTAGTTCGGGCCCGCCGCATAGGCGTGACCCCAATGCGCCATGGCGCAGCCCGGATCGGCCTCTGCAGCGCGCTGGAAACAGGCGATTGCTTCCTTGTGGTTGAAGCCAAAGAGCCAGTTCAGGCCCCGGTCAAACCACAGCTGTGCTTCGGCGCTCTGCGTGGTCACCTTTCGGGAATATGGTCCCAGATCGTAAGGATAGTCCATGATGGCCTCCTTGGCGGTTGCGTCAGAGGCC
>CAYUSM010000651.1:0-1434 GCA_964447345.1 uncultured Sulfitobacter sp. | reverse complement strand
TCCTGACCGACTTGAATCGTCATGAACGTCTCCCTCTCTGGGTGTGTTGGCTGGCGGCACTTGGCGCCTCAATGCCACCTGTGAGTGCGCGGATCAACCACTATTCGTGGGGTTTCGGCACTTTTGTACACCATGGTATACCAAAAAAGACCCCAAACCGTCAATTCTGACGCAGGTTTCAACAAACCTTGATTGGTTATTTCAGGGCAGGGCCGCTAGACGTGGAACCTGCCGCTGAAATCATGGAATCATATGAAACACCTTGCCCTTGCGTTTGCCGCTGCTGCCTTTGGCTTCGTCTCTCCCTTGCTGGCGCAGGAGAACCCGGTAGTGGTTGAGCTTTACACCTCGCAAGGCTGCTCCAGCTGCCCGCCTGCCGATGCGATGATGCACGAGCTGGCAGAGCGTGAAGACGTGATCGCACTCGCTCTGCATGTGGACTATTGGGACTACATCGGCTGGAAAGACCCTTTTGGCAATCCGGCACATGCGGAACGTCAGCGCGCCTACGCGGCGGCGGGCAATCGCCGGTCGATCTACACGCCTGAAATGGTGGTGAACGGGGTGACGGACATCGTGGGGGCAAAACCCATGAAACTGGCCGAAGCCATTGCCGAACACGCGCGCCAGCCTGTTCAGGTTACCGTTTCGCTCAGCCGGGATGGTGACACGCTGAACATCGCGGCCAAGCCCAAGGCGACAGTGACCGGCCCCCTGACCGTGCACATGCTTCGCTACACCCCGCGCCAGACCACGCAGATCAAGCGCGGAGAGAACCGGGGCAAAACGTTGGAATATGCAAATATCGTTGAAGGATGGACGGTGCTGGGTGAATGGGACGGGACAGGTCTGCTCACCATGACCGCGCCGATGGAAGGGGATAAACCCGCCGTCGTGATCATCCAGCACAGGAACGCCGGACCCATCCTCGCCGCCGCTCGCCTGCGTTAAACACCATCTCCTTTCAAGGAAATGGTCAAGACTTTTGCAAAAGTCTTGGTCCGCTGATCAATCGTGATCGGCCCGCCAGCGCCGGTGCACCCAGAACCATTGTTCCGGTGCCTTGGTCACACGTTCGGCCAAACTGTCGTTGAGCGCCTGCGTCATCGTCTCGGGATCTGAAGGCGGCACAGGTGCCTCCAATACACAATCAAAGCTCAGCCCATCGGGCTGCCTGATACCATAAAACGGGATCAGCAGTGCATCATAGCGCAGCGCCAGCTCAGCGGCGGAAACAGCGGTGCGCGCAGGTTCGCCCAGAAAGTCCAGCACCGGTGCGAAATAGACGTGCTGGTCGAAGAGCAAAACCAACTGCCCGCCGCTTTTGAGATGACGCACAAAGCCAGCCGTCCCTTTACGCCCCTGCGGAAACACAGGCCCGCCGAAGGCCTCCATGGTCTTGACGTAATGCGCATTGAAATAGGGGTTCTTCAT
>CAYUSM010000650.1:0-1434 GCA_964447345.1 uncultured Sulfitobacter sp. | reverse complement strand
ATCTGATCCAGCACCAGCAACGCCGCCCGTTCCTCGGGCCGTATTTCCGCGCGGCGCAATGCGCCAGCCACCTGCCCTGCCCCTTCCGCCATCAGCGCAAAGCTGAGCGTGCGTCCTGTCTCCGCTTCAAGATAGGCGATCTTCTCCCCGCGCCCTTCGGTCAGATGGCGATCCACGAAATAGCTGGCCGCATTGGCTTCTTTCGACAGCATGGGGCTCCTCCTCTTTGGGCAACATTGTGCAGCTTGTTGGTGCATGCGCAATCTTTCGGCAAAATCAGTGCAGTTTAATGCACCATTCTGATGGCACGTGCGGACTGCGGATCAAACAATTCCTCCACTAAGGAGGCACGGCGCATCAGCAAACGTGGAAAGTTGATGTTGCCTTTCGCTGTCGCCTCACCGTCCGCCATGGAGGGCGGCTCTGACAGGACAAGCGCATGAGCGACGCGCGTGGCGCTGCCTCTGGCCTGTCCGCCAAGGGCTGTTAGTCGCATGGAAATCTCATCACGCAGCGCATCACAGATGAGCATGCCATTGTCCTCGGACACCTCCCACCCTTGGGCCGCGATGGCCCCGCGGTGGGGTAGGATCAGCACGCCGATGCTGTCCCGCCCTTCACCGGCAATCACGACGTCCTGCGCATAAGGGGCCAGTGCCGCGAGCACTTCGAGACGCAGGTTTGCGGCCTGAACCCATGTGCCGCTGCTCAGCTTGAAGTCTTCCGACAACCGCCCGTCAAACCGCAGGCCCCGATTTGGGTCATCTGGATCGACGAACCGCATGGCGTCTTCGGTAATAAAGAAACCCTCGTCGTCGAAGACTTCCTTGGTTTTCTCAGGGTTGTTCAGATAACCCGGCGTCACGTTGTCGCCTTTGACCCGCACATCACAGCGGCCTGTCTCATCCGGGACCAGCTTGATGGTGATCCCCGGCATCGGCACGCCGACAATCCCCGCACCCTTGGCCGGTTCATGGCCGATCAGGACGCCTGGGGCCGTTTCGGTCAGCCCCCATGACGTCGTGATCAGCGGAAGCGGCCTGCCCGTGTCACCCGCCAGCCGCTCAAGGGCGGCCCAAGTCTCCTGCGGCAGTGAAGCGCCAGCGTAAAAGATCATGTCGAGGTCAGCGAAGTAGGTCTCGCGCAGGGCAGCGTCCTGTTCCAGTGCCGCAACAAGCTGGCCAAAACCGATGGGCACGTTGAAACTGATCGTGCCGGACTTGCGCCGCAGATTGTCCAGCGTCCGGTCGAACAGTCCCGGCGCCGGTTTGCCATCATCGATGTAAAGCGCGCCGCCATTGGCCAGCATGAGGTTGAAGTTGTAAGATCCACCAAAGACGTGGTTCCACGGCAGCCAGTCCACAATGCGCGGGGGGCGCTGGGTGATGAACGGCAGTATGGCAGCGATCTGCGCCTGATTGCTGGTCATCATCC
>CAYUSM010000649.1:0-1435 GCA_964447345.1 uncultured Sulfitobacter sp. | reverse complement strand
GTCTCGCCTTCTGGCGGAGGGGTGATATTGGAGGGACATCACGCCGTGCTTTGCAACTTGGTATTGTCTGACAGGCAAATGTGGCGAAAGTTGGACATTGGCAACAAAATGATCTGTAGTCCGCGTTTGTGCGGTCGAGGGAAACAGCATGCTTGAGGCTCTTTGTGCCCAACGAATGACATAACCATTTGTTTTGATTATCATTTCAGGATTGTCAGCTGACAATTTCCCTCGACTCCAATGCTTTGAGCATCCCAAAAACCTGAAACTGACCTGCCGCAGCTTTTTTGGTCAATGCTCTGAGGTAGGCACCGGCTTTTCTGATCATTGTCATCCGTTCCAACATACACAGAATAACAACCGTCGCCCGTTCCTGACCCATTGTTCGCCGCGCTGCATCAAAGACAGGTTGGTCGATACCCATCATCAAGGACAGCCGGTTGGCAATGTTGTGCAGGTCCAGCCATCCCCTGACCTTCTCAGGAAAGTAGCTGCTGAAAGCGGTACACCTGGTGAGGACGTCATTAAGCGTGAAGGACGAGATGTCCCTACCCGTCTTCGGTTGAGATGGCCTTTCAGAGTCAAAATCATATTTATCTGAATTCTGTATGTGCCGCTCATTTTGGCTGTCAGTGCTGCTCACTTTGTCCGTGGCGGGTGTGCCCGTCGTCAACTTATCCACATGAGTTTTTATCGTTTCGATGGCATCGCTCAGCGCGCGTTCCTGTGGTCTGCGCCGCAACAGGAGCGCGACCTCGTCTGTCAGAGCCCCCTGCCCCTCAAAACTCAGCAATTGATCTCTGAGTGTCATGAGGCGCGCTCGGAGGACCTGAAGATACGCGTGATGTTCGCGGGCCTCTTTGGCTCTCACCTGCAGTTCTGCATGCATCCTTGCCAAAGGGGCCAGATCAAAGCCAAAGGCCAGGGCGACATCACCCCCGATGCGGCGCGCATAGCGTTTCTTGTTCGGGCTGTCCTGACGGCTGACAATGCCACTGCGGATGAGGGCGCTCAGGTGCCGTCGCAAGGTGCTCTCTGGCATGCCGGACAGGCGCTCTGACAACGCTCTGTTCGAGGCGAAGACGATGGTTGAGCGGTCCACGGGGACGGGCCTGTCCGGGTGAAACGTCAACAGTGCCTTGAGAACGCCGAGCGTGCGGTGGGACAGGTCGTAATGTTCCGCTGCTTCGGTGAGCGCTTGCAAAAGCTCCCATTTGTCGGGACCTTCTGCCGATGTCATCCGGACAGCCTCTCTGGGCCGCCCAAACTGTGCTTGGGACGCGTGTTTCATGTCAATTTCACGAAAGACAACAAAATCCTGCCCCCGACCCAAAGGGCGGAGTTGACAGGGACGAATCATTGGGGCTATCTCAAAGGTGCTAAGTTAGAGATGGGCCTTCCGGGATTAGTCCTGGGGGGCTTTTCTTTTGCGGTC
>CAYUSM010000648.1:0-1441 GCA_964447345.1 uncultured Sulfitobacter sp. | reverse complement strand
ACATCCTCGATGACGTCCCCTCGGGTTGGCGCGTCCGTGAAAGCTCCGGGTCGAACGATCGTCCAGTCAAGCCCGCTCGCCTCGACCAGTTGTTCCTGCACTTCATGATCGCGGAACACCGGGGCAAGGAGCGCACCGAACATCACGTGTTTCCACCAGAAGTTCAGGTTGCCCCAGCTGTCCCGCGCTCCAAGCGTCGATTGGCAGATCAACCTCGACACCCGATGGGTCTGCATGGCCTTAATGATGTTCAACGTGCCTTGAGACCGGATGACGCTCTTTCTCGACATCCCGGCGCCGAGGGTCACAACAACCGCATCATGCCCCTGCACGGCCTTCGAAACCTCAAGAGCATTCAGCGCATCACCGGCAAAGAGCCTGAGGTTCGGGTTCTTAATTTTCAACTTGTGCGGCGCGCGCGCGAAAGCGGTAACGGTATGCTCCTCTTCCAGAAGGCTCTGGACAGTGAGCCGGCCGACAGTGCCCGTCGCTCCAAAGACGATAACGTGCATGAGTAATCTCCTTGACACAGTGTAAAGTTGACGCGGTGTCAATAGGTGATAACTTTACATCATGTCAAGCTTTTCGTCCGACACCCGAACCCGTATTCTCGAAGCGACATGGAGTCTCCTGGAATCTCAGGCAAAAAACGTTCGAATGTCAGATATCGCGAAAGCGGCCGGTATCAGTCGGCAGGCGCTCTACCTGCATTTTTCGAATCGAGCCGAGCTTCTGGTTGCCACGACGAAACACATCGATTCCGTCAAGGATGTCGATGCGCGCCTGGCTGAGAGCCGGGCGGCAACGACAGGCATGGAAAGGTTGGATGCGTTTGTCACGGCATGGTGCAACTATATCCCCGAAATCTACAGCGTATCCGTCGCCCTGCGCGCCATGCGCGCAAGCGACGCCGAAGCCGCGGAAGCCTGGGACAATCGCATGCAGGCCGTTCGACATGGCTGCGCCGCCGCAGTCGCCAAGCTCGCGGCCGACGGAATGCTGAACCCGGATCTTCGCGAGGGCACCGCGACCGACCTTCTCTGGACTTTGTTGTCGGTGGAGAACTGGGAGCGTCTTGTGAAGGAATGTGGGTGGACGCAGACCCAATATCTTTCGTCGATGAAGTCTCTGACTTCTTCCGAAACCATCATGAGCAACAGCAAGTCATGATCCTCATTCGGCCATCTGGCACGCCAAGCTGGTGGCTTTAGTATGCGCCTCTGCGCTGAGGACCAAAACTCTTCTAGCAGGGCAGTGGTCCGAATCTCATTGCCCTTCGGAGAACTTAGCTCAAGCTGTGCGGATCTCGTTGCCAAAAAATTCGCAATGATGTTTTAGCTTGCAGTGTTCCTTTTGGTAACTGTGCACCTGCAGCGAATGGCGGCAATGCGGGCTGCAACCGCGGCATCGGAAGTGCACGGTCAAGGGCAGCTCTGGGCCG
>CAYUSM010000647.1:0-1455 GCA_964447345.1 uncultured Sulfitobacter sp. | reverse complement strand
GGCGGTAATGGGCGGAGGCCTTGGGCGCGGAACTGACCACCATGTCGCAGCCGATCACGGCATCGGCGGAGCCGTCCTCAATGCGCACCTGATGTACGGCGTCGGGGCGGTCGGCCAGTCGGACATAGCCCAGCACGGTCCCGAACTTCTGCGCAAATCCGGTGAAGTCCAGAACGCTGGAGCCTTTGCCCTCCAGATGTGCTGCCATGGAGATCAAAGCACCCACAGTCACCACGCCCGTGCCGCCGACGCCTGTCACCAGCAGGTCGTAAGGTTTGGTGAGGGTGGGCAGGTCGGGATAGGGCAGGTCGGCAACCATGGCTTCCACGTCGAAGCCCGCGCCTGTTTTCCTGCGCCGCGTCGCGCCTTCGATGGTCACGAATGAGGGACAAAAGCCATTCAGGCAGGAGTAATCTTTGTTGCAGGTCGACAGGTTGATCTGCCGCTTGGTGCCAAACTCGGTTTTCTTCGGCTCGACGCTCAGGCAATTGCTTTCAAGCGAACAGTCCCCGCAGCCCTCGCAGACCAGATCGTTGATCATGACGAACTTTGGCGGGTCATCCAGCGTGCCGCGCTTGCGCTTGCGGCGTTTTTCGGTGGCGCACATTTGCTCGTAGATCAGCACGGTGACGCCCGGTATCTCGCGCAATTCGCGCTGCACGGTGTCGAGGTCGCGGCGGTGGTCGAAGGAGGTGTTTGCGGGAAAGTCCGCGCGATCGAACTTCTCGGGGTGATCAGAGACCACGGCGATGCGTTGCACGCCCTCCGCCCGCGCCGCCTGTGCAATGCCGGCCACGGAGACCGGGCCGTCAACGGGCTGGCCGCCAGTCATCGCCACAGCGTCGTTGTAAAGGATCTTGTAGGTGATGTTTGTCCCTGCGGCGACGGCTTGTCGGATGGCGAGGGAACCAGAGTGGTACCATGTGCCTTCACCGAGGTTCTGGAAGATATGCTTTCCGCCGTTGAACATGCTTGTGGCGATCCACGGCACCCCTTCGCCCCCCATCTGCGCAAATCCTGCGGTGTTCCGGTCCATCCAGCTTGCCATGACATGACAGCCGATGCCGGAATTGGCGGCGGAACCTTCAGGCACTTTGGTTGAGGTGTTGTGCGGGCAGCCCGAGCAGAAATAGGGGGTGCGGGTGGCGCCCGGCACGTTCAGTAGCTGCGGCGGCGTGTCGGTGAGGGCGTGGGCCTTTTCGATCAGCTTCTGGGCAGGGAAGAACCTGTCGAGTCGGGCCGCGATGATCGGGACAAGTTTCAGCGGCGACAGCTCGCCGGTCCAGGGGATCAGATCATCAAGGTTTTCATCGTGTTTGCCGACCATGCGGGCAGGCTTGGAGCCGGGCCAGTCATAGAAGGCTTCCTTGAACTGGCTTTCGATGATGCCGCGTTTCTCTTCGATCACCAGCACCTCGCGCTTGCCCTTCACGAAGCTCAGCGCGTCGCGGCGCG
>CAYUSM010000646.1:0-1455 GCA_964447345.1 uncultured Sulfitobacter sp. | reverse complement strand
TCCGCCCCCAGCGCCCAGTCGGGATGCGCCCGGTGAATGTTGCTGTCCGGGTTGATCATCTCGGGCTCAAACCAAAGCCCGAACGTCATTCCCTCGGCATGCACATGGTCAATCAGAGGCCCCAAGCCGTCCGGATATTTGCGCGGATCAACTTCCCAGTCGGAGAGGGACGAGGTGTCATCGTCCCGTTGCCCGAACCAGCCGTCATCCAGCACAAACCTTTCCGCACCAAGTGCGGCGGCACGCGTGGCGATGTCCTTGAGCGTCTCAAGGTTGTGATCGAAGTAGACCGCTTCCCAGCAATTGTAATGCACCGGGCGCGGTCTGCCGGGCTTGGTCCAGGTGACAATCCGGTCGCGAAGATGGCGCTGAAAGGCCACCGCGCAGCCATTGAGCCCGTCGGAGGAATAGACAGCATAAAGCGGGGCCGAGGCAAACTCGGTCGCGGCTTCGGTCTCCATCCGGGCAGCATGACCAAACTGGATCTGGCGCCGCCCATCAGGCAACTCTTCAGCGATCATCCGGTGCCCGCCCGACCAACCGTAGTGAAACGCATAAGCCTCACCCGTTGCATTCGTGGCTCCACGACAGGGCACAATGAGGCCCGGAAAATGCTCGTGCCCCGTCCGCCCGGTCCGGTTCTCGCGGTACCGAATACCGGGAGACCACGGCGTGCGGTTCAGCTGAAATTCCCCGCACCAGCGTCCTGCAAAATCGATCATCTCATCGGACTGTTGCGGGGCGGGCAATACCGGTGCCGCCAGCCAATGCAAATGCAGGGGCCGGTCCGAGGACAGCCGCGCGGTCATCGCGATCACATGGGTTGCCGGATCAATCGTGAACTCTGCCGTATAGGTCAGTCTGTTGACCAGGTCAGAACAGACGATTTTCAAAGTGTTTGCATTTTCCTGCGCATCCGCCAGCGTGAACTGCGGCAAAAGCGGCGTGCCATCCTCATCGCGCACGATCATGCCGGGTTGGCCGTGAAAACTGCGCGCCGCCTCGGGACAGATCGACAGATCAGGATTTTGATCCAGCATGCCGCCTGTCACATCCAGTGCGGTTACCGCAGCGAGGGCCCCAAGATCTTCGTCTCCCGGCAGGGGCGCGCCCCAATAGATCACCTCCGGGCAATGCCCAGCCGTCGACCCCAGCACCAGTGTCTGGCGCGCATCATCCAACCGCCAGGTTTTGATCACTTCACGGCACCCAGTGTCAGGCCCGCGATAAAGTGCTTCTGCATCAGAAAGAACATCGCCACCGGGGGCAGGGCCGCCACGATGGAGCCTGCGCTCATCAAATGATACATCGCCCGGAATTCAGAGTTGAACGCCGTGATCCCGGCCGTCACCGGCTGACTTTCTGGACCTTGGGTCAGCACCACCGCCCAAAAATAATCGTTCCAGATGACGGTAAAGATCAGCACTGATAGGGCTGCCAGCGCGGGCTTCATCA
>CAYUSM010000645.1:0-1477 GCA_964447345.1 uncultured Sulfitobacter sp. | reverse complement strand
GTCACCCATGATCTGGGCGTGGTGGCCAATATGGCGCAGCACGTGGTGGTGATGAACAAGGGCCGCGTGATGGAATCAGGCTCTGCCGAGGATATCCTTGGCGCGCCGGAGCATGGGTATACCAAGAAGTTGTTTGCGGCGGCCCCGATGATCCCGGAGGTCGGCAAACCGGCGGAGGCGCTGCTGCATCGCGACGTGATCCTCGACATCAAGAACGTGACCAAAAGCTTTACGATGCGGGCGGGTGGCTGGCGCAAGCCGGTGGTCGTAACCGCGTGCAAGGACGTGAATTTGCAGGTGGTGCGGGGCAAGACGCTCGCGGTCGTTGGCGAAAGCGGATCAGGCAAGACGACCTGTGCGCGGGTGGCATTGGGGGCGGAACGCCCCGATCCGGGTGGCGAGGTGATCTTTTGCCCGGCGGTGGGGGCGACGCAGATCCATATCCACGACATGTCCCCCAAAGAGCGCACGGCGTTTCAGCGGCAGGCACAGATGGTGTTTCAGGACCCCTACTCATCGCTCAGCCCGCGCATGCGGGTGATGGAGGCGCTGACCGAGCCGATGGAGATACACCGGCTGGGCAGCCGTCAGGACCGGCGCGACAAGGCTGCGGAGATGTTGCAATGGGTGGGATTGAACCCCGACATGCTGCGGCGGTATCCGCATGCGTTCTCGGGCGGTCAACGGCAGCGCTTGTCGATTGCGCGGGCGCTGACGCTGGACCCCAAGCTGCTGATCTGTGATGAGCCGACGAGCGCCCTGGATGTCTCCGTGCAGGACCAGATACTGAGCCTGCTGGAAGACATCCGCGACCGGGCCAATTTGAGCTATCTGTTTATCAGCCATGATCTGGCGGTGGTTGCCCGGATTGCGGATGAAGTGGCGGTGATGCGGGCCGGTGTGATTGTGGAACAGGCCCCGCCCGATACGCTTTTCTATAATCCGCAACATCCCTACACCAAGGCCCTGATCGCGGCACAGCCGGAACCGGATGTATCGCGACCCATTGACCTTGATCTGGTATCAAAGGGTGCGGGCGCGCCCTCGACCTGGCCAGAGATGTACCGGTTTGAAGGGGTGGATGCGCCAGCGCTGAGAGAATTGGAACCCGGTCATATGGTGCGATATCATGCGTAGCGTTCTTGCCTTTTTGTCCTTGCTGGTGGTGATCGCCAGCCCGTCCTTTGCAGCACCGGTGCTGCAGGAAACCATCTTCTGGAAGCAGGAGGTGCGCAATGGCAGCCTGCCGCCCATCGCCGAACGCCTGCCTGATGTGCCGCTGGTGGTTGATCTGGAGGCCAAGGGCCGGACCTTTGGCAAGCAGGGCGGCACCTTGCGCACGATGGTCACAAGGTCCAAGGATGTGCGGCAGATGGTGGTCTACGGCTACGCCCGGCTGATGGGGTATGGGCCGGATTACGAGCTTTATCCCGACATCCTGCGGGATGTGGAGGTGATCGAGGACCGCAAGTTCATC
>CAYUSM010000644.1:0-1477 GCA_964447345.1 uncultured Sulfitobacter sp. | reverse complement strand
CGGTTCATGATGTCGGTGACCAGGAAGGCCAGCGGATAGGTGAAGGCCCCGTAGGTCAGCCACTGACCATAGAGAAACTGAACAAGGATGTTGGAGGCCACAACGATGGCGGCCATGGCAAGAATGCCGGGGAGATATGTGCGTGTCATGTTTGAACCGTTTTGTGCAAGGGTGCGGCGACTTGGCCCGCAGGCTGCGGACGGACGGGCTTTAGGCCCATCCGCCACCGGGTGCAAGTCATTCCTTGACGGTGAATTCCACGATCTGTGTGCGTTGCACGGGCAGGAAGTTGTCGTCCGAGATCAGGGTCAGACGTGTCACCCCCGCAGCGTCCTGCCAGACGCTGATGCCTTCGAGGTTGTCGAAGAGGCCGGGCGTCGTGCTGAGCAACGTCTCGCCTGCGAGCGGTGCACGATCCAGATCGAAGCGGCGGATGCGCGTGCGAAAGCCAAGCGGCGTCAGCGCACGTTCCAAAAGGTAGAGCTGGCCCTGATCGTCGAAATCAGCCCCAACAGGCAGAAACGGGCCGCTTGCTGAAAGGCGGTGAGAGATCCGCCAGACCCCGTTGGCGCGCTGGTAGATCGGTGTTGATGCTGTGGCACGGTCTATGCGTTCGGCAATGGCAAAGAGCCGCCCGTCGGGATGAACGGCGAGGGCTTCCAGCCCCTTGTTGATCGTGAATTCGGCAAAGTCAGGATGTGCCCCCAGACGTGTCGTCTCGCGGGTCTTGGGATTGAACCCCATCACCCGGTCGCGGCCTTCGAAAGACAGGAAGACCCTGCCTTTGGCATCAATGGCCAGACCTTCGACGTCGTTGAACGACTTGGGGTTGGGCTTGCCGTTTGGATGCTGCAGCGAGGTGATCGACAGGACCTGGACGGAGGACAGCTTGCCCTTGGTCCGGCCAAGCCGCGCGGTGACATATGTACCGCGGTCGCTGATCACGGTCATCTTGCGGCCGTGCTCAGTGATTTCGATCCCGGAGAACCCGCCGAACCACGCCTTGCGGAGTTCCCAGACGCTGTGTGATTGCAGCGCGAGACGGTCGTCAGCCCAAACAGGCTGGGCCGCAGTCAATGCTGTGGCGAGAAAGCCAATGATGAGATGTATCAGTTGTCCAGAACCGCTTTGCACTGCGCGGGCAGGTCCGCGAGCAGGAGTTCACGCCGGGGCTTGGGCTTGGGCGCGTTGGGGTTGGGGGGCGGCGGGTTCAGGATGTTGGCCTGCCACTGACGCGCATCGGCACATCCATCTCCCGCGGGGGGCGGCGTTTGGTCCACGCAGCCCGCAAGGCCACGCGGGCACGCGATGCGGATATGGAAATGATAGTGATGGCCGTACCAGGGTCTGATCTTGCGCAGATAGCTGCGGTCGCCCTTTTCGTCGGCGCACATCTGCACCTTGGCACCGGGGAAGACAAAGATGCGCGCGGTGCGCGGGTCTTTGGCGGCGGCCTTGATGATGTTGTGATGCGCCT
>CAYUSM010000643.1:0-1481 GCA_964447345.1 uncultured Sulfitobacter sp. | reverse complement strand
GGCGGCGACCGCCGCGATATGTTGTGCCCGCTTAGCAAGTCATGCCTGCGTCGTCAAATACATCGCTGTTCAAGCTGGGGCTTGGGGGAAATGCTTCAACAATGTGGTATTTAGGTCGAGATTGGCACGGCGCAGCAAACCCTGTTCGGACAGCCGGGCGCGCAGGGCGGGGGTGTCGGCGCAGACTTCGTTGAAAAAGGCGCGCAGCCCTGCTTCACCGGCGTCCTCTTCAATGCTCTGGAAAAGCTCATGTAGTGACATGCCGCCCTTCTCACGTGGACGGTTGGGGGCGAGGTCAGGGCGATAAGAGCCGCGAGCAAGGCGGAAGCGATAGGCGGCGAGCCAGTCTTGCCAGTTCTTGGCGTGGCAATGGGCGAGATCGATGCCCGTTGTGCTTTCGGGACCTTGGAGTTCGGCATCGTTCTGGAAGGCATTGTGGATCTGGACGCGGATGTTCGGCAGCCCCGTGCGCACAAACACCTTGCCCGCAAGATGGCTAAGAAAACCGCCTTTGAGGTACCTGCCGTAGGTCGGGTAGAGTTTGTCTACGATCTGGGCGCGGGTTGGACCATTGGGAATGAACGCTTTGAAATGGTCTCCCTGACCGGCAAGTTGCTCCATTGGGCGGATGCGGGCGATGGGTTGATCGCCGGACAGCGCCGCAAGCGTTTTGTCAATTGGCCTCTCACTGACAAGGAACTCATCCACGTCCATATGAATGAGCCAGTCCACCTCGGCCCTTCGGGTGTAGGCGTGCGTTGCATTCCGGGTTTGGCGCACCTGATGTTTCTTGGGCCTTTTTCCCTGCCACCAGTCGTCATCGCAGCGTGTGGGGCGGACTTTGGGGTGTGCTTTCAGCAATTCGAACGCATCGCTTTCCGCGTCATCAAGATAGAGGTAGAGACGGTGCGCGCCGTGCTCCAGATGGTAGGCGGCGAACCGCAGAATGTCGGGAGCAGGCGCGAGTACGGTGGCGCAGAGGCCCCAAGTGGTCACACCATCATTTCCTTGGTCGCCGTCAGCCTGACGTCCGGGTAGTCGCGTTCCACCCGGTCGATGTCCCATTGCAGTCGCGTCAGATAGACGATGTCACCATCATGGTCGTGGGCAATATGCTGCTTGTTGCTTTCGGTAAATTTATCAACGGCTTGTTTGTCTCCGTTCACCCACCGAGCCGAGGTGAACTGTGACGCTTCGAACCGCACGGGCAGCCCGTATTCCAGCTCGATCCGGCTGGCGAGTACTTCGAACTGCAGCTGCCCAACGACGCCAACAACAAAGCCGGAGCCAATGGAAGGTTTGAAGACCTTGGCGGCACCTTCCTCAGCGAATTGCATCAGGGCCTTTTCGAGGTGTTTGGCCTTGAGCGGGTCGCCTGCGCGGACGCCTTGCAACAGTTCAGGTGCAAAGGACGGAATGCCTGTAACACGTAAAGCTTCCCCTTCGGTTAACGTGTCGCCGATGCGGAGCTGGCCGTGGTT
>CAYUSM010000642.1:0-1484 GCA_964447345.1 uncultured Sulfitobacter sp. | reverse complement strand
CCCGTGCCGGAAAGCGGCGAGGATGACGACGACAAGGATGACAAGAAGCCAAGCCTGACAGCCATCCCAAAGGCCAAAGGCAAAGGCAAGAAATCCACACCGCCTGAAGGCGGGCTGGAGCCTGAACCCTCCGTCTGATCGCAACGCGTGTCAGCGGCGTCACAAAATGTCATGGGCCCCGCATTGCGCGGGGCCTTTTCTTTTGGCTGATCCCTTTGCATCTTGCCCATAACCAGCAAGGAGCGCGCCATGGCAGAGCTGAAACCCACCGATCACACCGCCAGAATCGTCTGGATGGGCATGGTGCCGGCAAACCGCGAGAACATCCGATCCGAGGCCATCACAACGGCGCGCGCGACCTACGCGGGATTTGAAGGGGATTATCACGCAGGACTGACGCGGGCCTCTTGTGTCCGGGTGAAACAGCAGCACCCGGAGGGGACCGAAATCCGCAACACGCGCCAGCTGTCTATCCTCTCAGCCGAGGAACTGGCCGAGATCGCAGCGGAGATTGATCTGGCCAAGATTGACCCTTTGCTGCTGGGCGCGTCCATTGTCATCGAAGGTATCCCCGATTTCACCTTTGTCCCGCCCGGTTCCCGCCTGCAGGCCGAAAACGGCGCTACAATTGTGGTGGACGTCGAAAATGGCCCCTGCAATTTCCCCGCCCGCGAGATCGAAAAGGACGCGCCCGGCCACGGCAAGGGCTTCAAGGCCGCAGCACGCGGGAAACGCGGCGTGACGGCCTGGGTTGAACGCGAAGGACAACTGAGCGTGGGCGACACATTGCGGCTGCACATCCCCAACCAAAGGGCCTGGGCCCATCTTTGAGGCGAAACCGTTTCCGAAACGAAACGGAACTGCGACCGTCCGCCGCATCGCGTACTGGAAATGTCGGAAACGCCACAACGATTTGCCGCGCACGAGCGATATGAGAGTGCGACAAAGACGCCGTTCTCAACAGGGGATTCTCCATGGCCTACAAATCCGACATCGAAATCGCGCGCGAAGCGCAAAAGCGTCCCATTCAAGAGATCGGCGAAAAGCTGGGCATCGGCAGCGATGATCTGCTGCCCTATGGCCACGACAAGGCCAAGGTATCCCAGAAATTCATCAACTCTGTGCAGGACCGCCCTGACGGCAAGCTGATCCTTGTGACCGCGATCAACCCGACGCCTGCGGGTGAGGGCAAGACGACGACCACCGTTGGTCTGGGCGACGGTCTGAACCGCATCGGCAAGAAGGCCGCGGTTTGCATCCGCGAAGCCTCGCTTGGCCCGAACTTCGGGATGAAAGGTGGCGCGGCGGGCGGTGGCTATGCGCAGGTTGTGCCGATGGAAGAGATGAACCTGCATTTCACCGGCGATTTCCACGCGATCACCTCGGCGCATTCGCTGCTGTCGGCAATGATCGACAACCACATCTACTGGGGTAACGAGCTTGAGATCGACACCCGCCGCGTCGTCTGGCGTCGCGTGGTGGAT
>CAYUSM010000641.1:0-1486 GCA_964447345.1 uncultured Sulfitobacter sp. | reverse complement strand
TGCCGTTGCTCAGGGGGCGATACGCCGCCTCATGATCACTGCCCAGCCAGCAAATGCGAACGCCAGACAGGATACGCCGAGCATCAGCGCGAGCAAAGTTGGCGCAGAGCCAGAGCCATTCAGGAAAGGCCCCGTTGCTGCCGTGAGGACGGCCCCGCATCCCACAATCATCGCCCCGCTCCATCCCGCCGCGCTGCCCGCCAGATCCGGACGGACGGACATCGCTCCGGTAGTGCTGCTGGGCATACTGAGGCCGTTGCCAAGGCCAACGCAAATGGTGCTGGCAAGGAACAGGAATGGCGATGAGATACCAGCATTGAATAGGATCAGACCTGCCGAAAGACCCAGAACCGGTACCAGACGCCCCATGAGCAACAGGACGCTCAGGTCAAAACGCGCGCCGTAGCGTCCAGCTATGAAACCTCCCGTCATAAAGCCGAAGGTGATGCTGCCGATATGGAGACCCAGTTCCGCTGTCGAAATTCCAAAACTCTTGGCCGCAACCAGCGGAACGCCCGTGATGAAAATATAGAACCCACCCACCGAGAACGCACTGCAAAGCGCATAGGCCCAGAATTGCACCTCCGTCAGCAAGGCCCTTGCCCCGCCCATCCTATCCGACCGGGCAGTCGTTCCCCTTCTTGTTTCGCCAAGGTCGACCAAGCACAGTCCAAACAAAAACAGACCTGCCGCGGCATAGAACACGAACGTCGCGCGCCATCCGAATGCTGCATCCAGCATCCCGCCAACAACCGGGCCGAGCATCGGTGCCAAGGCCATGGACATGCCGATATACCCGATCAGGCTGACCGCCTCGCGCTCAGTCCTTGTGTCGCGCACGATGGCAAGTGACAGGGCATATCCTGCGGTCATGCCGCCCTGAAACATGCGAAAGAACAAAAAGGTCTGAATGTCCTGTGCCAGGACGCAGCCGACCGACGCGATGGAAAAGATGGCTAGAGCACAGATCAGCACTGGCCGACGCCCCACCCTGTCTGACAATGGCCCGACAATGAGTTGGATCACGGCGGTGATCGCCAGATATCCAGACACCGACCAGATGACCATACCATAGCTCGTCTGCAAGTCCGCTGCGATGTTTGCCAGGGACGGCATGAACATATTGAGGGACAGCGGCGAAAACCCTGCAAGCAGAATTAGCGTGATCAGTCGGGGTGGTGTTCTGATGGGTTGCATCGGCGTCTCATCTGAAATGGCAACAAAAAACCCCCGGTGGTCCGGGGGCACGTGGAAACGGATATGGCAACCCCCTACCGGCCCAAGCACCTGTCCACGACGAAGAAAAATTTTCTCTGATTCATGAGGCCTTCCTCCTGTTGCGTGCAGGCTAGCTGAAACCTGAGTTGGCACAATGAAAACCTGCCAAACCAGTAACCGGCGCACTCAAATCTGACGTTCCCTTGGGGCTTTTCCCCTTGTTTCTTCCAGATGGTAAGGAATCCCCTACTGGCGCGTTTGCGGCAAT
>CAYUSM010000640.1:0-1499 GCA_964447345.1 uncultured Sulfitobacter sp. | reverse complement strand
TGCACCTTGAACGGTTCAAATCCGCTGCGCTTGTAGAAATCCAGCGCCTGCTGGCTGTCGATGGTGCAGGTGTGGACATGGAACCGTTTGATCGGTTTCGCCCAGGCATGCCGGATGGCTTCGTTCATCAGGAAACGGCCGGCGCCCGAGCCGATCAGCGCAGAGGTGAGACCGAAGTAAGATAGCTCGCAGGCGCCTTCTTCGCTGAAATCCAGTTCCAGCAGTGCCTCGTCCTGCCCGTTCAGGGAAACTGTGTAGAGCTCCGTTGCGGGATCTTCGATGATCCCGGTCAGTTCTGCATCTTCCATGAGCCGCCGCCCGTACCAGAGCCAATCCGCCCCGACGCGCGCAAAGATGTCGCGATACCATGCCAGATCAGGCTCAACCCGGCGAAAGCTCGCCCCTTCGGGCAGCGAAACCGCACGTCCCGGGACGGGTTCAAGCATCTCAAGATGTGTGACCACCATGGCGACCTTGCCTTTCGGCACATCGTGAAAACCATTCTCCAGCATGGATCAAACCAACCCCATTTGCTTGAAAGCATAAAGCATGTCCTTCTGCGGGCGCGGGCCGATGTGGCTGATCACCTCCGCCGCGCAGAGGTTGCCCATCTTGCCGCAGGTCTCAAGATTGTGTCCGTTTGACAGACCATAAAGGAAACCTGCCGCAAACTGATCGCCTGCACCGGTTGCATCCACCGGCACGATCTTTTCGACCGGCACATCGACGCGCTCGCCGTCGCGCACCAGCGTCACCCCGTCGCCCGAACGTGTACAGACGACAATCGGGCAAATCTCGGTGGTCTTGGCGATAGCCTCTTCGACATCCTCTGTTTCAAAGAGCGCGCGCAGCTCAGCTTCGTTGCCGATCACATAGTCCAGATCGTTCTGGATCAGGGACAGGAAATCATCGCGATGCCGCTCGACGCAGAACGGATCGGAAATCGCGATCCCCGCCATGCCGCCCCCGGCCTTGGTCGCCCGCGCCGCCTCGCGGAAGGCGGTTTTGCCCGCGTCGTGGTCGAAGAGGTAGCCCTCAAGGAACATCAGCTTGGCATTGCCAGAGACCTCTTCCGGCACGTCGTCTGACGTCAGGCCGGTTGAGATGCCCAGATAGGTGTTCATCGACCGCTCCCCATCGGGAGTGACGAAAATCATGCTGCGCGAGGTCGGCACATCTCCTTCGGCCACGGGAGGGTTCACGAAATCGATCCCGTGATCGGCCATGGCGGCGGCGTAGAAGTTGCCAAGCGTGTCATCGCGCACCCGGCCGATGAACGCGGTCTGCATGCCCAGCGCACCGGCGCCCGCAATTGTATTGGCCACGGACCCGCCTGGCGTCTGCACCCGCTCGCGCATCGCCCCATAAAGGATTTCTGCGCGCTCTCGTTCGACAAGCTGCATGATGCCCTTCTCGATATCCATATTGGCCAGGAAGTTATCGTCGATCTGGCTGATCACATCGACAACGGCATTGCCAATGCCAACAAGTTCGTAGGT
>CAYUSM010000639.1:0-1499 GCA_964447345.1 uncultured Sulfitobacter sp. | reverse complement strand
ATCGCTTCTTCAGTGTCGCCGCGACGGTGCAGGATCCAGCCATAGGTGTCCTGAAGCGCCGGAATTTCTGTATCCCGCAAACGCCGGGCGATGGCCCAGGCCCGATCAAGGCTCTCTTCATCGTCGCGATAGGTGGTCAAGAGGCTCGCAAGGTTATTGGCAATCACAAGCGAGTTGGAATCCTGCGCATAAAGCTGCTCGTAGATCTCGATGGCCTCGTCGATATCGCCTTCCTGTTCAAAGAACGATGCCCTCGCCCAAAGGAGATTTGCCGCGTCGGGCGTGTGGCTAAGGCCTTCATCAATCGACGCTTTGGCAGCCTCGCGCGCGCCCTGACGCTGTTGCAACCGTGACAACTCCAACCAGATGTTGGGGCGCGCCGGTTCCGTTTCGAGAAGCGCTTGGTAAAGAGAGGCGGCCTCCTCAAGATCGCCATTCACTGAATGAGCTAAAGCGAGCACGATGTTCAGCGAGTCGTTGTCGGGGTTCTCCGCTTTCAACTCGCGGGCCAAAGCAAGCGCGCCCTCAGTATCACCGACGCGAATTTGTGCCTCCACAAGGGACACCCGTGTGGCAAGCGTGGCATCTTCCGCATTCGCAAGATCTTCGAGGAAGGCGAGCGCTTCCGTAACACCCCGTTGCTGATTGAGTCTCTCGGCTTCAATCCCATTAGCAGCTTGTACGGCCGCTTCACTACCGAGACGGCGAAGTGCGTCAGCCACGCTCTGAGCACGGCCAAAATCGCCCATTCTGAGATAGGTATTCCCGAGGGCGACGATGATGTCGGTGTTTGAGGGTGCGAGCCGCAAGGCGGCCAACAACGTGTCTTCAGCGGCCAGATAGCTTTCTTCCTCAATCAGCACGCGTGCAAAGCGCAGCGTCTCCGCCGGTGCATTGCCGGAGGCTTCGGCTGCAAGTGCAAGGGAATCCCGCATCAATTCTGTCTGGCCGGCCCGCGCATAGGCGGAGGCCATCAGTGACATGGTTTCGGCGTCTTCCGGAGCTTCATCGAGTGCTGTCCGGAGCCCGGCCAGGGCAGCATCGGTATCATCTGCCTCGATCTGCCATGCCGCCTGCATCTTCAGCGCGCCGGGATGGGTTTCCTGCGCAGTAAGAACCTCTTCCACGCGTGCACGCGCACCGACCTCATTACCGGTGGCCAAGAGCATTCGGGCGAGAACAACCTTGGCATTGTTGATCTGTTCCGAAGGCTCCGCATCCTTCAGCAAGTCTTCAAGCGATGCGATGGCCTCATCCTGCTGTCCTTGCGCGAAATCGAGCCCTGCGGCCAGCGTGCGGAAAGGTGTCGGATCAGGATGGGTCTCGATGGCCGTTTGCAGCTCGGCCCGGGCAGCCTCTGTCCCGCGCAATTCGACCAGAAAACGGATCAGATCAAGAGTCGGCTGCGTCTCATCCGGGTCTGCAGCCGCCACGAGCTCGCGCAGAAAGGTTTCGGCGGCATCGAGATTTTGCCGCGAGAGGTAGTACCGGATCAGGGT
>CAYUSM010000638.1:0-1499 GCA_964447345.1 uncultured Sulfitobacter sp. | reverse complement strand
TGCCCAAATTTTAACGGCTCTGCTTCACGATAATACCGCAGTCTGTCAACAATAGACGGATTTCAGCCGGATTGGATCACAACTGCGCAACACCATTTGCCATCAGCAAGTTCCTGCTATATAGTGGATCACTACACAGCTGTTCAATTTCCATTGGCAGTTGCGTCCCGAAAGCTGCCAATTGAGGTAACCCTATGCTCGCTGAGTCGCATAAATTCACCCCCGAAGAAGCCAAAGAGCAGCGGGCGACCCTGGGCCTGTGGCTCAAGTCGCTGCGCGAGGCTGCGGGCCTGTCCCAGCGCGATCTGGCAGATCGTCTGTCGCTGGATTACTACACGTTCATCTCGCAGCTGGAAAACGGCCGCGGCAAGATCCCCGCACACCGCTACGTGGAATGGGCCCAGGCCCTGGATCAGAACCCCAAAAGCTTCGTGCGCGAACTTTTGCGTTTCTATGAGCCGCTGACCTATCAGATCCTTTTCGAAGACGCGGCCAGCTGAACATCCCCTCTGGATCGAACTGTTTGAAAACGGTATAGTTCGGTTGAATTTCTGATGGATCGGGACGGTCACATTATGGCGAAAATCCTTACCTTCCGTGGTAAAGAAGAAGGGTCTGCGGACCTGGACTTTCTCGCCGATGAAACCCAGACATTGTCTTTCCGCACACCCGAGGACGGCAGCACCGTCAGCCTTGGCCAGATCCCCCAGGCATCGCTGTTCCCGGACCCCAAAAAAGACTGGAGCAATCAGGAACTCGCCGACCTCTTCAAGGTCCGCCAGCTGCTGAGCGGTGCCAACGTCGTGGTGGAAACCGACCGCGGTGTGACCGATGAGGGCGATCCGTGGTTTGTCTTCTGTCACGGCTCTGGTGAGGTCTTTATCCACCTCTGCCGGGTCGACGGCCTTTATCTTTTGGACAGCCCCAATGTGATGCGCCCCCTGCGCGGCGCCAATTTTGCAGAGCTGATCGCAGATTTCACCAATCAGGCGCTGCCTGCGGGCGGCGACACCGACAGCGGCACAGAGCGCCGGGTGATCCGGCTGGAACGCGGCGGCAAGGTCCGCCTGCATCCTTCGGCGATGCTGGCCGCACTCATATGGACATTGTTCCTGGCCTCCGAAGAGCTGGTGCTGATGGCCCCAGAAGAGACCGATGTCGCCTATGACGACGACAGCCTGCTGAACTTCGAAGGCATGTTTGCCATTGAGGGTGGAGAGCAGGTGCTCACGGGCGGGCTTTTCGAGGATGAGGTCACCATGGTGACCACGCAGCCCAAGGATGTCGATCAGGACGCCATGGACTTTGTCCCCGAAACCCAGGGCCAGATCCGCGAAGCCGCCCTGCACCAGCAGGGGCTGACCGCCCAGCACAATTGTTTTTCCATCGGGCTCAGCACCATTGCCATCGCCATGGGCTTCATGTCCGAAGCGGTGCTTCTGGACAACCAGCGCAAGGTGCTCGAACAGCTCAAGCAGCTGGGCTTTACCGAATATGGC
>CAYUSM010000637.1:0-1500 GCA_964447345.1 uncultured Sulfitobacter sp. | reverse complement strand
ATCGGCAGCCTGCTGGCCATGTAAAGCATGATGACGGGTGGGCCGGGAATGCCTGCGATGCCAGTCATGAAACCGCCCAAGGCACCTGTGGCCACTGTCAGGCGGCGGGTCAGGACCCCTTTGTAGCGCCATCCGGTCATGACCAGCATCAACAGGATGGTCACTGCAAAGGAAACGCCCCAGCTGAATACGTCTGGATGAACGATGGTGAGGAAGGCAATGCCGATGGGCAATGCCGCAATCGCTCCAATCATCAAGATGCCCACGTCGCGCGGTTCCCCTTCGCGCAAGGCCGCGCGCAGGTTTGGCAGCGGGCCAAGAATCTCGGCCGCGACCAGAAAAATCACCGCTTCCACCGGCGAAAGCACCGATGAGGCCACGGGCATGATGATCATGGCAGAACCAAAGCCCGAGAAGCCGCGCACCAGGCCCGCCACGCAAACCGCCAATAACAGCCAGATCAGGCCCTCGGTCGCGAAGGCCTGAACCAGTGCGTCAGGCATCTATGTTGGCGTATTGGTTCCCTGCATTGGCGTCCGGTTTGGACCAGTCCCGCTTGACGCCAAGGTAGAGAAGGATCGCGGAGGCCACGAAGATCGACGAATAGGTGCCCACGATCACACCCCAGATCATTGCGAATACAAAGCCCCGGATCACGTCACCGCCCAGCACAAAAAGCGCGATGAGGGCGATCAATGTCGTGAAGGAGGTCATAAAGGTCCGCGCCATCGTTTCGTTGATCGAAAGGTTCAGCACTTCCTTCAGGTCGCGTTTCTTGTACTTGCGCAGGTTCTCCCGGACCCGGTCGAAGACAACAACGGTGTCGTTCAACGAATAGCCAACGATGGTCAACAAGGCCGCGATGATGGCAAGGTCGAAACGGATCTGGAGTTCCGAGAAGATGCCAATCGTCAGCAATACGTCATGGACCAGGGCCAGCACAGCCCCTGCCGCAAACTGCCACTCAAAGCGCAACCAGATGTAGATAAGAACCGCCCCGATGGCGAGCACCACGGCGATGGCAGCTGTCTGGATCAACTCGCCCGAGACCTTGGGACCAACGGATTCGACCGAGGTGAACTTGATATCCGGCCTGATTTCGGTGAGGGCCGCTTGCACGGCTTCGATGGTCTCAACCGTCACCGCTTCCTGATCGTCCTGCGCCTGAATGCGGATCATCGCAACGTTCTGGTCGTCCCGGAAGGAGGGATCGAAAACCTCGGTGATGGAGATGTCACCAAGCTCGAGCGCGTCGAGAGCCGCGCGATACTCGCCCACATCCACCACACGCGGGCTTTCGGTGCGCACGGTTGTGCCGCCGCGGAAGTCGATGCCAAAGTTCAGACCCTGGATCATGAAGGATCCGAAGGCTACCACCATCATCAAGGCGGAAATGCCCAGCCACAGCTTCCACCGGCTGAAGAAATCAAAGTTTGGAGCTTCCTTGAACAGACGCAAACGCATGGATCAGACCTCGATCGTTTTGGGGCGTGTCCGTTC
>CAYUSM010000636.1:0-1506 GCA_964447345.1 uncultured Sulfitobacter sp. | reverse complement strand
AAGGCAGCGGCGGCGGCGTCGAGATCATCCAGCGTGTCCACGTCGATCCAGGCCTGTGGCACCGCGAGGATCAGATCGGCGTGACCAAACTTCAACTCTTCCAACGGCTCCACCAGTTGATCCCAAAGCGCCAGTTTCTCTTGCACCAGATCAGTGCCGGTCACACCGAGATGAATGCGCCCAGCCGCCAGTTCGCGCGGGATTTCCCCGGCAGAGAGCAGAATGAGGCTGACATTCTCGATCCCGTCCACCCGACCTGCATATTCGCGCTCTGATCCCGTGCGCTGCAGCGTCACACCGCGTTTGCCGAACCAGTCAAAGGTCTTTTCCATCAGCCGCCCCTTGGACGGCACGCCAAGCTTCAGGGTCATGCCGCGCCCTCCAGGGTCAGCATCAGACCCGGACGCATCACGCCACCTACCGCCGGAATCTCGGCCCCGTTGCCCAGCCGCCGGGTCAGCGCGTCGTAGCGCCCGCCTGTGGCGATCTCGGGCCAGTCGGCATGGGCCGGGGCGCTGAAACCAAAGACAAAACCGTCATAGTATTCCATGGAGGTGCGGCCATAGCTGGTCTGAAACATCAGGGCATCGGTCGCCACGCCGCGCGCCTTCATTGCGGCCTCGCGGGCCACGACCCGCGCCACGGCAGGTGCAATCTCGGGCATATCGACCGCCAGATCATGCAGGCGGCTGAGCGCATAGGGCATGGTTTCGCGCACATCGAGCAGGGCGGCGATCAGGTCGACCTGCTGCGCTGAGATGGGGGGGGCTGCGGCATCTGCTTTCAACGCCGCGATACGTGCATTAATCTCTGCTTGCGTGCGTCGGCCGGTCAATGGTGCGTCGGTTGACACGTCTCCCGCCAGCAGCGCCTGACGCGTGGACGGCACCGGTGCGCGTCCGGCGAAGCGATCCAGCAGCGCGCGAAAGCGCCGGGGCCGCCAGATGTGGCGCATCAGGGCAGATTTACGGGCCTCGGTGGTCTCAAGCCCCTGCACAGCGGCCATCAAGATGCCAATGTCGCCGGTCACGGCCTCGACTGGTAAACCTTTCAAAGCTTCGGCGATCAACGCAAACACTTCCGCATCTGCCGCTGCCGGATCGGTGCGGTCAAAGACCTCGTAACCCACCTGCACGTATTCGTTGGCGCGGTCCGGGTCCTGTTCCTGCCGCCGAAAAACCTCGCCCGCGTAGGTATAGCGTGCAGGCTCCGCGCCATGGGCCATATGCATCTGCACCACCGGCACAGTATAATCCGGGCGCAGCATCTGCTCACCGCGCAGCGCATCCGAGGTCACATAGGCGCGCGCACGGATGTCCTCGCCATAGAGGTCCAGCAGCGTGCCCGCGGGCTGCAGGATCGGCGGCTCCACCACCGCCGCCCCCTGACGCTCAAAGAGCGTGCGGAGCGTTGCCGCCCGCTCGTTTGTCTCGGACCGTGTGGGCATCAGGAATGCGCGTCCAGTATCTCGCGCACTTTGCTCACCAGATCGGTCCGGGGCACCTC
>CAYUSM010000635.1:0-1517 GCA_964447345.1 uncultured Sulfitobacter sp. | reverse complement strand
GGTTTAGTTCAATAGCCAATATCAGAACTAGTCTGTCATTTCAAAAAAAATGGTCTAAGCACTTGAATTAAAGTGCTCAAATGAGAGAATTGTGGTCTATCTACAGGAGATTTACGCAATGAAGTTAATCATCGCAGCATGTATTTTAGTCGCTTTTATGATTAGCATTAAAGTATCCAGCTTGCTGTTGAATAAAATAGGTGTTGGCAAATCAGTGAGTGTTTACAGGCTAAAATACATTACCAAAACCATTCATATTGGGCTGATTGTCTTTTATGCTGCATTGCTGATTACTTTTCTTAGTATTGAGTATTCACAAGTATTAATCTTTTTATCCTCTGTGTTCGCCGTATTAGGTGTTGCCTTGTTTGCACAATGGTCAATACTCAGCAATATCACTGCTAGCTTGATTATCTTTTTTGGTTTTCCATATCGGGTTGGGGACTATGTCAAAATCATTGATAAAGAGGCCGATGTCAGTGGCATCATAGAAGAAATTTCATTGTTTCATGTCATTATCAAAAATGGTGATGAGCAGGTCTCTTATCCCAATACCTTACTATTACAGAAACCAGTATTGCAAAATGTTAGTTTAAACAGGTCTGCACGACCGGAGGATTGAGTATTTGAGAAAACTATTTATTTAATAATTAACCATCGCAATACCTTACTTACTGGTGGCCAGAGTAAAGCCATTCTCTGGCTAATTATAGATTACCTATGAACCAGTTCATTAAATCCACCATATGCCATGCGTTTGCAGTCAAAAATTGGGTTTGATGTGTTTATCAATTCGTTCATTCGCGGGTCTTCAAATATTTTCTTATTTGCGGCATCGCTAGCCTCTCGTGACGCAAAGACTACCCAAGCAAATATTATCGTTTCATCAGCGTTGGCATTTGTAAGCTGTGGAAAAGATAGTACCTCTTTTACATCCATATCGTCACCCACACACTCCCAGTAATCCAATGCGCCGTGGTCTTTCCATATTGTTGCGGCTGTTTCGGCGACTAGCCGATATTCGTCAATACGATTTTTTGGTATTGGAATAACAAATCCATCAATATAGCGATTCATACCTCCTCCTCTTGTTAAGTGATTATGATAAAGCCTATTGTCTAGCCTGAGAGAGCGTAATTGACTATATAACTTTAACAACTTGATTGTTATTTAATGCTAGCAAGATAATAAGAAATAATTGCATTATATAAATAATAACGTCGTCAAAATCATTCTAAACCAGAAAATTATGAAGATGCAAAATTGTCATTTTCTGACGATGCTTTACAAGTGAGAGCGGACATTAAAGCTTAATAAGACATCAATTTTTAAATTTGAAAATCCGAATTCTTTATCTAATATTCAGATAGTTACTGAGGAATCATTCCAATAACTCAGTGTTCTTCTCTAATTACCAATATATAGGGTCATTAAATTCCTTAACACAAGCAGGGCGTTCATTAATAGCAGCAATCGGGTCTCCTGTTAAAGATTGGCCAAGCCAGCCAAAAGGCATT
>CAYUSM010000634.1:0-1527 GCA_964447345.1 uncultured Sulfitobacter sp. | reverse complement strand
TGATGCTCTCCTTACATGTCGCGCCAGTCACCCGATTGCTCAAAGGCGTGCGCCGCCTGATAGATCTTCATCTCACCATAATGCGGCCCAACCAGCATCATGCCAATGGGCAAGCCCTCGCTGAAGCCGCAAGGGACGCTCATTGCTGGAAGACCACCGTTGAAGGGGGCGGTATTGGGCACCATCTCGAATGCCCGCTGAACGTAAAGGCTGAGCGAGCAGTCGGCGGGCGGATGTTCCTGCGGTTTGATTGGCAGGGTTGGCATCAAGAGCAGGTCGTATTGCTTGAGTGCTGCAAGGTACTTTTCATTGCAGCGTCGCATGATGTTTTGCGCCTTGCCGTAGAACCGTCCGCGATACTGGCGCTGAAAATGCTCGCCCACGAACATGCATGCTTTGAGCGAATGGCTCAGCTCATCCGCGCGGCCATGCCATTGTGCCATGTGGTCGGTCATTGAAGGCAGGAACAATCCGCGATAATTGGTGCCTGTGGAGTTCCCCCACATCATGCCGTCCTGAAGCCCTTCGAGCGTGATGGCCGTCCAGGCGTCCATGGCGGTGTAGTGCTCGGGGACCGAGACATCCTCGACCCGCGCGCCCAATTCGCGGAACCGTTCGGCGGCTTGCATGACCTTGGCATCGACGTCGGGTTCTGAGTTCTCGTGGGCGAAACCTTCCTTGAGCACGCCGATCCGCATGCCATGTGCGCCGCGCCCCAGCGCCTCTGTGTAGCTATAGACCTTTGGTTTGTACTGGCGCGGATCAAGGCCGTCTTCACCGGCCAGCACTTCCAGCAACAGGGCGTTGTCGGCCACAGTGTTGGTCACCGGCCCAAGGTGATCGATGGTTTGCTCAATCGGCATCGCCCCGGTGTAGGGCACCAGCCCATGGGTCGGCTTCATGCCGTAGCAGCCGCAGTTGGATGAAGGGATGCGGATTGATCCGCCCTGATCTCCGGCAATCGCCATGTCGACCTCACCTGCCGCAACCAAGGCGGCTGATCCGGCCGAAGAACCGCCTGCCATATAGCCACGCTTGTAAGGGTTGTGAATCGGGCCTTTGGCATTGGTATGCGAACCACCTGAGAGGCAGAAGTTCTCGCAATGCGCTTTGCCCGCGATAACCGCCCCGGCATCAAGCATTCGCGTGACGATGGTGGCGTCGATCTCGGGCGTGTAGCCTTCCATGATGGAAGAGCCGTTCATCATCGGCACACCAGCCAGACAAATCGTATCCTTCAGCGCGATGCGCTTTCCGCGCAGTTTGCCATCCGGCGCGCCACGCACCTCCGTCTTGACATACCAGGCATTCAGCGGGTTTTCCGTGGGGCCGGGGAAGTAGCCCGGACTGCGCGGGTAGCGCACCTCGGGCAGATTGTCGGGCATGGCATCCAGCCGATCATAGGCCTGCATATAGGGTTCGATGATCTCGGTGTATTCTGCCAGGTCCTCGTCCGACAGGCTCATCCCGAAGCGATCCGCCATGCTGCGCATCTGGGCAAGGGTGGGGCGTCTGATACTCATGGTG
>CAYUSM010000633.1:0-1529 GCA_964447345.1 uncultured Sulfitobacter sp. | reverse complement strand
TGATCGCTCTGGCGGATCGTACCTATGAGGAAATCCTGTCGGAAGCACGTAGGGATGCGCGGATCATCGAAGGTGAGGCGGACGCGGAACGAAACCGCATCTTTGCGCAGGCCTATGGGAAGAATCAGGAGTTCTTTGAATTCTATCGTTCGCTGACGGCCTACGAAGAAGCGCTGAAGGGGGAGAATTCGACGATGGTGATGTCACCGGACAGCGAATTCTTTAACTACCTGCGCTCTGACCAAGGGACACGTTCTGACGAGGGCGAGCGTCCGTGAGCCTTCTGCTGCTGGCCCTTGGGTTGGTGATGATTTTGGAGGGGCTGGTCTATGCGCTGGCCCCTTCGCTTTTGGAGCGCATGCTTGAAGTGCTGCGGTCCATGCCCGAAGCCGCTGTGCGGCAGATCGGCGCGTTGGTGATTGTTGCGGGGCTGGTCTTTGTCTGGGTGGCCTTTCAGATCGGCATTTGAGGATGTGCTGAGAAACGCGGTATCTTGCGGGCGGCAGACGGACAGCATTCAGCCGCAGATTTCTTTTGAGCTGGTGGTCTCGGCCTGACGTGACGCGACCGTGATAACCCATCCCAGTTGAAATGCATGTGATGAGCCACATCTTTGATGTTGCGGCAGGGGCGGCAGAGATGCACTCTGTTGACAAGTATTATGGACGTGCGCGTCCCAAAAGATTCAAAAGCAGGAGACCACCCGATGCAATCATGGGCAAACCCGCAGATGAGGCGATCCGCGCAGGCGAAAGTCCGCGTCAAGCAGACCGGGCAAGAATGGGCCGCGCGGGCGTTGATGGTGAGCCTGCTGGCATTGGGCCTTATCGTGGCCCAAGCAGTGACGGCCTTTGCCAAACCGGAAAGTCTGGCCCCTCTGGCCGAACAGATCAGCCCGTCGGTTGTGAACATCACAACCTCGACCGTGGTGGAAGGCCGGACAGGGCCACGCGGCATCGTGCCCGAGGGCTCTCCGTTTGAGGATTTCTTCCGCGAGTTTCAGGATCGCAACAATGACGGTGAAGGTCCACGACCCCGTCGGTCCTCGGCGCTTGGATCAGGCTTTGTGATCTCTGAAGACGGTTTTGTGGTGACAAACAACCATGTGATTGAAGGCGCGGACGAGATTACCATCGAGTTCTTTTCCGGTGCTGAATTGAAGGCCGAGGTCATTGGGACGGACCCCAACACCGACATTGCGCTATTGAAAGTTGAGGCGGAGGCACCGCTGCCTTTCGTAAAGTTTGGTGACAGCAACTCCGCGCGCGTCGGCGACTGGGTGATTGCCATGGGCAATCCGCTGGGGCAGGGGTTCTCGGTTTCCGCCGGGATTGTTTCAGCGCGTAACCGGGCGCTGTCAGGTACCTATGACGATTACATCCAGACCGATGCAGCCATCAATCGGGGCAATTCGGGCGGGCCGCTTTTCAACATGGATGGCGATGTGATCGGGGTGAACACCGCGATCCTGTCACCCAATGGCGGCTCCATCGGCATCGGCTTCTCGATGGCCTCCAATGTGGTGACCC
>CAYUSM010000632.1:0-1540 GCA_964447345.1 uncultured Sulfitobacter sp. | reverse complement strand
ACAAGGAAGATGGCGATGTTGCGGTTGCCCGCGCCGATGGCGAGAGGTCCGGCGACAGGGCGCAGCCGCGTGCGGCGCAGGACCAGAAGCGTGATCAGTTGCAGCAGATAGCCGATGGCGAAGGCCAGCAGGGTCCACCACAGAACAGCCACCGGGTCGTTGCGCAGCGCGGGGTTGAGAGCGGCCATCAGCCCGACGACGATGATCGAGAAGGCGAGGACGGAGAGGCCGTCGAGCGCTTTGATCTGCCCTTCGCTGGGCTGTGGAAAGAACCAGCGGCGCAGGGCAAAGCCGGTGCTGGTTGCCAGCACGATCACTGCGAGCAGTTTCAGCGCGGCGGTGATGACCTCGCTGGGCGGACCGAGTTGCGGCAGTAATGCCAGGACCGGCAGGATGGTCAGCGGGAAGCCCGCCGTGCCCAGGACCAGCATCTGCATCATGCGACCGCCATCCAGCCGCATCATCAGCGCAAGGTTCACACTGCCGGTGATCGCCGGGGCGGCAGAGGCCAGCACGATGGCGAGGGCGGCAGGCGTGTCCTGCAGCCCAACCAGTGTCAGCAGACCCAGCAGCGTAAGCGGCAGCGCCATTTGCAGCACGGCGACGGCACCCAGCCCCCATGACAGGTCTCGTGTCGCACCCAGTGCGGCGCGCAAACCGATGCGCAGGGCCGTCGTCAGCAGCAGGAATGCCACCAGATGCGGCAGCCAGGGCACCATTGTTGCGGCCAGTTTGGGGAGCAGCAGGCCGCCCAACAGTCCAAGGATCAGGCAGGCCCGCGCGTGGGTCGAGGCCAGCCAGAGGATGCGTTGGATCATGGTTCATCAACCCGGTCCCGAGCGCAGGTTGTCCGGCAGCCAGGTGGCGATCTCGGGGAACCAGATCAGGACAAAAACCATCAGGACCATGATGCCGAACATCGGCAGGGCGGCCTTGGTGATGTAGCCCATCTCGTGATCCGTCATGCCCTGAAGCACGAAGAGGTTGAAGCCGATGGGCGGTGTGATCTGGGCCATCTCGACCACGACGACGACGAAGATGCCGAACCAGATGAGGTCGATCCCGGCCTCACGCACCATGGGTTCGACAATGGCCATGGTCAGCACGATGGCAGAGATTCCGTCCAGGAACATGCCGAGGATAATGTAGAAGACCAGCAGCATCATCAGCAGTTCGAACCGGCCAAGCTCCATGGACGCGATGCCGTCGGCCAGTGCGCGGGGCAGACCTGTGAAACCCATCGACAGTTTGAGGAACGCAGCACCCGCAAGGATCAGCGCGATCATGGCGGAGGTTCGGGTGGCACCCATCAGGCTCGCGCGGAAGCTGTCCCAGGTAAGCGAGCCTTGCACCAGCGCCAGCACCAGCGCGCCGATCACACCGATGGCCGCAGCCTCGGTCGCCGTGGCAAGGCCTGCGTACATGGAGCCGATGACAACGGCGATCAGCAGAAAGACGGGGATCAGGAAACGGGAATTCGCGAGTTTCTGGGCAAAGCTCATGCCGGTCTCGACCGTGGGGTTCCAGCCCTTGGAGGTGA
>CAYUSM010000631.1:0-1547 GCA_964447345.1 uncultured Sulfitobacter sp. | reverse complement strand
TCAACGGGACATTTCATGGGCCGTTCCTTTCGCTATCCAACCCTTAACAGATGGGACCGCGCGCCCGGCTTTCATCCGCAAAACTGCTTAGTGTGAGGGCCCATGGTCTAAATTGGCTTCGCTTCCATACAACATCGCGGTTTCTGTCACGTTTCCCAACCGAAAGGTTACTGCATCCCACGCATGGTCAGAACCGAACCCCAAGTTGAATTCTCTTTTCTTGGCTGACGAAACAGACATTCGAGTCGAAATCGCAAGCAACCCGCATTGCGGGAACTTCCCGCATTGGTTGCCAACAATACGATGATTTTCGCTATATTGTTGCGGAAATTGCATCTTTCTAGTGAATTTTGGGCTTTTCGTTTCGGGCTTTGAAGGCTGCGTTCTATCCTGCCAGCATGAGTTTTAGATACTGGGGGGTATCAATGGGCATTTTTAGAAATCTTGGAGCCGTAGCGCTTTGTCTGTGTCTTTTCGCAGGTGCGGGATCGGCAGCCACTTTCGGTGCATTCAGCAACTACAAGGATGGGACTTTTTCGGTCTCTCCCAACGCGCATACTTCTGGGCATACTCACAGTGTGTGGTTCAGTGGAAGCAACAATCCATCTGGAACGCTGGGGCCGCACGGTAACCACTTTCTTTTTGAATGGGGCACTGATGGTCAAGGCGAGTTCAAAACTTCCGGGACAAACGCCACGCTCACCGGCGAAGTCCGAAACCAGGCTGGACAGGGTTTCTTTTTGGAAATGTTCTTTGTCGAAACAGCTGATCCCGGCTCATACAAGAATCCGCTGGGCGCGGACACCAGCCTGTGGACATTTTACGACCTCGACAGCACTATGTCATCGACCTTGACTGCATTAGCAGGGTCAACCTTCGTCGATTTCGACATCTCATTGCGTGGCGGATCATTGAAGGCCCAATTCGGTATCGGTGCCAACGACAAGGACGACGTACTGGGCTTTTCCACTTGGGTTACCTTTGATCAGGCCAACTGCCAATCTAACTGCCAGAGCTACGCGGGTGATGTGAATATTGCGTTGCTTCAGAGTCCGCCGCCCTCAGTTGTACCCTTGCCAGCGGGAGGGCTCTTGCTTCTGACAGGTCTTGGTGCATTCGGCTTGATGCGCCGGAGAAAAAGTTGATCCAAACTCACAAAATGCACGAACCGCAACGGGCCCTGACGGGCATGTTTCCTATTGGCCCGTTGCAAGATCTGCAGCTCCGCCACAACTTGGGTGGCAACTAGGGATCACAAGCAAAGCATCTGACTCTGCCCATCCAGATTGAACCAAATCTCCTGACAAATCCAGATATGCGCATTTGCAGAGGGTCGAGTTCTAGGGCGCCGACATTCTGTCAGCCCCTGGTGGCTGCTGTGCCGCTACAGCGCAAACAAGAAATTTCTGGATGCTTGGCTCTGGACTCATTGATTTTCGATGGGTTCAGACCCCAGAAAGCCGCCCCGTTTCCTGTCCAGCAAAACCACGCTGAAAGGTTTTGGGAACCTTTTCCAACGTTCCACCGTTCTTCTGACAACGCGAAAC
>CAYUSM010000630.1:0-1548 GCA_964447345.1 uncultured Sulfitobacter sp. | reverse complement strand
CAATTCAACTCTCGAAACAGGCCGCGCGCCCATCCGCGCGAATGGTCGCCGCCCCATCGCGTATCTGGCTTGTGCGTTTGCGGACAAAACTGCTGGGGTTTGAAGCAGAGCGGCTCTTGGGGGCGGGCAGGATCGCTGCCAGCCGTGCTGCCTGTGTCGCACTCAGGTCTGTGGCGGACACACCAAAGTAGTGTTGTGCCGCCGCCTCGACCCCAAAAACGCCCTCATCAAACTCAGCAATGTTCAGATAAACCTCAATGATCCGACGCTTGGACCAGATCGCCTCAACCAGCGGCGTGATCAGCGCCTCCAGCGCTTTGCGAAACCACACCCGCCCATGCCACAGGTAGACGTTCTTGACCGTCTGCTGGCTGATGGTGGAAGCCCCGCGCGCGCCACCTTCCTCGATGGCCAGCCGGATGGCGGCCATGTCAAACCCCCAATGCTGGCAGAAATTCGCATCCTCCGCCGCCACGGCAGAGCGCGCCATGACAGGTGCCATATCCTCCATAGACACCCAGGTCTGCTCAACACCGCCCAGCCGTCGTCCTTCAGAGAACATGTAGGCCGTCGTTGGTGGATTGATCAGCGCACCCAGCACCACCAAAAGGACAGTGACGAGAAACACAACTGCAATGCTGCGCCAGAACCACCAGCGCAGCCGCAACAACAGGCCGACGCCCGGCAGTTTCCTGCGTTCGGTTTTCTTCTTGTCTGTTTTTTGCTTTTTCGCCGCTCGCGCCATGCAACAGCTATAGGGCGCGGGCGTCCCTTTGTGAACGCCCGCGTCGAACGCCGCTTACTCCGCTGGCATCGCTGCATCATCAAGGGAAAGCGGTGCCGGAATATGCGGCAGCATCTCCTTGGGGCAGACCTGCAGGAAGTTGTGCCGTTCCAGGTCCCAATGCTGCAGGATGTCGCCCGCCTTGCGGCTGCCGGTTTCCTCCAGATGCCGCTCAAGCAGTTCCTCCAACTGCCCCACCCAATGATCAACTGTCACCGGACAGGTCACCAGCGTCTCGGCATTCATCAGCGCAGGTGCAGCACCTTCCGGATCGTAAAGATAGGCCATACCGCCTGTCATCCCCGCCCCGAAATTCGCACCGATTTCGCCCAGAATGACAGCGACACCCCCGGTCATGTATTCACAACCATTGGACCCACAGCCTTCAATCACCACCTTGGCACCGGAGTTGCGCACGGCAAAGCGTTCGCCCGCACGTCCCGCAGCAAAAAGGTATCCGTCAGTCGCACCATAGAGCACAGTGTTCCCGATGATCGTGTTCTCTGCGGCGACGATGGGGCTTGCCATGGGGGGCCGCACCACGATGGTGCCACCCGACAGGCCCTTGCCCACATAGTCGTTGGCGTCGCCCGACACCTCCAGCTTCAGACCGGGTGCTGCAAAGGCACCCAGCGACTGACCCGCTGACCCGGTCAGCTTTACCGTCAGGTGATCCGGCTGCAGCGTGTTGCGCATGCCAAAGGCCTTGACGATATGGCTCGAAACCCGCGTGCCCACTGTCCGGTGCGTGTTCTGCACCGCAT
>CAYUSM010000629.1:0-1553 GCA_964447345.1 uncultured Sulfitobacter sp. | reverse complement strand
GGAGGCAAGATGGCAATCCTAGAGGTGACGCAACGTGGCGCGGTAAGCCATCTGACAATGAATGCGCCCGAGCGGCTGAATGCACTCAGCGATGAGATGCTGGCGGCCTTGCAGGAAACGCTGGACGGGCTGGCCGAGGACGCCAGTACGCGCGTCGTGACGCTGTCCGGGACGGGCAAGGCATTTTGCGCCGGTCACGATCTGCGCCAGATGACTGCGATGCGCCAGGCCGAGGATGGCGGGGCAGCAGCTTTCAAAGACCTCTTTGACCGCTGCGCAAGCGTCATGGCCCGCGTCCAATCCATGCCGCAACCCGTGATCGCGCAGGTACACGGCATTGCGACAGCCGCCGGATGCCAGCTGGTGGCGACCTGTGACATGGCCGTTGCTGCCGACAGCACGAAGTTTGGGGTGAACGGGGTGAACATCGGTCTGTTCTGCTCAACCCCCATGGTCGCACTCAGCCGCAACATCCCCCGCAAACAGGCCTTTGAGATGCTCACCACGGGCGAATTCATTCCCGCCGCCCGCGCCAAAGAACTTGGGCTGGTGAACCGCGTTGTGCCTGAAAACATGCTTGCCGAGGAAACGGCGGCCCTTGCCGACCTCGTGGCCTCCAAACTGGGGGCTGCCGTCAAGATCGGGAAAGTGGCGTTCTATAACCAGATCGCCATGACCACATCAGATGCCTACGCCTACACGGGCGACGTTATGGTGCAGAACATGATGCGGGATGACACACGTGAAGGGATCGACGCATTCTTGGAAAAACGCAATCCCGACTGGGATCAGTGATTGTTTCCAATTCGCGCGTAGATTGTTGAAAACAAAGCTATATCAATTCTGGCACAATTGGGGCATGTTTATGTCAGGGCAGATGCCCATACGAATATTTGGGTCGCCGTCGGCGGAAGGTCCCTCCAGATCAGCCTCTCACTGATCGGCCATTCCCGCAGCGGCGACCCCAAAAGTTCCCCTGAATTGCAAGACCCTGCGGCACCGAAGCTGTTGCGCGTGGCATCACCCTGCCCTACATCGCCGGTATGACACAGGAACTTCACATCGTGGGCGGCGGCTTGGCCGGGTCCGAGGCTGCCTGGCAGGCCGCGAACGCCGGTATCCAGGTCGTTCTGCATGAAATGCGGCCCAAGGTGGGCACCTTCGCCCACCAAACCGGCCTGCTGGGCGAGATGGTCTGCTCAAACTCCTTCCGTTCCGACGATTCGGAACAGAACGCTGTGGGCTTGCTGCATTGGGAAATGCGCGAAGCGAACGGCCTGATCATGCAGACGGCGGACAAACACCGTCTGCCTGCCGGTGGCGCGCTGGCCGTGGACCGCGATCCCTTCGCCCAATCTGTGACCGATGCGCTGATGGCCCACCCCAACGTCCGCGTGGAATACGGGGAAATCACCGAGCTGCCCACTGACGGTCACTGGATCATCGCCACTGGCCCACTGACCTCTGGCGCTTTGGCCGACGCCATCGCCGCGCAGACCGGGGCCGAAGCGCTCGCCTTCTTCGATGCAATCGCCCCCATCGTCTATTTCGAC
>CAYUSM010000628.1:0-1568 GCA_964447345.1 uncultured Sulfitobacter sp. | reverse complement strand
CTGCGCGGCTCGGACTTCATCACCGGCTGGAAGCGGCGGGAAGAGCCGCTCGACATCGGCTTTGTCGATGAAGCCTCCATGCTGGATGACAAGCAGTACGAAGACCTGCGCGAGATTTTCCCCACACTGCTGCTGTTTGGTGATCCGGCACAGCTGGCTCCGGTGAACCAATCAGGGACGATGGTGTTTGAGAAATTGCCTGAAAAGCGGGTGATGCACCTCAACCGCATTTTCCGCCAGGACGCGGACAATCCCATTCTTGATCTGGCGCATGCGCTCTCGGACCCTGATCTGGGGTTTGAGCAGTTCGAGCGGATGATCGAGGACAAGGCGCGGCAGGATGACCGGGTGGTCTGGGGCCAACGGGTGGAGGTGGACCTGATGGCCCGCTCGCCTGTGCTGGTCTGGCGCAATGCGACACGCATTCGGCTGATCAACGCCTTTCGCTCCGTGCATGGTGCGCCGGAGGATGCGCTGCTGTCGGGAGAACCGCTGATCTGTGACGGGATCGAACTGCCGCTGAAGCACCGCAAGAAGCGGCTCGATCTGGAGGCACGGGGATTGATCAAGGGTGCGCAGGTGATCTTTCTGGGGGACGGGCGCAAGCCGGGGTTCAGCCGGTTGCATGTGATGGGTGCCGAAGACCCGCAGGTCAGCGCGGCGTCGATTGTGAAGATCGAAAAGCCCGATGAGGAAGAACCCTTTATCCCTTTCGCCGCGCGCATGGGGGCCACGTTCCTGCACGGGGCGGCGGTGACCATCCACAAGGCGCAGGGCAGCCAGTGGGAGACGGTGCAGGTCTTTGCCCCCGACCTTTACGCAGCGGCGCGTATGGGCCGTATGGAGGCGGGGCAACCCCTGTGGAAGCGGCTGGCTTACGTGGCGATCACGCGGGCGCAGGAGCGGCTGATATGGGTGGTGCGCAATCGGCTCTCCAAACCCACCGGTCCGCTGGTCATTGATGATCTTAGGGCGGTGCCAGCGGCCCCGCTGACGCTGGATGCAACGACGGAGGAAAGCGCATGAAGTCGATTTTGATCACCGGGGCCAGCTCCGGGATTGGGCGCGCGACGGCAGAGATGTTTCTGGCCGAAGGCTGGCGTGTGGGGCTGGTGGCCCGGCGCGCTGAGCCGCTGGAAGAAATGGCTGCGGCGCATGAACAGGCGGTGGCGCTGCCTGCAGACGTGACAGATGCGGCAGCACTTGAGGCCGCGTTTGATACCTTTGGCGATCTCGATGTGCTGTTCAACAATGCAGGTATGTTCGGCACGCCGGGACCGATTGATGAGATATCCATCGCGAACTGGGAACAAGTGATGATGGTCAACCTGCACGGCATGTTTCTGGCCGCACGGTTTGCTTTTGGCCGGATGCGCACGCGGGGGCAGGGCGGACGGATCATCAACAATGGCTCCATTTCTGCGCATACGCCCCGGCCCGGCTCGGTTTGTTACACGACTACCAAACATGCGGTCACGGGGCTTACAAAATCGCTGTCGTTGGACGGGCGGGCGCATGACATCGCCTGCGGCCAGATCGACATCGGCAATGCCGAGACGGATATGGTG
>CAYUSM010000627.1:0-1568 GCA_964447345.1 uncultured Sulfitobacter sp. | reverse complement strand
ATCACCTACAGCTTCCTGCACGGCGGCTGGCTGCATCTTGCGGCCAATATGGTGACGCTGTGGTCCATGGGACGTCCTGTGGTGAACCGAGTGGGTCAGCGCGGTTTTGCCCTGCTCTATGCCGGTTCATGTCTGGGAGGTGGGGTGGGTTTTGCGCTGCTCGCACCGGATCTGCGCCCTATGGTGGGCGCGTCGGGCGCATTGTTTGGCGTTATCGGTGGCTTCCTCGCCTGGAGTTATGTCGACCGCTACACATATGATGAGAAGACATGGCCCATCGCCCGGGCCATTTTACTGCTCGTAGGGCTAAACGCTATCATGTGGTGGGCCATGCAGGGACAGCTCGCCTGGCAGGCCCATTTGGGGGGCTTTATTGCGGGCTGGATCTTGGCACTTCTCATCGATCCCAGGCCTTTGGAAGACACCTAGGGATCAAGGCCGTCGGGTGTCACTGGGCAAAGGCCCTGGCCAACCTCTGCCCAGCGTCGAACACGGTCACTTCCTGCCTTCGAAATGATCCATCAGGATATCCAGCATGTCGTAATAGGCGCGGCGATCCGCCTTACACATGGCGCGAAAGCGGTCGAGCACATGCCTGGGGCCCTTAAGGTTTAGCTGTGCATCACCTGCAGCCTCGCGGGAGGGAAATTGCGACACCGCATCCACGGTCCGGCGGGTATCGGCGCTGGAAGTGATCGGCGCATGCCCCCCCTGCCCTGCCGTATTACGCGGCGCGAAATCATCGAGCGTGTCATCAAAACTGGGGATGGCCAGTGCTTCGCGGTCTGACATCAGGCCGCCCTCCCCTCTTGGTCTTCCCGGATCGTGCGCAACTTGGCAGTCACCTCGGCACGAAAGGCTTCGATATTGTTCAGCGCCCGATCAAGACCGTTGACCAGATCAGGGTCCATCCCCGCCACCGTACCCCCGATGGAGAACATTGCGGCGAAAGCATCGCGTTCATGAATTTCGGTTTTGAAACAATCGATATGCGGATTGTCGCGGAATTGCGCCGCGATGTGGCGCGCGGTGCGGGATTTCACGGCCGCACGGCTCTGGGTGAAAAGCACGGCATAGGGAATGCGGCGGCGCGTGGCTTTCATATCCCGGTGAATTTCCTGCATCACGTTGAGCGCGGCCAGCGCATCCTGCTGCTGTTCTTTCATCGGGATGATGACGAGATCGGATTGCGAGATGGCATAGGACATGAGCCGCGAGGCCGTGCCCTCAAGGTCGATGATGACGAAAGGATCCCGCGCGGCGGCGGTCTCGATTTCATCAAGGATGGATTTCTCACCCTGGTTGGTAACCACCGTCAGCGCCTTGGGGCAGCCGGGCTTTTCCGCCCAGGTGGTCACGGGATGGCGCGGGTCGGCGTCGATCAGCGTTGTGGTCTTGAAGGCCGCCAGGGCTTGGGCAAGGAGAAGCGCACTCGTGGTCTTACCAGAGCCGCCCTTGGAATTGGCGAATGTAATCACCGGCATGGGTGGAATCCTGTCTATTGTTTTTGTCTGCTCGTTATTGGCCCCTTTTTGAGGCTCTACCCTAGCCTACCATAGGTTAGCTGT
>CAYUSM010000626.1:0-1570 GCA_964447345.1 uncultured Sulfitobacter sp. | reverse complement strand
ATGCCCACCAGATCGGCGGTCATCTCGTTCAGCCCGGTTGTTTCGGTGTCCACGGCGACATAGCCAACCTCGTAGATCGCATCGATCCACTTTTGCAGGGCGTCCACATCGGCGACATGCTCATACTTCTCGGCGTCGAAGGGGATGTCGTCGACCTGCGGCGCGTCCGGCAGGGTTGGCGTGTCCTCGATGGTGGGCATGTCGCGGTCGAACTGTTCCGCCACCCGCTTGGTGAGCGTGCGGAACTCCATCTCGGCAAGAAAGGCAAGGAGGGTATCCGGGTCGGGTTCCTTTACCTCCAGATCGTCAAGGGTGAAATCCAGCGGGGTCTGATCGTCGAGCAGCACCAGCTTGCGGGAAAGGCGGATTTGCTCGGCATGTTCGATCAGGGTTTCGCGGCGCTTGGGCTGTTTGATCTCTTCGGCGCGTTCGAGAAGGGTTTCGAGGTCACCGTATTCGTTGATCAGGAGTGCGGCGGTCTTGATGCCGATCCCCGGCGCGCCGGGCACGTTGTCCACACTGTCACCTGCCAGCGCCTGCACATCGACCACACGTTCGGGGTAGACGCCGAATTTCTCGTGCACGCCGTCGCGGTCTATCCGGTTGTTCTTCATCGCGTCGAGCATTTCCACACCGCCGCCCACCAGCTGCATCAGGTCCTTGTCGGAACTGATGATGGTGCAGCGTCCTCCCGCCTCGCGGGCCTGACGCGCAAGGGTGGCGATGATGTCGTCGGCCTCCCAGCCTTCCTTTTCCTTGCAGGCGATGTTGAAGGCTTCCGTCGCGCGGCGGGTTAGCGGAATTTGCGGGCGCAGCTCTTCGGGCATCTCGTCACGGTTCGCCTTGTAAAGGTCGTACATGTCGTTGCGGAACGTATGGCTGCCCTTGTCAAAGATCACGGCCACATGGGTCGGCGCGTCCGGGCCGCGGTTGTCCTCGACCATCTTGAAGATCATGTTGCAAAAGCCCGAAACCGCACCGATGGGCAACCCGTCGGACTTGCGCGTCAGCGGCGGCAGGGCGTGGAAGGCGCGGAAGATGAAGGCGGAGCCGTCGATCAGGTGGAGGTGATGGCCTTTACCGAATGTGCCGGACATGGATGTGCTCTCCTTCTTGCGCTCTGGTTTTGTATAGGGTGAGGCGGAAGGCTGCCAGTGGGGAATGCAGGGGGGAGGAATGTGGTAAAGCCGACGGCAGCATCTACCTCTACTTAAGGGTGGTTTGATTGCTGTACGAAGATGGGTGCGCTAGGAACGGCAGGTTGGAGCCCAATCTACCGGATGCTGCGCCGCGTAAAAATGTCAGCTTTCCTGAAGGTTTTTCGATGCGGGCCGGGGTGCAAGTTTTCCTACTCGCGAGGCGCGCGGCCCGCGTTGACAAACCTCGGTAGGAGGAAGCCGCGGGGGCTGGGTCAGGCTTATGGAGAAAGAGCGCTGGCGGGTGTGGCTGACACTGCCATGAGCGCAACGTCGATCATGTTGGGTGTGCCAGCAGCAGTCGTTTTCGGCAACCTTTGTCGCGTCTGCTCCCTAGATTGGACGCTGAGAACGCAACGTTGACTGTCATTTTG
>CAYUSM010000625.1:0-1572 GCA_964447345.1 uncultured Sulfitobacter sp. | reverse complement strand
TCAAGGAAAGCTTCGAAGAAGCGGGCGGTGAGGAATTCCTCTACATCCCCTGCCTCAACGACGACGATCTGCACATCAAAGCGCTGTCGAATGCGATTGAGGAAAACCTTCAAGGGTGGCTGGACTAGCCAAAGCGGCTCGCTGGCAAATTGGCAGCGCATGCTTTTACCCTGCAAATGAAGCCCAAGGTGATCTTCTGCTACGTTCGGTTTCTGGGCATCTGAAGGCGGAAAGACGTAAACTCAACACCTGAGTCGACACTCAACGTCCCCCCATGGCCCTCGGCGATCTCTTTGCAGATGAAAAGGCCCAGACCCAGCCCGTTCTGCGATTGCCTGTAAGATGATCGCTCAAATGGCTCAAAGATGTTGTTTTGAACGATTTCAGGGATCTGGTCCGCGCTGTTCTTCACCTGAATTGTAAGCATATTCGCGTCACCGATGGTTTCGACGAAAATCGGTTTACCACTGTCGCCGTGGAACACGGCATTGCTGACAAGGTTGGACACCAGCTGGCATATCCGACTTGGGTCACACCAAGCGACGCTGCTGTCTACGTAGACCTCTCGAATGTCTGCATCTGGCTGACCCAGACGTATTTCCTCGATCACATGCTGAAGCCGACTGTCCAGATCCGTCACCTCCGCAAACTCGAAGCCCAGGTCACCCCCAAGTCGCGCACGTGTAAAGTCCATGACCTGATCAATGAGCGTCGCCATACGCGCCACGGACGTCTGGGCAGCATCAGTCAGCGCTGCCCTTTTTGGCTCATCACTTTGCTTGGGAATAAGCCGCAGCGCCGATGAAACGGCAGCAAGCGGATTGCGCAGGTCATGGCTCAGGATCGCAATAAACTGTTCGCGAAGCTCCGCTTCGACCTTTTGGTCCGAAATGAACGCTTCGTTCGCTTTTGCCTCCGTGACATCCCGCGCACTGCAAAAGAACGCAGATTCGTCAGGTGCCGCGTTCCACGACAGCCACCGATATCCGCCGTCCTTGTGACGATATCGGTTCTCGAAATTCAGGACGGGCTTGCCCGTCTTGATTTTGGCAAAGGCATCGGCAGCCGCCGGGATGTCCTGCGGATGCATGAAATAGAAGAATTCCTTGCTGGCCATCTCTGCAGGGGACCAGCCCAATGTTGTCTGCCACGCGGGATTTGTCTGAATAAAGACGCCATCTTTGCTCAGCACACCAAGCAAATCCGGCGTCACGCGCCACATCAGGCTTTCTCTGTCAATTAGCTGGGACATCTGCACGACTCCTTCTATATGAGGATCCGGTCAAGACCTTCGATCTGAGACACCCATCTATGTAATATATTAATTACATCCTAAGCTGTCTATAATATATGACATACCTCAGGAGCTTCCGGAATTGCCTCCGGAGGGCACAGGAGAGCCAAATTCGCGATACGATCTGCAATTCGGTGCTCTGAACAAGAGGCCGACATCTGAGGGCAGCTATGGGTGCCTGCAAATACACACCGCACATAGTTCAGGGTACTTCGTGTACTCACAACGCAAAGAAGGCGGCACCGAAGTACCGCCTTCTCTGTTTTAGGATGTTGTTC
>CAYUSM010000624.1:0-1572 GCA_964447345.1 uncultured Sulfitobacter sp. | reverse complement strand
GGCAAGATCGAGATCGACCCGATGATCACCCACAAGCTGAGCCTCGATGAGATCAACCACGGGTTCGATCTGATGCATGAGGGCAAGTCGATCCGGGCGGTTGTGGAGTTCTAGAGCGCGCGTGCTCTGATTGCGCAGCAAAGCTGCACGACATGTTTCAGGGGCGCTGCCCCGTCGCGCCAGAGGCGCGACTCCCCGGGAATTGATTTGGCCAAAAAGAGTGGTGGGTCAGTCCTGATCTGCAAAGGTCAGGGCTGAGGTCATCAGGTGGCGCAGTTGGGCCTCGAATGCGGGGCTGCCGGGGGCGGCGATGCCCTTGAGTTTCAATGTCTTTTCGGCAACGGCAAAGCCCAGCAGCACGCTCATGAAAAGGGCTGCACGCGCCGGGCTGCCCAGCAGGTCTTCGAGTTTGTTCTGCATGCCGTCAGCCTGAGCCTGGCGCACGAGGTCGCCCACGTCGGGGTCATTGGCGTTGGTCTGGATGAGCTGTAGGACGGAAGGGGTTTCGCCGTCACGGGGGGCTTCCACGAACATGCGCAGGACCACCTCGACCAGCGTGTCGGCGTCCGGGACATCCGGGGTGTCGAAGGCCCCTTCAAGCGTGGCTTTGAACAGCCCCAGCTTGCCTCCGAAATAGCGCGAGACCAGAGCCACATCAACGCCCGCACCCTGGGCGATCTCGCGCAGGGGCACGTTGGAATATCCGCGCGCCCAAAGCAGGCGGCGGGCCTCGGTCAGCAGTTTTTCGCGGGTCGCGAAGGCCTTGTTCATTAGGGTGATCCTATCGGCAATGGTCTTTTTGTCAACAGGTGTTGACTTGGTTGGGAAAGGGAGTAACTGTAAAGTCAACGGGTGTTGATTTCGCTTTGAGGTTGAAATGAAGCTGACGGTCAATGGAACGGAACATGAGGTGGATGTCGAGGATGACATGCCGCTTTTGTGGGTTTTGCGGGATGAGTTGGGGATCACGGGGCCGAAATACGGCTGCGGGATCGCGCAATGTGGGGCCTGCACGGTGCATGTGGATGGTATCTCCGTCCGGTCCTGCCAGTTGGCGGCGGCGGATGTGGATGGCGAAGTGACCACCATTGAGGGGCTGGGCACACCGCAGGCCTTACATGCGGTACAGGCGGCCTGGGTGGAGCATCAAGTGGCGCAATGTGGCTACTGCCAGTCGGGTCAGATCATGCAGGCGGCGTCTTTTCTGGACCTTAACCCTGAGCCGACGGACGATCAGATTGATGCCGCGATGAGCGGCAACCTGTGCCGCTGCGGGACCTATCCGCGCATCCGTGCGGCGGTGAAATCGGCGGCCAGCCGTTTGCAGGGAGTGTAGGCCATGGGACGGATGCGAACCATTGCACGGCGCAGCTTTCTGGTGGGATCGGCGGCCATTCTGGGCGGGGTGGCCTTTGGCACGTACATGTATCGACGGGACCTGGACAATCCGCTTGAGGTCGGGCTTGAGACCGGGGCGGCGACGTTCAATCCGTTCGTCAAGATTGATGCCGATGCGGTCACACTGATCACCCCGCGTGCGGATGTGGGGCAGGGGGCACATTCCATTCAGGC
>CAYUSM010000623.1:0-1583 GCA_964447345.1 uncultured Sulfitobacter sp. | reverse complement strand
GCCGCTTTCGAGGAAACAGAAGCCGCTGGACAGGGCGTCGCCGTGGTCGATGGCAAGATCGTCGAAAACCTTCATGTTGCCACCGCCCGCGAAACACTGGCAAAACTGGACGCAATCGCAGCAATGAACGAAGGATAGCGTCATGACCCTCCTGATCATCGGCCTTGCCCTCTGGGTGCTGGCGCATTTCTTCAAGCGTCTGGCCCCCGACGCGCGTGCCAAGCTGGGCGATCCGGGTAAGGGACTGGTCGCCGTTCTGATTATCGCAGGCATTGTGCTGATGGTGCTGGGCTACCGCGCCGCAGATTTCATAAACCTCTGGTATCCGCCAACATGGACGGTCCACCTCAACAACGCCCTGATGATCCTCGCCTTCTGGGTCTACGGCTCATCCGCCGCCAAAGGCGCCAAGGCTTGGCCCGCCTACAAGACCCGCCATCCCCAGCTTCTGGGCTTCAAGATTTGGGCGGTCGCCCACCTTCTGGTGAACGGCGATCTGGCTTCGGTCATTCTTTTTGGCGGCCTGCTCGCTTGGGCAGTCGTCGAGGTGATCGCAATCAACCGCGCCGAACCCGACTGGACGCCACCCGAACCGGCAGGTGCCAAAACCTACATCCGCCTCGCCGTGATCACCGGTGTGCTGGTCGCCATCGTGACAGCCATTCACGCATGGCTTGGCGTCTGGCCCTTCCCCTCCTGAGGACAAACACATGAAACTCTACCGCTTCCTCTCCGAAGAGGACACGTCCGCCTTTTGCCACAAGGTCACCGACGCCCTGAACAAGGGTTGGGAGCTTTATGGCACGCCCACGCAAACATGGGATCACAGTGCCGGTGTGATGAGATGCGGTCAGGCCGTGACCAAAGACGTTGAAGGCACCTATACCCCCGACACCAAGCTGGGAGAGCACTGATGTCCAAGACCAACGCAGGCCGCTTTTTCGAAGATTACACTGTCGGCGAAACCCTCCATCACGCCGTCCCCCGCACCGTTGGCGCAGGCGAACGCGCCCTCTACCACGCGCTCTATCCTGCCCGCCACGCACTCTATTCCTCTGACGCTTTCGCGCAAAGCTGCGGCCTGCCCGCCAGCCCGCTCGATGACATGATCGCCTTCCACATCGTCTTCGGCAAGACGGTGCCCGATGTCTCGCTCAACGCCGTCGCCAACCTCGGCTATGCACAAGGCCGCTGGCTGAAACCTGTGTGGCCGGGCGACACCCTGCGCAGCCAGTCCGAGGTCATCGGCCTGAAGCAAAACTCCAACGGCAAAACCGGCGTCGTCTACGTTCGCACGACTGGCCTCAACCAGAACGACGAAGCGGTCCTCGAATATGTCCGCTGGGTCATGGTCCGCAAACGCGACGTGGACGCCCCTGCCCCTGAAACGGTCGTCCCCGATCTGCCCAAAGCGTTGGATGCCTCTGACCTCGTGATCCCCGACGGCCTCGACTTCACGGACTACAACTTCACACTCGCTGGCGAACCCCACCGCTGGGGCTATTACGAGGTGGGCGATACCATTGACCACGTCGACGGCGTCACCATCTAAGAAGCCGAACACATGATGGCCACGCGACTCT
>CAYUSM010000622.1:0-1588 GCA_964447345.1 uncultured Sulfitobacter sp. | reverse complement strand
TTGCGCTTCCTTGCCGAAAGACATCTCATGCGCGTGGAAGAGCGTCAGGTCGGCCTCCGGGGCGACCAGCGGCACTTTGTGCAGCGCCTTTGCACAGACGTCCGACAGAGCCACCCCGCAGAGCACGCGGCGATAGGGTTCTTCGGCCGGGGTGGCGACAAGCAGGACAGGCATCTCGCTGGAACGGACCAGATGCTCCATCGTGGTCTCCCGTATCTGGTCAAGGAATGTCCGGCGCCGGTGCAGCCCCACAACCAGAAGATCGGCGTCCGATTGCCCAGTGAACTGGCTGATCTCGCCCTTGGCGTCGCCGATGATCACCTTGATCTCCGGGTCGATGTTCTGGCCTTCCGCATCCGCTTCGATCTGTTCGGAGAGCAGGGTTCGTGCCCCGATTTGAAGCTGTTCGGAAATACCGTCGGGAATGGCCTCATCCACCACGTGCAGCACGGTCAGCCTGGCCCCTGCGGCGACCGCCAGTTTGACGGCGCGGCGTACAGCCTGCCGCGACCGCTCTGACAGGTCCGTGGCGACGATAATGCTTTTCATGCTCCCGATGCTCCCTGATGTCCCTTGATGGCCTGCCATTCATCTAAGGGGCTTCGGGGCCCACACAAGAAGCGGCCGCACCGATCATTCGGGTTTCGGGCATGTGCGGCGCAGACCGAGCATGGGCACAGCATCCAAAGGGTCAGGTGAACGAGCCAATGGCTACGAATGTGGGATCAATGGGGCCAGCACTGTCTGGTGCCTATTGAACCGCGCCGTTCTGCCCGTAGGCACGGCAGCAATCCTCAAGGGCTTGCCGCATCTCTTCGTAATCCGGGTGGTCAGGACCGAGGTCCCTTGTCTGCCACCAGTCCTCTTCAAGATCGTAGAACGCTGTGGTGCCATCCCCGTAGCGAATGAACCTGTATCGGCCTTTCCGGATGGCGGCGCTGTCTTCCAGGAACGTCGGTATTGCCCTGTCAGGGACCTGCGCGCCATCGATCTGTGCGCGCAGGGACCGCCCCGGCGTGTCCGGGATCGGTGGCATGTCGAGATAGTCCAGAACTGTCGGGCCGACATCGATCAGACCAACCGGGTCGGTCACCACCTTGGCCTCAGGCTGCTCCGGATCGTGGATGATCAGCGGCACATTCGCGACCTGCTCCCAAAGGGTGTGTTTCCTGAACCTGTTTCGCTCACCAAGGTGCAGCCCGTGATCCGACAGGATGACAACCATGGTGTTCCCGGCGTGCGGCGAGGCTTTAAGCCCGTCCCAGACCCGTCCCAGATGATGGTCTGCGTGGGTAAGGGCGGAGAAGTAATTGCGGACACTTTGCTTCCAGTACGTCCGTTTGCTGCTGTCCATGTTCTCGGGTGCGAGCCTGTCCATGTGATCGGAAGTGTCAAACCCGTTCCTCCAGGCGTCAGGTTTGCGAATGTTCCTGAAGGCATACATCCGCTTGAACCGCGCCGGGGTGGTCCAGGGACCATGCGGACCTGAAAAGCCGACCTCCCGATAAAAGGGCTCTGAACTGGTGTGATTGTCAAAGAACCTCAGAGCGGAGTCAGCCACCTGATGGTCATAAAAATGGATGTCGTC
>CAYUSM010000621.1:0-1615 GCA_964447345.1 uncultured Sulfitobacter sp. | reverse complement strand
TCGGCCAGCGGCGTGAGCAGCAGCGCGCGTTTGCGGATCAGGTGCAGCACCGCACGCCGGGCCGACCGGGGGCCGAGGCCCGGCAGCTTGGCCATCATCTCGATAAGGGCGTCGATCTCACGGGTTGAACTCAAGCGGGGGCTCTTGGGGCTGCGGTGGGATTGAATTGTATTGGAAAGATGAAGCAGGGGCGTTGCGCGGCGCTTGCAATGCACCGCGCGGGGCCGGTGTTCAGAAAGGCAGCTTCATGTCGGCGGGCAGGCCCATGCCTTCGGTGAGTTTGGCCATTTCTTCCTGCGCGCGCTGGGCGGCTTTGGCCTGTGCATCCTTGATGGCGGCCAGGATCAGGTCTTCAACCACTTCCTTGTCGTCGCCGTTGAAGATCGAGGGATCAATGTCGAGGCCCTTGAGCTCACCCTTGGCGGTGCAGCTGGCTTTGACGAGCCCTGCGCCACTTTCGCCCTCGACCATGATGTTGGCCATGTCTTCCTGCATCTGGGCCATCTTGCCCTGCATTTCCTGCGCCTTTTTCATCATCCCGGCCATGTCGCCAAGTGAGCCAAGTCCTTTGAGCATTGCTATCTCCTAATCTGGTGTCTCTGCGCCGGAAGATTTTGGCGCGGTGTAAAGGATTATTGCCCCACATATCGCAGCCACGGCGATGATGAACAAGGTGGGGCTGCCGATGCAGCCTTCGGTTGCGGCCTGCGGGCGCATGCCGGTGGGGTCAGCCATGGTGAGAAGCGTGATGGCGATGGTCCAGCCGACGACGACGGCAAGCGCACCCCATTGGTGGCGCAAGCGCAGGACGATGAGAGAGGCGAGGACGAGCGCGAGTGAAATGGGCGTTGCGGCAAGAAACAAGGCCTCTTGCACGGCAGTGACGGGGGTGCCCTCCCAGTTGGGACGAACCTTGTCGCAGACGTCGGCCCAGCCTGCAGTCGGGAAAATCAGGGCGAGGCTCAGTCCTCTTCGAAGGGGTCCCATTCGTCCTCCACTTCGGGCAGGGCTTCCTCGACCGCTTCCGCGGCAATTTGTTCCGCTGTTCGGATGGCGGTGATCTTGGCCTGCGGAAACTTGGCGAGGACGGCTTGCATCAGGGGGTGTGCCTGCGCCTCGGCCTTCAGCGCCAGATCCTTGGCGTCCCGTACTTCCGCGATGGTCTCTCCGCCGCCCTCGTTGACGACTGTGACGGCCCAGCGGTTGCCGGTCCAGCCCTGCAGGCGGTGGCCGAGGCGTTGGGCGAGGTCGCGCGGGGCCTTGTCGGTCGGCACAAACTCGATCCGGCCGGGCTGGTAGGCGGCGAGGCGCAGGGTGGTTTCGACCTCGACCAGCAGTTTGACGTCGCGGTTGGCGCGGATGAGTTCGACAACGTGGTTGAAGGTGGGAAAGCGTGCCAGGGCCGCGTCGATATCCTGGGCCAGTGCGGTGGTCTGGCCTGCAGCGGTTGGGTGTGCGGCCATACGCGTCTGGGCTTGCTGGACGGCTTCAGCGCCGGTTGAGGGTGCCGGGCCGCCACCGGAAGGGCCGGGCATGGCCGGAGGCGGCGTCTGGGTGCCAAGTTTGCGCACCAGTTCCTCCGGGCTTGGCAGGTCGGCCACATGGGTCAGGCGGA
>CAYUSM010000620.1:0-1618 GCA_964447345.1 uncultured Sulfitobacter sp. | reverse complement strand
ACTGCATGTTGGTGCTGTCGGTGGCATAGCGGATGTTGAGCGGGTCGAACATCAGCAATCCACCATATCCGCGGTCCACGATGTGCTGTGTCAATCGACGCCAGCGGTATTCGCGCATGGCCGGCAGGTTAGGCAGCGTGAGCCCTGCGGCCTCCCACTCCCCGAATGCCAGATGCGTGGGGCCGATCTCCACTCTGTCCGCGTCATTGGGTGTGCCGTCCTTAAGGAACGCGCCCTGTCTGGGGTCAATCTTGCGGGTGTTCGAATAATGCTGATTCATCGCGTGGATTCCGGTTTTCTCCCCTCAAGTCTGCCCATATTTTCAGCAGGCGGATGTGATAAACCGACGTATTGGCATGTCGTTTTTGCAAGACATCCGAGGGCAGCGGACGTAGCGTTTACGCATGGAAATCATACTTCAAGACACCATTCCGGAGGAGATGCAGCACCCCAAGGCCCTGCCGGGCGTGGCACCCTGCGCGGCCGATGATTGGCTGCGTGTAGACGATGCCTATGCCGCGCAGATGCGCTACCGGCTGTGGTTGCTGCAGGACCGGAAAGAGGATGTCTTGTGGATGGCACCCGAGGCTTTGCCTGCCGCGCAGGAGGTGATGGAAGAGGCGTTCAAAATCCTTCCGGGGCTGGGATTTGATCTCGCCGATGAAAGTATCACCTGTCCGGACGGTCGCCGGGTGGCGGTCAATTTGGATGCGCCATTGGAGACCCTTGGACAGATTGTGCAGCAGGACGTCTGCATTCTGGAAAAACAGGGCGATGAACATGTTCTGACAGGGGCCGTTCTGTGCTTTCCAGCCAACTGGCGGTTGGCGGAAAAGGCGGGCAGGCCGCTGACCCGTATTCATGATCCGGTTGCGGAATACGACGCTGACATCGCGCGCCGGGTGCAACGTCTGTTTGATGGCGTGCAGGTTGGAAGGCCGATCTGGCGGTTCAACCGGCTGGCCTATGTGGAGGCTGATCTGCATCAGCCGCGCAAGAAGCGGGAGGACGGTGTGTCCGCGTTTATCCGGTCAGAACGTCAATGCATCCTGCGCATGCCGCAGACGCAGGCGGTCATATTCACAATCCACACTTACACTGTGCCCAATCCGGAGGCCTGAGCCGCCCGGAAGGGCGGCTCAGGCAAGATTTACGCCGCGCTCAGCACCACATGCGGCTGTCCGTCAGAGGTTTTCTGCGGCGACACGCCCTTGGGCGTGATCGTTGCGTTCACCTGTCGCCGGAAGGCGCTGAAATGCTCCGAGGTCACCACGTCGATGGGCGCATCAAAGCGCAGGGTCAGCGACCAATAGCCATTGGCGGACTGACGTGCGGCCTTGATGTGGCCCTTGAAGGGGTGCCCCAGATAGCGGCCTGTCACCCGCTGGCCAGGTGCCCAGCCGGGATGTGCGGCGGCGGCTTGTGCGCTCAACGTGTTCCAGTCGCGCGCGCCCCATTGATGGGCAATGGTTTCCAACGCCTGGGCGTGGCTGATGGATTGTCCCCGCGCGGCCAAATCGGCGCGCAGGCGTTTGGCCTGTGCCTTGAGCACGTCGCGGGACGGGATTTGTGATGTGGTCATGTCAAACACTCCTGCTCGCGCAAATGACATCAGGGG
>CAYUSM010000619.1:0-1620 GCA_964447345.1 uncultured Sulfitobacter sp. | reverse complement strand
GCACGAAGGCGCGGCGCAGGGTCTGGCGGCCGGAGAGGTATTGCTTGAGCAGGCGCTGCCATTTCTCGACCACAGGGACGGGGGCGTTGGCATAGCCGTAGCCGGGCAGATCGACGAGGTAATGGCTGTCACCGGCGGTGAAGAAGTTGATTTCCTGCGTGCGGCCGGGGGTGTTGGAGGCCCGCGCGAGGGCCTTCATGCCGGTGAGCGCGTTGATCAGGGTCGATTTGCCGACGTTGGAGCGGCCTGCAAAGCAGACCTCCATGCGGTCGGGGTCAGGCAGGCCGGACATGGCCACAACGCCTTTGACGAATTCGGTTTCGCCCGCAAAGAGCAGGCGGCCGCGTTCGAGGGTCTGGGGATCAGGTTCTTCGGCAAGGGGGAACGGAAGCTGGGTCATATGCGCGCGGCCTTGTCGCCGATGCGGAGGGTACCGCCTTGGATCACGCGGGCCTGCACGCCAAAGTCCTGATGGCCAAAGTTGCGTTCCAGCGTGCCAAGCGTGTCGGCATCACGCTGGCCTGTGTGGGGGTTGGCAGTGGTATGCGGGCAACGCTCAATGGGTTCTTCGACGCGCAAGACGGCCTCTCCGATGCGGATTTCGTGACCGATCCAGTCGAACTCTTCCCAGGGGGCGGTGCCCTCCAGCCAGATGTTGCCGCGCCAGCGTTCAGGCTCCAGCATGCCGCCCATGGCTTGCGCGACAGCGGTGTGGGAGGCTGTGGTCATGATCGAAATCGAAGGGAAAGCGCTGTCTGTCATGCCGCGGGTGCCCGCGCTGACGATACCGGTAGGGCGGCTGCGGTTTTCGGGGCAGAGCGGGGCGATCCACTCAAGAAAGCGGGCCTGATCGGTGGTATCGTCAGGGCCAAAGGTCAGCTCGCCCAGGTCCTGATGGGTGAGGGTCACCCGGCGCGCAGGCTCATCGAGTTTGGCCCAGAGACCAGCGAGGGCTGGCGTGCGCGCGCCGATCATGAAGTTGTGGCACCGTGCCCAGGCACCGCCTTTGGCATCGGGTTGCGTGGCCTCATGTGTCACGGCCCATTGCCGGTCCCAGGGCATTGTCTGCCCCGCGACCAGGTCCACGCTTTCAATACTTTCGCGCCCGTGGCTCTTGATCGGATACCGCCAGAGCGCGGAGACCTGCATTACTTGCCGCCCTTTTTGGCCGGTTCCTTGGGGTCGTTTGCGGCCTTGGGTTTGCGTTGAAAGCTCTGTTTGATGTTGCCCATCAGGTCAGGCTTGTAGCCCTGGCTGCGCATGATCAGGTACTGCTGCGTGAAGGTGATGGTGTTGTTCGCGATCCAGTAGACGACAAGGCCGCTGGCAAAGCCGCCCAGCATGAACATGAAGACCCAGGGCATCCAGGCAAAGATCATCTGCTGCGTGGGATCGGTGGGTGCCGGGTTCAGCTTTTGTTGCAGCCACATGGAGATGCCCAGCAAGAGCGGCAGGATGCCGATGAAGATCAGCGCCATGAAGCTGGTGGGTTCCGGGGCCGCCCAGGGGGCCAGACCGTAGAAGTTGAAGATCGACGTCGGGTCCGGCGCGGAGAGGTCCTGGAACACGCCGAACCACGGCGCGTGGCGCAGTTCGATCGTGACGAAGATCACCTTGTAG
>CAYUSM010000618.1:0-1628 GCA_964447345.1 uncultured Sulfitobacter sp. | reverse complement strand
ATCCCGCTCTGCAGGCATTTCTTCGCGCCTTGATAGATATCCTCAACGATATCTGCCGCGGGCATGACGTTGCGCACCAATGATACGCCTTGTCCTGACCAAAGCGACATGGCGTCCACATCACCCTGCGTTTCAAGTAGAGGCGTATAGCTTTGATATCGAACGACAGGGTCACCATTGGGACGCTGCCCAATCTGCTCACCTTCATTCGGCCTGCTCCCAGGCGGTGAACACCCGGCATCCACCCAGTCCTGCGATGTCGCGTTGCAGAGCGCCCGATGGGGTGCGTCTGGCCAGCCCACGTCATAGAGATCATGGGCCCATTGCGTGTCAGCTTCTGACGCTTGGAGGATACGGTTGCGGTAGACTTCGTGGATAGTCGCCTCTGAACTGGCCAGAAATCGCGTGCCAATCCAGACACCTGACGCGCCCAGCATCAAGGCCGCTGCCATCCCGCGACCGTCGGCGATGCCGCCAGCTGCGATCACGGGCACGCTGACCGCATCCACCACAGCGGGAACAAGCGCCATGGTCGACACTTGCCCCCAAACGTGACCGCCAGCTTCCCATCCTTGGGCGACGATGACATCTGCACCGGCATCAGCTGCTGTACGGGCCTCTTGAGCATTCCCCACGCTGACCAAAACAGCCAAACCGCCTGCCTTGGCGTGCTCAATGGCCGAAGGTTCCAGACCCCAAAACAGTGAGACTCCATGCACGCCTTTGTCGATGCACATCTCCAGCTGTTCTTCATAGGGAAAGGACAGATTCAGATTTACGGCAAAGTTTCGGTCCGTCAGATCCCGAAGCTCATCTATACCGGCACTCACCTGCTCTTTCGATTTCCCCCAAAGCGGAATGACGCCGTAGCCACCTGCGTTGCAAACTGCCGCGACCAACTTCGGGCCTGCGGCACCTGCCATGGGGGCAGACAGTATCGGCTTCTCTATTCCAAGAACGTCATTTAGACCCATTGTAACATTTTTTCTCCCAAAGTTTTGTCATTGAAAGCCCGATCATCGGAGGTGTCAAATGTCGTGAATGCTTCAGTGCGGGTGTATCTGCGGAGCGCACCATCAAGCAAGTTGGGCTCTTTTGTCAGCGGCGCGTTGCGCGACTGATGCACAAACGAGACCTATCCAACGCCGGAGGCAGCGCAGTATCGTACTCGCAAGTGGCATTCGCCCAGCTTCGGTCGGTCGTGAACTGCCGCTGTTGGCCTCAACGAAATGCTGACCGAGTAGAGCCAACATCTGGCGAGCACTGGCTGGCGACAATCATATCAAACTCCCATGTTCGAATGCTTTAGTCGGCTCAACGTTCCGCTGGTCTACGCTGAGCGCAGAATTCGGGGACGCTTGAATTAAAGCATTGTGCGGAAGCCCAAGGCGTCGCCATGTCTGAGGTGCCAAGGGTCTTTTTAACTCATATGAGCCAAATCGCACACAGTTAGAGGGATTTCGCGTTTTCGACAGAACCGAAGCTCCCGCTCGGTTCATCCACGCCAGACGTCGAACCGCGCAGAATGAGCTTTGACGGCAAGTTGACCGCGCTTGGGCGTTCTCCGTGTTCAATCCAGCGGAACAAGGCCTGCGCTGTCTGGCGTCCCATGTCGTCCAGCGGCAGGC
>CAYUSM010000617.1:0-1654 GCA_964447345.1 uncultured Sulfitobacter sp. | reverse complement strand
CCCGCCTCGACCTATTCGATTTCCCTGCAGGGGGTCGAGGCCGCGCGGGGCGAGATTGAGCCCATGATGATGATGGTCATCAACCCCACCGGAGAGCAGATCGACCTGCCCGGCAAGCACACACGCGAACCCACCTTTGGTCTGGACGCCATCTGGGTCGATGAGGCCCGCGCCTCCGAGGCGGAGCTGATGGGGATGACGGTCGTTGACCCGGAAAGCGTGATTACGACCCATCTGACCGAAGTGATCAAGGAACACATGCCCGAAATCCTGACCTATGCGGCGACACAGGAACTGATCGACGGGCAGGACAAGGACTACCAGAAACTGCTGGCTGACAGTGACAGCAGCCCCGGCGTGATGCTGCAGCACGTGCTGCAATCACTGCTGGCTGAACGTGTCTCCATCCGCAACCTGCCCAAGATCATCGAGGCCGTGGCCGAAGCCAGCGCCAAGACCAAGAACATTCGCGCCGTTGTGGAACATGCGCGCGGCAAGCTGGCCAAGCAAATCTGCCAGTCGCTGAAGGACCCGCAGGGGTATGTGCCTGTCATAAATCTTGGTGGAGAATGGGAAAGCGAGCTGATCTCCTCCATCTCCACCTCCAACGGAGAGGAAACCTTCCTGATGTCGCCTTCTCGCGTGCAGGAATTCGTGCTGGCGATGCGCAAGGAAATACAGAAATTCTCGGCCGCCGATGAATGGCCCGCCATTCTTGTCACGCCACAGGCGCGGCCCTATGTGCGGTCAATCCTGGAACGGGTCAGCCCGATGACGCAGGTGATTTCTCACAATGAGGTCCACCGCAAGGCGTCACTGCGCACGGTCGGTACGGTCGGCCAGTGACCCATGACGCTTGAGGCCTTCGTCACCAACCTTTTCTTCACCTACCTCGTCGTCTTTGCGCGCCTTGGCTCTGCATTGATCTTCATGCCGTCTTTTGGCGAGGTGCAGATCCCCATCCGCGCGCGCCTCTCCTTTGCCCTTGTGATGTGCGCCGCCTTATTGCCCGCGACCCCTGTGCGCGCCGTCATGCCCGAAAACCCGATCGACATCGCGTTCCTTTTGGGGATGGAGGTCACGATTGGCCTCTGGATCGGGCTGACGGCCCGCATTCTGCTGTCCGCCCTGCAGTTCGCGGGGTTTCAGGTCGGTCAGGTCTCGGGCCTTGCCAATGCTTTCGGCCCGTCGTTTGGGTCCTTTGAGGGTGCGACAATGGTGGCCACGCTGATGCTGATCAGCGCCGTTGCAATGATCTTTGTCACCGACACGCATCACATCATCCTGCGGGCGCTGCTGTCGAGCTATGCGGTCTTCCCGCCCGGAGAGTTGATGCTGCGCGACATGATGGATCAGATTCTGCAGGCCGGCGCACAAAGCCTTTACATCGGCACCGCCATCGCAGCACCCTTCTTTGTGATGGGCGTCGTGCTGAACCTCGGCATGGGCCTTGCCAACCGGATGATGCCGCAGCTTCCCGTTTTCTTTGTCGCCGCCTCGCTGCTGATTGGCGCGGGTCTATTGATCCTCGCAATCTCCATGCCCGCGATCCTGCATTTCTTTATCGAAACGTTCCGCGAATGGCTGGTCGGATTTAGGTTCTGAGCATGGCAGAGAACAACGACAGCACGGAAAAAACCCTAGAACCAACCGA
>CAYUSM010000616.1:0-1656 GCA_964447345.1 uncultured Sulfitobacter sp. | reverse complement strand
ATGAACGATCCTATCGCAGATATGCTGACCCGTATCCGGAACAGCCAGATGCGCGGCAAATCCACCGTCATGACACCGGCTTCCAAGCTGCGTGCATGGGTGCTGGATGTGCTGGCCGACGAAGGCTACATCCGCGGCTACGAAAAGGTGACGGGCGCCGACGGCCACCCCGCCATCGAGATCAGCCTGAAGTACTACGAGGGCGAACCTGTCATTCGCGAGCTGAAAAGGGTCTCCAAGCCCGGCCGCCGCGTTTACATGGGCGCACAGGACATCCCGCAGGTCCGTCAGGGCCTGGGTGTGTCGATTGTCTCCACCCCCAAGGGTGTGATGTCGGACGCATCAGCACGCAGCGCCAATGTTGGCGGTGAAGTGCTCTGCACCGTATTCTAAGGAGAATTCGATGTCTCGTATTGGTAAAAAACCGGTTGAGCTGCCCAGCGGTGTGACCGCGACGGTCTCTGGCCAGTCCATCGAAGTCAAAGGCCCCAAGGGCACACGTTCGTTCAAGGCGACGGATGATGTGACACTGAAGGTCGAGGACAACGTGGTCAGCGTCGAGCCTCGCGGCAAGTCCAAGCGCGCGCGCCAGCAGTGGGGCATGTCCCGCACGATGGTGGCAAACCTGGTCACTGGCGTCACAGAAGGTTTCAAGAAAGAGCTTGAAATTCAGGGTGTTGGTTACCGTGCCCAGATGCAGGGCAACACATTGAAGCTGAACCTCGGCCTGTCTCATGACGTGGATTATGTCGCACCCGAGGGTGTGACTGTGACCGCGCCCAAGCAGACCGAAGTGGTTGTGGAAGGCATTGATGAGCAGCTTGTTGGTCAGGTTGCGGCAAACATCCGTGCGTGGCGCAAGCCTGAGCCCTACAAGGGCAAGGGCATCCGCTACAAGGATGAGTACGTCTTCCGCAAAGAAGGCAAGAAGAAGTAAGGACGCAAGGACATGGCAAACAGCAAAAGACAACTGTTCATCAAACGCCGCCTGCGCGTTCGGAACAAACTTCGCCGCACCAACGCAGGCCGCATGCGCCTGAGCGTGCACCGTTCCAACAAGAACATCAGCGTGCAGCTGATCGACGATGTGAACGGCAAGACAGTGGCCTCCGCCTCTTCGCTTGAGAAGGATCTGGGCATCGTCGGCAAGAACAACATCGAAGCGGCGACCAAGGTCGGCGCGGCGATTGCCGAACGTGCCAAGAAGGCCGGTGTTGAGGCGGCATACTTTGACCGTGGCGGTTTCCTGTTCCACGGCAAGGTGAAGGCGCTTGCAGACGCGGCCCGTGAGGGTGGTCTGAAGATATAGGTGGGTTTCACCCACCCTACGTAAGGTGGGTGAAACCCACCATTGATACGCGAAGAGGGCCGTGCCGGCCCTCTCGATGATCCGGGAGCCTTTCGCTCACCGCGATTGAACAAACCGGGCGCTTGCCCACCAAATGAAGGAAGTTCTCATGGCAGAACGTGAAAACCGTCGCGGCCCGCGCCGCGATCGTGACGAAGCACCGGAATTTGCCGACCGTCTGGTCGCCATCAACCGTGTGTCCAAGACAGTTAAGGGTGGTAAGCGCTTTGGTTTCGCCGCTCTCGTCGTTGTCGGTGACCAGAAAGGTCGCGTTGGTTTCGGCAAGGGTAAAGCGAAAGAAGTGCCTG
>CAYUSM010000615.1:0-1672 GCA_964447345.1 uncultured Sulfitobacter sp. | reverse complement strand
GTCTGGTGGAGCTTCTGCAGACAGAAGACACTGTCACGGACCCTGACAGCGGCCGTCCGCTCAACACGCCGGTGCGTGGCCAAATCGCCTTTGAGAATGTGCGGTTTGCCTACCCGGCCCGGCCCGAGATCGCTGCGCTTGACGGGGTCACTATCCAGATCAATCCTGGTGAGACCGTCGCGTTCGTTGGGCCATCCGGGGCTGGCAAGACGACCATCATTCAGTTGATCCTTCGGTTCTATGACCCGGCCTCTGGCCGTATCACGCTGGACGGCACCGATCTGCGCGATCTCGACCGGGCCGACTTTCGCCGCGCCATCGCGCTGGTGCCTCAGGACCCCATCATCTTCGCCGCCAGTGCCGCCGAAAATATCCGTTTTGGGCGTCCCGATGCAACAGATCAGGAAGTCGAGGCTGCCGCCCGCGCGGCGGCGGCACATGACTTCATTGCCACGCTGCCAGAGGGCTATGACAGCTATTTGGGCGAACGGGGCGTGATGCTGTCGGGTGGGCAGAAGCAGCGCATTGCCATTGCCCGCGCGATCCTGCGCGACGCACCTGTGCTGCTTTTGGATGAGGCGACAAGCGCCCTTGATGCAGAAAGCGAACGTGCCGTGCAGCAAGCTGTGGACCTGCTGAGCGCTGACCGCACAACGCTGATCGTCGCGCACCGTCTGGCCACGGTAAAGAAAGCGGACCGCATCATTGTGCTGGAGGCCGGGCAGGTTGTGGCCAGCGGCACGCATGATGAACTGGTTGCCAAGGGCGGGCTTTACGCGCGCCTTGCGCGGCTGCAGTTCACCGATGGGATTGCCGCAGAATAATTCCCCCTTTCGTTTTCGCCCGGCCCGCGCATACTGCGAACGAACCGTTAAATTAGGGAGATTTCCAATATGGGTTTGTGGAGCTTTGTAAAAGGCGCGGGCAAGAAGGTATTTGGTGGCGACGATGACGCCGAGGTGTCGGGGGCCGCGCTGCAGGATGAGTTGAAGGATCTGGGCCTTGAAACCGAAGGTCTCGACATCACTGTCGAGGGGGATCAGGTTAAGGTCAGCGGCACCGCGGCCAGCCAGGAAATGAAGGAAAAGGTCATCCTTGCGGTTGGCAATGTCGAAGGGGTCGCATCGGTCGATGATCAGATCGAAGGCGGCGAAGGCGAACCAACGTTCCACACGGTTGAAAAGGGCGACACGCTTTGGGCCATCTCCGAAAAGACGCTGGGCAACGGCTCTCGCTACAACGAGATTTTTGAAGCCAATCGTCCGATGCTGAGCGACCCGGACAAAATCTATCCGGGACAGGTCCTGCGCATTCCAACGGCCTAAGGCCTATCGATCACGGCATATTGTCAGCCCGGCCTGACATTTGAATGTAAGAGGCGTTTGCGATGTTTGCGCAAACGCCTTTTTATTTGCCGCACAACCCCTGATAGGAACCGAATTTGCGATGCGAGCGCTTGCACAGCAACGCGTTTCACCCCATCCTACCGGTCACCAAAAACAAAGGTCGCAAAGCGACCGCAGGGGAGGATTGGCAATGAGATACGCCAACATTGACGACCGGAACGCGATCACGGATCAGATGCCGTGGGAAGAGCGTGACGTACCGAAAACGCTTTACGGGCAGTTGACCGAAACGGCGACCAAATTTCCAAATCACAACGCGATCAGCT
>CAYUSM010000614.1:0-1675 GCA_964447345.1 uncultured Sulfitobacter sp. | reverse complement strand
AGCAGCCGCAGAATTCAAAGATGATGCACGTCGGCATGTGGGTGTGCTGCGCGGTGATGCTGCTTCCGCTGCTTGTTTTCTTTGTCCGAGGCGGCTCATTTTTTGGATTGCAGGACAGTTTGGGCGTTCTGGCACCAATCGCCCTTTGCCTCGGCGCACATGGCGTGATGTTCTTCTTCATGGGGAAGTCCTGTCATGGAGGCAGCAAGTCATCGAATAGCAACGCTCCCGTCGCCATAAAAACCCCAGTTCCAACATCGACGGACGCTTGACCTTCCACCAACTGGAATCCCTATTTCCAATTGGTGAGAAAAGGATGCGCCATGAAATTTCACGTCCCAGAGATGAGCTGCGGCCATTGCGTCGCTGCAATCGAAAAAGCGGTAAAGGCCGCAGACCCGTCAGCAACCATCCGGACGGATTTGGCTGCACACGCGACAGAGATCGACTCGACAGTCTCCACGGCTGCCCTGCTTCAGGTTCTTGCGGAAGCTGGTTATCCGGCGATCGCTCTGGGAGAAGGTTCGGAGGATTGAAAATCCGGATGAACGGGACCTCTAAGGCGTTGGGCCTGATTTTTGGTGCGTATCTGTTGACCGGATGTTCCACGACACCCGTGGTCGATGCGGACGGTGCCTTCACCGAATTGCCTGAACCACTCGTCGGTCTCGCTGCGCCATATCAAAACCTCAACAAGGTACGGCTTGATCCGAATGACAATTGCTTTTGGTATCTTCACAACGGCCCGGTCGAAGCGACCTGGTTGCCGCTCAGAACGCCACAAGGCAATCCAATCTGCCAGGCGGTGAGCTAGGTCAAGACGCTTTGAGCAACATCAAGGTGCCCATTTAGCCGCCGATCGCATCTTCGGGCGGATACAGGTGAGCGGTCTTGCCCGTTTCCACGTTGGGATAGAGATCGTTGATATGTGCCATGATCATGCGCACGCACCCTGAACTCGCACGACCTCCGATCGAACGCGGCTCAGGCGATCCATGAATACGCAGATAAGTGTCCCGGTTCCCCACGTAGAGATAAAGCGCACGGGATCCCAATGGGTTGGTTGGCCCCGCGTCCATCCCCTCCGCATGCTGTGCATAAAGGTCCGGGTCGCGTTCGATCATGTCGTCCGTTGGACGCCAAGTGGGCCACTTGGCTTTTCGCCGGATCGTGTAGACACCCGGCTCGTACAATGTCCCGCGTGCGATGGCCACGCCATAGCGCATCGCCGTGCTGCCGTTCGGCTCGATATGATACAAGTAGCGCGCAACGGCATCGACATGGATGTCACCCGGCACGAGGCCCGCCTTTGCCTCCACCCGAACCGGTAGGAACCGCGGATGAACCCCCCACGGATTGGAAGTTGAGGGGTCATAACCCGGAGGTGTGACTTGCGCATCCCAGACATCCCACATCGCGCGCGGGGACGTGGGCGCTGCCGATATCGACGTGGCGAGCGGCGCCGAAAAGAGCATTGCAGACCCTACCACAAAGTGCCGACGCGTCAGTTTGGCCATCAAAGTACCTCTTTCACTCGTTTTGACTGTGTCCGTTCGCCCATTGTCAGGAAACTATTGACCTGCGGCGCGTGCTTCCTGCGCAAGACGGATCATCTGATCTGCCTCGATGACCCCCGGAACCAGCGCGTCTCCGATCACAAAGGATGGCGTGCCAT
>CAYUSM010000613.1:0-1676 GCA_964447345.1 uncultured Sulfitobacter sp. | reverse complement strand
ATCATCCAGCGTGCGGTCCACATGCACCAGGCGGCATAGGTCTTGCAGGCGGTGTAGGCACCGGTCTTGGAAAACATCGCCCAGGGCGCAAAGGCCAGCCCGATGATCGGCATCGCGACAGTGGCCTGAATGATGTAAAGGATCGACCGAACCCACTGCAGCATTATGCAAGCTCCCCCAATGTGCGCCGCGCCGCAGCCCCCGTTGCAGCAAAGGCCACAGCCCCAGCCAAGAGCGGGATCAGCAACGGCCAGAGCCAATGCGCTCCCTCAAACCCAAGCCCGGTCAAAAAGCCACCTGCCTCTGACCCATCCGGCATTAAGAGAACGGCCCCGGTCCCCAGTACCGTCCCTGCCGCCGCGCCCAAGAGCGCCCGGAGTGTGAAACGCCTGATGAACGCCTGCGCGATATAGTCATCCGTGGCCCCAACCAGCCGCAGCACCGCAATCACCTGCGCATTGGCCGCAAGGGCCGCGTTCGCGGCAAGCGTGATCATCGCCGCCACCGCCGCGGCGATCAGCAGGATCGCCGTCCAGCCAAGCAGGCGCAACCGCGCAGCGGCTTTGACCAGCGGCTCCCGCCAGCGGCTGTGATCGTCCAGCACCGCTCCCGGCACCTCTGCCGTCAGCCGCAGGCGCAGCCCGGCGGCATCCAGACCGTCGGCATTCTCAATGACTTCGATCAGACGCGGGACGGGCAAGGTGTCCAGCGCGAGTTCGGTCCCGAACCACGGCATCAGCAGCGCCTGTTGCTCTGCGTCGCTGAGCGCGCGTGCGCTGGCCACCCCTGCTGTCGTCTCAAGAATACGCAGCGCGGCCTGCGTCTGAGCCGCGCGCTGATCCAGCGGGGCAACGATACGGATGGTGGCAGAGCGCGCCAGTTCCTCCCCCCAACGATCCGCCAACCGCCCGGCTGCCAGCGAGAGCGCCATGGCAAAGACCGCAAGAAAGGCCATCGCGGCCGCTGCAAACACCGTCAGCTGCGCGGTAAAGCCAGAAGGCGGCACCACGCGGTCTGCCTGACGGTCACCCGCAAAGACGGCGCGCAGATTGACCCAGGCCCGCTTCACAAGTCGGCTCCGGCCAATTGGATGCGCCGGTTGGCGATACGCAGGACTCGCGCCTGCACATGGGCCTTGGTCGCGCGAATGAGGCTCAGGTCATGGGTGGCAATCAGCACTGTCTTGCCCATCTTGTTCAGCTCAATCAGCAAGGTCAGCAAACGCTGGGACATCTCCCAGTCGATGTTGCCCGTCGGCTCATCGGCCAGCACCACGTCGGGCGACATGATGACCGCACGCGCCAGCGCCGCGCGCTGGCGCTCGCCGCCTGACAGCTCAGGCGGCAGGGCACCCGCGCGGTTGGTCAGGCCGACCCAGGTCATCAGCTCGCCCAGATCACCGTTCGCCGCCTCCGCATGGCGGCCCGAGACCGTGAGCGGCAGGGCCACGTTGTCTGTCACATTCAGGTGGTCCAGAAACTGCACGTCCTGATGCACCACCCCCACCCGACGGCGCACCACCGCGATGTCATCGCGGTCCAGACCGCGCACGTCCGCGCCAAACAGACGAATATGCCCCGCCGTCGGCAACAGCGCGCCATAGCAGAGTTTCATGAGCGTTGTCTTGCCCGCACCGGACGGGCCGGTCAGAAAATGGAAAGATCCGGGGGCCAGTT
>CAYUSM010000612.1:0-1677 GCA_964447345.1 uncultured Sulfitobacter sp. | reverse complement strand
GCGATCCCGGCCTCGTAGGGCCGGAACGGAAACATCTTGGCGTAGCGGCGGATCACCTCTCCCTCAGGGTTGATCACCACAGAGGTGTTGTAGATGCGGCCATCCTCGGGGTTCTTGAGGAACATGGAGCCAGGGATCAGCCACACACGATGCTTTTTGGCCGCTGCCTGAAACCGCTCAATCGTTTCATTTTCCGGCGGCAGCGCAAATTTGTCGAGGGGGCCAAAGGGGGCAAGTTCGGAGAACAGCACCATTTGCGTCCAGGGGAACCGCGCCATCAGGATGTCGAGGCGGTGGATCATGCCATCAACGTTGGACTGCAGGGCATTGACGTACATCTGCACGCCAGCAATTGCGAAGGGGGTCATATCTCAATACTCCGTGGAATTCGGCGCGGGGCGGTGTTCGCCTCAGCAAATGCGCCGATTTGCACGTTTCTTACGCCCATCGAGGGGCAAGAGGAATAGCTGACGTGAGCCAAGCCTAACACGGTACCGTGCGCCAGATATGATCGTTGCGCAAAGATGACAGTTACGCCGCAGCCTGTTGCGGCGCGTTTTTGGGCGCGCGTCCTCTTTGCAGGAACACGATGAGACCCAGAAGCAGAAGTGCGGGAATGAACATCAGGTATTTGGAAGGCTGTGATACAGGCTTCAGCACCCGCAGGATTTCCTGATCCCAGTCGAGCCCGGCTTTCTGCGCTGCGCTGTCGAAGCTGACATCGTCGATGATCATCTTGTCACCGTCAGTGCGGAACAAGAGGCCTGCGTTCTCCAGCTTCTCCTCGCCCGTTGCCCCTTCTGGCAGGTCGAGCAGAGCGACGAATTCAATTGGATCACCCAGCTCGTTCAGGCCCGAGATTCGCAGCCTGAGATATTCTCCGGCAGGTGTCGCGTCTGCGGCTTGCTGGATCTCGGTTGGGGCCACCTCTTGATAGGGTGGTGCGACCATGTCCATCCAATAGCCCGGTCTGAAGAGCGTGAAGGCGATGAGCAAGAGCGCGATGCTCTCATAGAAACGGCTTTTCGCAATGAAGAACCCCTGCGTCGCTGCCGCGAAGAGCAGCATGGCTATGGTCGCCACCACGAAGACGAATATGCCCTGCGCCCACCCCACGTCGATCAGCAACAACTCGGTGTTGTAGATGAAGAGGAACGGCAGCGCGGCGGTCCGAAGTGAGTAGAAGAAGGCAACAGCGCCCGTCTTGATCGGATCACCGCCTGACACGGCTGCGGCGGCGAAACTGGCCAGACCCACGGGCGGCGTCACATCCGCCATAATGCCGAAGTAGAAGACGAAGAGGTGCACGGCGATCAGCGGCACGATCAGCCCGTTCTGCTGACCCAGTGTCACGATCACCGGAGCAAGAAGCGCGGAGACCACGATGTAATTAGCCGTGGTGGGCAGACCCATCCCCAAGATCAGGGACAACACAGCGGTCAGTGCTAGGATCGCAAGCATGTAGCCGCCCGACATCACCTCAACCAGATCGGCAAGGGCTGCACCCACACCCGTCTGGCTGACCGCGCCCACGATGATACCGGCGGTCGCTGTCGCAATGCCGATGCCGATCATATTGCGCGCGCCGGTGACCAGACCATCGACAAGGTCCAGAAAGCCGTTCTTGACGTCTTCGGCGAATTTGCTTTCGCCCCTGAAGATCGCCATCAGCGGGCG
>CAYUSM010000611.1:0-1682 GCA_964447345.1 uncultured Sulfitobacter sp. | reverse complement strand
GGAAGCTGGCAAGAAGTATATCGACAGCCAGAACGTCAGCGTCAGCTAAAGGCCCCAAATACATGACACAAGTTTCCCTCAAGATCGTGAATGAGAAGGGTCTGCATGCGCGGGCCTCGGCCAAATTGGTGGAGGTCGTCGAAGCCTTTGACGCCCGTGCCGAAGTCAGCAAAGATGGCATGTCTGCATCAGGCGACAGCATCATGGGGCTTTTAATGTTGGCAGCAGCCAAGGGAAGCACTATTGACGTTGCGACCTCCGGGCCGGACGCCGAGGCACTGGCAGAGGCGCTGACCGTGTTGGTGGCGGACAAATTCGGTGAAGGCAACTGACGCCTGGACGCAGACCTGACAGGGGTGACCTTCATGGTGGATGACGTACAATCAATAGCCGGACAGGCAGGCACCGAAGAGGACGCGCCGATCAAGTATGACCGGCGGAGCCTGTCTTATGCATCAACCTTCCAGGACCCCTGGAAAGCGCGCATGATCAGCGCAATTGAGCTTTTCACCGGCAAACTGACCATCCTGCGTCTGGTCCGCAAGTTCGAACGCGCAGGCGCGCCGACGGGCCAGGCCTTCTGGCGCGGTGCGCTGGACACCATGGGCATTGATCTGACCACACCGCAGGCACAATTGGATCGCATCCCGAAGGAAGGGCCGGTCATCGTTGTGGCAAACCACCCCCACGGCATGGTCGACGGTATGATCTTTGCCGACCTCATTGGTCGCGTCCGCCCTGACTACCGCATCCTGACACGCTCCTTGCTGACCAATATCGACAAGGTCGCAGGCAGCTTCATGATCCCGGTACCCTTTCCCCACGATCCCGACGCACAGCGCAAGGGCGTAGAGATGCGGGCGGCGGCCATGACTCACCTCAAGGAGGGCGGCGTTGTGGCGCTTTTTCCTTCCGGCGTGGTCGCGGCCTCAGAAAACTGGTGGGGTCCGGCGGTAGAGGCGGAGTGGAACGTCTTCACCGCCAAGATGATCCGCCGCTCGGGCGCGACCGTGGTGCCCATGCGCTTTCCGGGTCAGAACAGCCGCGCCTATCAGATCGCCAATCAGGTCAGCCCGATGTTGCGGCAGGGCCTGCTGCTGCACGAAATCGTCAAAGCCTGCAACAAGCCGCAGGGTCCTGTCGTCGGTCATCCAATCCCTCAGGCAGACATCGAAGCGCGTGAGGGCGATCCACGCAAGTTCATGGCCTGGCTGCGTGAGCACACGCTGTCGCTCAAGGATTGATCTTTCGGCCCTCGCCACAGGCTCATCGTCGGCGTTTTGCATGCAACGCCCCTGCTTCATCTTTCCAATACAATTCCTGCGCGACATGCGCCCCGGTGTCTGAGGCTCGAAGGGGGGCTTACCGCGTCGGTACTGGCGCATCTCCACGGTAGTCATAAAACCCCCGCTTGGTCTTGCGCCCCAGCCATCCGGCCTCCACGTATTTGGTCAGCAGCGGGCAGGGCCGGTACTTGGTGTCCGCCAACCCGTCATGCAGCACGTTCATGATGGCCAGACAGGTATCGAGCCCGATGAAATCCGCCAGCTCCAGCGGGCCCATCGGGTGGTTGGCGCCCAGTTTCATTGAACTGTCGATGGACTGCACGTTCCCGACCCCTTCATAGAGCGTATAGACCGCCTCATTGATCATCGGCATCAGGATGCGGTTGACGATAAAGG
>CAYUSM010000610.1:0-1682 GCA_964447345.1 uncultured Sulfitobacter sp. | reverse complement strand
GCATCCCCAATCCGGACAAGATGCTGCGCGCCTATACACAAGCTGCGGCCACGCTGAATCTGCTCCGCGCATTCTCGACAGGCGGCTATGCCGACGTGCATCAGGTGCACGGCTGGACCCTGGGCTTTACTGACAACGAAAAGGCCGAGAAGTATCGCGAGATCGCCAACCGTATCTCTGACACGCTGGACTTCATGTCTGCCGCTGGTGTCAACTCCGACACCGCGCATACCCTGTCGTCGGTGGAATTCTACACCAGCCACGAATCCTTGCTGCTGGAGTATGAGGAGGCGCTGTGCCGCCAGGACAGTCTGACGGGTAAATGGCTTGCGGGCTCCGGTCACATGATCTGGATCGGTGACCGCACCCGTCAGCCAGACGGGGCACATGTGGAATTTGCGTCGGGCGTGATGAACCCCATCGGTCTGAAGTGCGGTCCCAGCATGACAAGCGATGACCTTAAGAAACTGATGGCCAAGCTGAATCCCGAGAACGAAGCCGGTCGCCTGACTCTGATCGCCCGCTTCGGTGCGGGGTCGGTTGGTGAACATCTGCCACGTCTCATCAAGACAGTGCAGGAAGAGGGGGCGAACGTCGTCTGGACCTGCGATGCAATGCACGGCAATACCATCAAGTCCTCATCCGGCTATAAGACACGGCCATTTGAGTCCGTTCTGCGGGAAGTGCGTGAATTCTTCGGTGTGCACGCGGCAGAGGGCACGATCCCCGGTGGTGTTCATTTCGAAATGACCGGACAAGACGTGACCGAGTGCACAGGTGGCGTCCGCGCAGTGTCAGACGAGGATCTTTCAGATCGTTACCACACCGCCTGTGATCCGCGTCTCAACGCAAGCCAATCGCTGGAATTGGCCTTCCTCGTTGCAGAGGAACTGACTGCACAACGTGAAAAGCGTCAGACAAAGGCCGCAGGCTAGGCAAATTGCTGTTAGAATAGAATGCGCTGCCGAAGGGGACTTTGGCGGCGTTTTCATTTCTGTCGGATGTCACTGAAGTCAGTCGTCCGACTTCACCAGACGCAGATACGGTGGCCGGCGTTTGCCGGGCTTGCTTTCAAATGTTGCCGGAGCTTCGGCCATACCTCTTTCGCTGGCCGAAGGTGCTGACGGGTTCAATGACGGGCGCGGCGCGCGGTCAGGGATCGACGCCGGTACAGGTGGCATGCCCGCGGCGATCTCAAGTATCTCTTTTGACGCGACCTCGAACCGGCGTGGGGGCAGGGCCATCTGCCCCCGTGTCACGAAACATCCCAGAACGCGACTGACGTCGCCAAGGTCGCTCTTGAGTGGTAAAAGGATCATGCGCCCGTCAAGGCGCGTCCTGTCCGGCCCTTCGGGCGAAAAGATGCTCATCGTGCCAATCGCAGGCGTCTGAAACACAACTTCGAGCAGATCAGCAACCGATGCTCTGGACCCAGGTGCAAAGAACGCCGTCAGCGGCATGCCCCGAACTTCCATACCCATCAAGTCGTTCAAGTGGCTTCCCGCGATGCGCAGACGGGCAATGCCGGGTGCAATGCGTTCAAGGATAAAGGCATTCTCAAGCGCTTGCTCGATCCCGCGCGGATCAATGTCAGACCGTTTCGGCAGCTGGCGTGCGCCTCGAATGGCCTCCCAATAGGCCTCTACCTGCGCGATGGCAGCGTATCCGGTTTCTGGCTGATA
>CAYUSM010000609.1:0-1683 GCA_964447345.1 uncultured Sulfitobacter sp. | reverse complement strand
TTCATGGTGAAGCCTGACAACCTTGACCGCATTCTGGCCAAGCTGGAACGCGCCCGCGAGCGCATCTACCGCTAAAGCGGCTTGCCGGACGCGGCATCCCCGCGTCCGGAGCACCATCAACGGGGGCGGCCATGTCTACAAAAGCTGCTGTGATACTCTGGATCGTTTTTGCCATCGCGCTGAAGCTGGTGATCCTGGCGCTCGACCCGGATTACCGCAAGGCATGTGGCAAGTGGAGCAACCCCAGTAAGCCCTTCGCGATTCTGCGCCAGTATCCGGTCCACGAGATCGGCTGGTATGTGATTGTGATGGGTGCCTTTGCCCTAATGATGATGTGGTTGACGCCATGACACATGCCGCCCTGCCCCAAACCGAAATCCAGCGCAGCTTTTGGCAGCGCAATCAACAGACGCTGGCGCCCTGGTTGTTTCTGGCACCCGGCATCCTGTTCTTTGTCTTCTACGTCATTTACCCAGTTTTTCAGTCCTTCAACCTGTCGCTCTATGAATGGGATGGGCTGGGGGCCAAGGAATACGTGGGCCTGCGTAATTACGAGGACCTTTATTGGGAGTGGGTGGATCGGGATGCGTTCTATACTTCGCTGAAGAACAATGTCATCTGGCTGTTCCTGTATCTGGCTGCGATCCCGGCAGGTCTCTTCATCGCGCTGTTTTTGAACCAGACGGTGACGGGCATCCGGCTTTACAAGTCGCTGTTTTTCTTTCCGTTTGTCATTTCGCAGGTTGTCGTCGGACTTGTCTTTACCTGGTTCTATGATCCTGCCTTCGGATTTCTGAATGTCTTTCTGGGATGGTTTGGTGCCGGGCCGATCAACATGCTGGGGGATGAGCGCTATGTGACCTATGGCGTGATCATCGCAGGGCTTTGGCCGCAGACGGCGTACTGCATGATCCTGTATCTGACCGGTTTGAATGCCGTGGACCCTGAGCAGATCGAGGCGGGACGTCTGGACGGGGCAAAGGGCTGGCGGATGCTGTGGCATGTGGTGTTGCCGCAGCTGAAACCCGCGACCTTCATCGCCTTTGTGGTGACGATCATCGGGGCCTTGCGGAGCTTTGACCTGATCTCAGTCATGACCAGTGGCGGGCCTTTCGGGTCGAGCCGCGTGCTGGCTTACTACATGTTTGAAGTGGCGCTCTCGGAGTACGGCTTCCGCATGGGGTATGGCGCGGCCATCGCTGTGGTTCTGTTCGCGATCATGATGGTCTTTATCGCCTACTTCCTGTTCTCGATGTACCGAGAGGAGAAGCGCTGATGTTCCCCACCCCGCTCGACAAACGTGGGCCGATGGCCAAGCCGCTCTATCAGGCGGTGCTGCCGCTGGCGCTGCTGGCCTGGCTTCTGCCACTGCTCGCCGTGGCGATCTTTTCTGTGAAGCCCGGTGCGGATTTCACCAATGCGAATTACTGGGGCGTGCCGTCGTCGTTCAACCTCATCGAGAACTACGGGCAGGTGTTTTTCAACTCCGACATGCCGCGGTATCTGCTCAATTCATTCATGATCACCATTCCGACCGTGATTGGTGCCGTGGCGCTGTCGGCCATGGCGGGCTTTGCGCTGGGGATCTACCGGTTCAAGGCGAACATCTGGATCTTCTTCATGTTCGTGGCGGGCAACTTCGTGCCCTTCCAGATCCTCATGGTGCCGGTGCGCGACCTGACG
>CAYUSM010000608.1:0-1704 GCA_964447345.1 uncultured Sulfitobacter sp. | reverse complement strand
AGGCCGGAGTTATTGCCGAAGTGTTCTTCGGGGCGCTGGGAGTAGAAGCGTTTGAAGATTTTCGACAGCGCCTGTTCGGGGATGCCCGGGCCTGTGTCTTCAACCACCACCAACACACGATTTTCGCGTTTGCGCGCCCAGACGCGGATGGCGTCGCCGTCTTCACAGAAGGAAATGGCATTGGTGATCAGGTTCACAAAGACCTGCGCCAGCCGCGCTTCCAGCCCGTGGACAAGAATGGGATTCTTGGGCAGGTCGGTGATGAAATCGATGCCTTTGCCCTTGGCGTCCTCTCCAAGGTACTGGCCGATGTTGCCCACCATCTTGAGCAGATCGAACTGTTCTTCCTCTTCCTTGACCAGTTCAGAATCAAGGCGGGAGGCGTTCGAGATGTCGCTGACCAAACGGTCGAGACGGCGCACGTCATGGTCGATGACATCCAGCAGCTTTTCACGCTGATCGTCTCGCTTGACCATGCGCAGGGTACCAACGGCAGAACGCAGAGAAGCCAGCGGGTTCTTGATCTCATGCGCCACGTCAGCGGCGAATTGTTCATTGCCATCAATGCGGTTGTAGAGGGCCGAGACCATGCCGCGCAAGGCACCGGACAATCGCCCGATTTCGTCCGGGCGCGCGGTCAGATCCGGGATGCGGATGCGCCCGGGGTTCATTTTGCGGTGATCCTTGTCGCGCCCCAGTTCCGCGGCGGCAGCAAGGTCTGCCAACGGGTTGGCGATGGTGGATGCCAGAACCAAGCTCAAACCGATGGACACCAACGTGGCGATCACAAACATCTGCAAGACGCGCTCGCGTTCGCCGCGAACCAATGCGTCAATCTCACCCGCAGCCGACGCCAGGGCAACCACACCAACCGGGGTGCCCGCCTGTTCGATCGGCGTCAGAACGGTAAAAAGTGTGCCCCCATCGCCATCCACGCTGTTGTCCGTCCGCGTGCCACCCTCAAGTGTGCCTTCAATCAGGGGCGCAAACCTGTCTTCAAGCGAAACAGGCATCGGGTCGGCATCGCCGCTGAAGGGACCAGACAACTTGTCCCAGAGCCAGCTGAGCCCATCGGTGAGGACCGTACGACTGCGCGCGTCTGTGTCGCTGCTTTGTGGACGCACCCCTTCGGATTGGGCTACAAGTGCGCTTTCGGTATCAAAAACAAAGACCTCGACACCGCCGCGCAGATCGATCCCGCCCAATGTCTGGGCAACGTCGATCCCCTGACCTGTCGTCAGATTGACAGCTTCGGCCTCCGGCAGCTTGGCCTCAATCACATCCGCGACCAACTCGGCCTCCGCCACAAGCGCGGCGGCACGCTGAACAGCAAGAGAGTCACGAGAGGAGTTCAGGTAAAGAATGCCCGCAACAAGGATGTTGAGGGCGATCAGATTGAACGTAATGATCTTGCGGGTCAGTGGCGATCCCCGGAGCGAAAACAGCCCGCGCCGCTCGCGGCGGGCGCGCAGTTCGTTCGGTGCAGTGTTGTCCGGGGCAACCCAATCGTCGCCCAGGACCACGTCACCGTCCTGAGGAGGTGTGCTCATATCGCGCACAAAATTCCTTTCGGCAATCGCCACGAGCCTGGATCACTCTTCGTTATATCTGTAGCCGATACCGTAAAGTGTCTCAATCGCGGAGAACTCGTCGTCTGCCGTGCGCATCTTCTTGCGCAGCCGCTTGATGTGGCTGTCGATGGTG
>CAYUSM010000607.1:0-1704 GCA_964447345.1 uncultured Sulfitobacter sp. | reverse complement strand
TGGCCTGTGCCCGCGGACGAGTTCAGACGGATCTTGATCGTGGTTGGCTTCGCCATTTCAAATTCTCCTGCTGCATCTCAGCCTGCGGCCGGTGCGTCAATCCTGAAGCCCGCCTTCTAACCGTCCCGGCCCCCGTGTCAACAGGATTCTCGGTGATCTGGCAGGGATCAGGGCCTCTTGCCATGAGGATCACCAGACCTAACCTTGAGCCATGTCTGAAATCCTTGGCGATCTGTCTTTTACCTCCCGCGCAGTGATCTACCTGCTGGCAGGCGGCGCGATGTTGGTGCTGACAATGCAGCCCTACATATCGCGGTTCCGGCTGAGCAATCTGCCTTTGCTGTATGTGCTCTTTGGCATGGCGCTGGGTGCCATCGGCCTGCCCGTGCTTGACCCGTTATCGGGTGAGATATCTGCAAAGATCATCGAACATGCAGCCGAACTGATCGTGCTGATTTCATTGGCCGGTGCAGGTCTGGCCATCGACACCCGCGAGGGTTGGCACAATTGGCAAGCCGCCATTCGACTGGTCGCCATATCGATGCCGGTCACGATCCTCGCCATCACGCTGCTGGGGATCGGATTGGCCGGGCTCCCCCTGGCATCTGCCTTGCTGCTTGCCGCTGTGCTGTCGCCGACGGACCCGGTTCTGGCCCGTACGGTTCAGGTCAGTCCACCGGGACAGGACGAGACACCGATGGAGGTCTCCCTGACCGCTGAAGCGGGGTTGAACGACGGGCTTGCCTTTCCTTTCGTCTATCTGGCCATTGCCGTTGTCGCCGCAACAGGCCCCTGGGGTGACTGGGGGTGGGAGTGGCTGGGATGGGACTTTTTCTATCGTGTGATTGCCGGATATGGCGTCGGCATGCTCTGCGGCTGGGGATTAAGCCGCCTGATCTACAGCCGGGTCGGGGACGCACAGGCAGGCGCATGGAACGCGCTGATCGTCGTGCTTGCCACGACGTTCATCTCATACGGTGCCGCCGAACTGGTTCAGGGCTACGGATTTCTTGCAGTCTTTGCCGCCGCACGCGCAGGCCGCGCCGTGGGAAAGGATGAAGACGGGCGTTATGAGCAGTTCGTCCACCGCGACGCGGATCAGATCGAAAGCGTGCTGCTGGTGCTGCTTCTGACGTGGTTCGGCATGTTCCTGACAACCGGCGTCATGCAGGGCCTCAATGGCAGCGAGGTGTTGCTGGCAGCGCTCATCCTGCTTGTCCTGCGGCCCGCCGCCGGGTTGCTGGGGCTGCTTGGCCTGAAATGTGATCGCATGTCGCGGATCAAGGTGGCGTTCTTCGGCATTCGCGGGATGGGCACGGTGTTCTACATCGCCTACGCGCAGAACCATGCGGATTTCACAGAAATCGACACCGTCTGGCGTATCGCAGCAGTGACGATCTTTGGCTCCATTGTACTGCATGGCTTCACTGCAAACTTCATCACCGGCGAAGACGTCAGCAGCGGCGAAGAAACCCACCCCCATCAAGAGCGTCAGCAGTCAGGCTAGTAGATGCGCGGAAGGCCTGTAAGCCGGATTCTGTCCAAGGGTTACCCCTCTGGATGACCATTCCTCTGACCGCCCCCTTGCGAGCGCGGCTATAGCTGCCAACCCGGACCTGCTGGGGCAAAAGCCACCCCGCCTTGCGGCACGCGGTCCCTATTTGGCATTGCTCCCGGTGGGGCTTGCCGTGCCGCCCCTGTTGC
>CAYUSM010000606.1:0-1719 GCA_964447345.1 uncultured Sulfitobacter sp. | reverse complement strand
GCTTTGTTGTCTATTTGTTACAGTCAGAGGTTGAAACCGCTTACACGCGCAACTCTTCCAGAACGGCCCTTGCGGCCGCGCGGGGGTCCTCGGCTTGCCAGATCGGGCGACCGATGACGATGTGATCGGCACCGTCTGAAATGGCCTGTGCCGGGGTTGCTACGCGCTTTTGATCACCCAGCGCAGCACCCGCTGGACGGACGCCGGGCGTGACGATCAGGCGGCCCTGCGCCTCTGGCATGGCGCGGATGGCGGCGGCCTCTTGCGGGGAGGCGATGACGCCATCGGCCCCGGCCTCAAACGCGCGGGCGGCGCGGGTTTGTACCAGATCGGCGACATCGCCTGCCTGGATCAGGGCCGCGTCCAGATCGGCGCGATCAAGCGAGGTCAGGATGGTCACGGCAAGGATCTTGAGGTTGCTGCCCGACGCGCCCTCCATCGCCGCCCGGACGACATGCGGATCACCCTGTACCGTCAGGAAATCGAGGTCGAATTGCGCCAGACCCCGCACTGCAGCTTCGACGGTTGCCCCGATGTCGAAAAGCTTCATGTCCAGAAAGATGCGCTTGCCGTGCTCGCCCTTCAGCTCATTGGCCAACGCCAGCCCGCCGCCTGTCAGCATGCCCAGGCCGATTTTGTAGAAGGACACAGCATCCCCAAGTTTTTCGGCCAGTTCCAGCCCTGCGACGGCATGGGGAACATCAAGGGCAACGATCAGGCGGTCATCGGATGTGGGGGTGGCGGACATGGGGGCAGACCTCGCTTTGGAAAAAGAGCAAACGGCCCTCGCTTACGCGGCGGGCGCCGCCTTGTCTACCTTTCTGATCGTGGATCAAAAAAGGACCGGACCCGCGCGCAGCGTAGTCCGGTCTAGTGTCAGAGACAGTGCAGGCAGGCAAACGTCTCTGTCTTTGCGGATACGGGGGGTACGGGACGGCACCCCGGTATCCGCAGATCTTCCAAATCAGGCCGCGCGGCGGCCGGGGCGTGTGACAAGCTCTTCCAACCAGCGCACCGGGTCAAACCCGGGACGCCCAGCGCGGGCGCGGGGGGTGTAGCTGGTGATCTCTGAAAAGAGCCCGCCACGGCTTTGGTGGCGGCGGATGGCCTGGCGGGCAAGGCCTTTGGCTGCATCTTCGAATGTCATGGAAATGGGGGCATCAATCTCGCAGGCGTAGCTGCGGATCGTGCTGTTGTCATGGACGGTCACCGAGGCCTCAAAACAGCCGGTGGATGCGTTGTAGCGCACGTCGCTCAGTTCAATTGGGCATGTGTACATCTCGAACACCTCAAATTGCTTAATGCATCTTATGTGGGGATGCTTGGCTGTCTTGAGAACGTCTCAACCGGCAAAAAGGTTTCCGCAAAGTTAACGATCTGTGGATTGCGCGAGAAAATTAATATTTTTCAATAGTTTGTGGGGGTATAAAATGGGCGTGAATCGGGAAACTATGATGGGTGGAGCGGTTTTTCATGCAAAAGCCGCTCAAGATTTGGTGAGAATGGCAAATCTGCGCACCAGATATGCCTTTCCGAAAGCGGCAAAATCCGGCTTCACAACCACTTGAACACCCCCGGTTTGTTCCCAAATAGAAAGCAAGGCCCACCAGAGGCGTGCCGCCAAGCGGGCGCAGCAGAACAGGGCGCTTATCAGAAGGAGAGAGACCATGGACTTGAGCAAGTTCACGGAAAGATCGCGCGGATTCATTCAGGCCGCGC
>CAYUSM010000605.1:0-1721 GCA_964447345.1 uncultured Sulfitobacter sp. | reverse complement strand
AAGCCTCTTTCCCCTCCGGCCTGATCTGCTACATCCCTGACAAGACAGCAGCAAAGGCCCGACCATGGCAGACCGTTTCCGCATCACTCTGGGTCAGTTGAACCCCACCGTCGGCGATCTGGCGGGAAACGCGGCACTTGCGCGCGAGGCGTGGGAGGCGGGCAAGGCGGCTGAGGCGGATATGGTCGCCCTGCCCGAAATGTTCATTGCCGGTTACAACGCACAGGATCTGGTGATGAAACGCGCCTTCCAGCTCGATGTGATGACCCACATCGAACAGTTGGCCAAGGATTGCGCTGACGGCCCCGCCCTTGCCATCGGCGCACCCTGGGCGGAAGGGACCGAGCTATTCAACGCCTACCTGATCCTCAAGAACGGCAAGATCGCCTCCCGTGTGCTCAAGCACGAACTCCCCAACGAGACTGTTTTTGACGAAGTGCGCATCTTCGACGCAGGTCCGCTTGGCGGACCCTACTCGGTCGGCAACACCCGCGTTGGTTCGCCAATCTGCGAAGACGCCTGGCACCCGGATGTCTCCGAAACCCTGGCCGAGACAGGCGCGGAGTTCCTTCTGGTGCCCAATGGATCGCCCTATTACCGGGGCAAGATGGACACGCGGATGAACGTCATCGTCTCCCGCGTCATTGAAACTGGTTTGCCTGTGATCTACCTCAACATGGTGGGCGGTCAGGACGATCAGGTCTTTGATGGGGCCTCTTTTGGCCTGAACCCCGGCGGCAAACTCGCCATGCAGATGCCGGCGTTCGAGGCCATGATCCACAACGTCGATCTGGAACGCACGTCCGAGGGCTGGCGCATTGTGGAACAAGAGCTGGCGCACATCCCGGACACCTGGGAAAGCGACTATCGCGTCTGTGTGCAGGGCCTGCGCGACTACATGCACAAGACCGGCTTCAAGAAGGTGCTTTTGGGTCTGTCCGGCGGCATCGACAGCGCCATCGTGGCCACCATCGCCGCCGATGCGCTGGGGCCAGAGAACGTGCGCTGCGTGATGCTGCCGTCCGAATACACCTCGCAGGCGTCCCTGGACGACGCCGAGGCCGTCGCCAAGAACCTCGGCTGCCGATATGATTACGTTCCGATCAAGGAAGGCCGCCTGGCGATTACCAATACGCTCGCTCCGCTCTTTGAAGGCACCGAACCCGGCCTGACCGAGGAAAACATCCAGTCCCGCCTGCGCGGTCTGCTGTTGATGGCGCTGTCGAACAAGTTTGGGGAAATGCTGCTGACCACCGGCAACAAGTCCGAGGTCGCGGTGGGCTACGCCACGATCTACGGCGACATGTCGGGAGGCTATAATCCGATCAAGGACATGTACAAAACCCGCGTGTTCGAGACCTGTCGCTGGCGCAACGCCAATCACCGCGACTGGATGATGGGCCCGGCGGGTGCCGTGATCCCGGACAACATCATCACCAAACCGCCCACAGCGGAGCTGCGTGAAGACCAGAAAGACAGCGACTCGCTGCCCGACTACCCGGTGCTTGATCCGCTTCTGGAGATACTCGTGGACCAGAACGGCTCCATCGCCGATTGCGTGGCCGCCGGCTTTGACCGTGAGACCGCCAAGAAAGTCGAACACCTGATCTACATCTCCGAATACAAGCGCTTCCAATCCGCCCCCGGCCCGCGCCTGACCAAAGGCGCCTTCTGGCTCGACCGGCGTTATCCGATCGTGAACCGCTGGCGTGATCCAAGCG
>CAYUSM010000604.1:0-1724 GCA_964447345.1 uncultured Sulfitobacter sp. | reverse complement strand
GGTGCGCGAGCAGTCGGTGTCGAGATCGAAGCGGCCAAGGTCGCGCGGGCGCGGGAAGAAAGTGGTTGCGAGGTGGTGCTGGGCTCGGCTGAAGCACTGCCATTTGAGGACAATGCGTTCGACGTGTTGACCTACATGTTCTCGCTGCACCATGTACCTGCGTCGCTGCATGAACGGACCTTTGCCGAGGCAGCGCGGGTGCTGCGACCCGGTGGGCAGCTTTATGTTTGTGAGCCGGAGATCGGCAGCGACATGTCCCAGATCGTTGCGGTGATCGATGATGAGACCGAGGTGCGTCAGGCGGCTCTGGCGGCGTTGGATGCGTACCCTGCGCGGTATGGTTTCGAGAGGTTGGAGGAACGGCACTACATGCTGACGCGCCACTATGTGGATTTTGACGCGTTGGCGTCTTCGCTGGTGGCGGTAGATGGCGCGCGTGCTGCGAAACTCGACGCGGCGCGTGATGAAATGGAGCGGCGGTTTCAGGCGCTTTCGACGCATGGGGCAGCGGGGTATTCGGTGCGACAGCGGGTTGGTTTGTTCAGGTTTGGTCTCAGCACGGCGTAGTTTGCACGGTAAAGTTATGCGTTGCTTGCTTTGCGAAGGGTGATGGTCAGGGCACAGTCGGCATGCATACGTACGGACGTTTCCTGGGCATGGTCCGGAGCGCGTGCTCTAGAAGTTGTAGACCGTTGTAATCACCAACTCACCCGCGAATTCGCCTGACCACTGGCGGGACTGCACGATCTGGCCCCGGCGGATGTCGACCCAGTAGGTGTTGGTGAAGTTCTGGTCGAGGTTACCGCAGACTTCTTTCATCCGGCGCGTGGGCGTGGCGCCGTTGTCGAGTTGGATTGTCTCAGCGCCTTCATTGGTGATCGTGCAGGCGTAGGCGCGGATCTCGGCCTCATCGTTGCCGTTGAGGTAGGTGTGCACGCGTTCGACGTCGCCGGAACTGCCGCTGAGGACGCGGTTGGCGGTTTGGCTGACCTCGGATGCCAGGAGACCGGCACCGATGCCGCGCGTGCTGTGCAGGATGCCACGGTCGAAGGTCAGGGATACACCATCATTGCCGAGCCATGTTTCGACGGTGCCTTGCCGGGATTCGCGCAGGAAACCGCCGCGCAGGCCGGATGATGGAATGGAAACGTTGAGGGCGGGGCCTTGGCCCGCTCGCAGAATGGGCTGGAAGCGGGGGAATTGGCCTGAGGCATCCTGTGGGGAGGGTTCATCCAGAAAGACCTGGATCGCGCGCTGCTGAAGGCCGGAGTTGGCGCAGGCGCCGAGGGCGAGGGTGGCTGCCAGTATGGTAAGACGCTTGATCATCGCAGGTACCGTCCCCAGCCGTCGCGCAGCTCTTGGCCGCGATAGTCGCGCACGAAGCGGTGCAGGCGGTTGTCCACGTTCAGGCGTGCGCCGCCGTCCCGCTGAATCGGGCGGATGGTCTGTTTGAGCGTGGTTTTGGAGGGGCGTCCTGTGACCCATGAGAGGGGGACTTCGAAGCGGATGCCTTTGTCGAAAGAGCCTTCGCCGAAGTCTTCGGAGGAGACATCGGTGAGTGTGAAATAGCCGCCGACGCGGAAGCCGTTGTTGAATTCGCGGTCGAGCGAGAAGGTTGCGCCCCAATCACCTGCGAGATAGCGGCCCGCATCGATCTGGCCAAGGAAACCGTTGCCGAAGTCATAGTAGGCAGAAGCGTGGCCTGTGACGACGCCGTAGTCCTG
>CAYUSM010000603.1:0-1730 GCA_964447345.1 uncultured Sulfitobacter sp. | reverse complement strand
GCTGTTCCTCGGCGCGGGCTCGGTCATCCACGCGATGCACCACGAGCAGGACATGATGAACTACGGCGGGCTGCGCAAGAAAATCCCCTATACCTTCTGGGCGATGATGATCGGCACGCTGGCGATCACGGGTGTCGGTATCCCGTTGACGGGTTGGATTGGCTTTGCCGGGTTTGCCTCAAAAGATGCGGTCATCGAAAGCGCCTACGCGGCAAGCCCGATGGGCTATGCCTTCTGGTTGCTGGTCATTGCTGCCCTCTTCACCAGCTTCTATTCGTGGCGGCTGATGTTCCTGACCTTCTATGGCGAGGCACGCGGGAACAAACATACGCATGAACATGCACATGAAAGCCCAATGACCATGCTGGTCCCGCTGGGTGTATTGGCCGTGGGTGCCGTCTTTGCCGGGGCGATTTGGTACAGCAGTTTCTTTGGCAAGGTGAACGAGGTCGTGAAATTCTTTGGCGGCAAATACGGCGAGCCTGCCCATGAACTGGTTGAGGCCGTGGCCGAGCGCAGCCCGAAGGCTTCCGAATTGCACTACGTGATGGAAAGCAAGCCGGGCGAGGCGGGCATCTATATGGCCCCGGAAAACACAATCCTACATGAGGCGCACTACGTGCCGACTTGGGTAAAGCTGTCGCCCTTCGTTGCGATGCTGATTGGTCTGATCACCGCGCTCTGGTTCTACATCTGGAACCCCAGCCTGCCCAAACGTCTGGCCGAGAACCAGCAGCCGCTTTACCAGTTCCTTCTGAACAAGTGGTACTTTGACGAGCTTTACGACTACGTCTTTGTCCGCCCGGCCAAATGGATCGGCAGTTTCTTCTGGAAGCGCGGGGATGGGGATGTGATCGACGGCACGCTCAACGGCGTCGCAATGGGGATCATCCCGTTCTTCACCCGCCTCGCGGGCCGCGCACAATCCGGCTACATCTTCACCTATGCCTTTGCCATGGTGATCGGCATCGCGGTGCTGGTCACATGGATGACGCTTAGCGGAGGGTCGAACTGATGGACACGCATCTTCTTTCCATCATCACGTTCCTGCCCGCGATGGCAGCGGCGATCCTGGCCATCTTCCTTCGCGGCGATGATGAGGCGGCGCAGAAAAATGCCAAGTGGCTGGCGATGATCACCACGACGGCGACCTTTGTCATCTCGCTGTTCGTGCTTTTCGAGTTTGATCCGAATGACACCGGGTTCCAGTTCGTGACAGAAGGTGAATGGCTGCTGGGTCTCAGCTACCGCATGGGCGTCGATGGTATCTCGATCCTTTTCGTGATGCTGACGACCTTCATGATGCCGTTGGTCATTCTGGCCTCCTGGGGTGTGACCACACGGGTCAAGGAGTACATGATCGCCTTTCTGGTGCTGGAGACGCTCATGCTGGGCGTCTTCATGGCGCTGGACCTGATCCTGTTCTACCTGTTCTTCGAGGCCGGGCTGATCCCGATGTTCCTGATCATCGGCATCTGGGGCGGGGCGAACCGCATCTACGCGAGCTTCAAGTTCTTCCTTTATACCTTCCTTGGCTCGGTACTGATGCTGGTGGCCATGGTTGCGATGTATTCCGAGGCAGGGACCACCTGCATCGGGGCCTGCGACATCAGCCTGCTGAACCACCAGTTCGGGTCCGAGACCTTCAGCCTGATGGGTTTCCAGATCGTGGGTGGCATGCAGACACTGCTGTTCCTTGCGTTCTTTGCCAGTTTCGCGGTGAAAATGCC
>CAYUSM010000602.1:0-1730 GCA_964447345.1 uncultured Sulfitobacter sp. | reverse complement strand
GTGGAATACACGTTCTAAAGACGTCACCCTTTGATCCTGCGGCCGGCTCCTTCGGGGCCGGTCGTTTTCTTTGAGCGCGCCCCCCCGGCTCAGCCACCTGCAAAGGGGTCGTCGATCACCCCCACCAGTTCGATCAGAAAGCTGCCCTCATCGGGATCACGCGCATCGGCGTAAAGCGCATCGATGTGGCTCACGGCCTTGTCCAGACTGGCGGCACTGCCGTCATAGATCTCCATCACCGCAACCGTGTCGTCATAGGCCGACAGCCCCTTGATCCCCGCGAAATAGAGACCGATGTCGGTCTTGGTGGCCAGAAAGTCCCGGTCCGGCGCGCCGCCCGTGGGGGCCTTGGCCCCATTGAGCACCGACAGGATGAAGGTTGCAGGCGTGACGTCGCTTGCGGGGTCCTCCAGCGTTTTGACCCAATACGCGCTTGTGGGCTCGCGCCCCAGCACGTTGTTGAAGACGGCGGTGACAAACCCCTGCGCATCGCGCAGCCCCCCTGCCCCGTCAAGATAGGCGGCATAGGTGGCTTGCGTCTCGGGCTGGACGAAGAAGCTTTTGGCAATTTCGGGCAGGCTCATCCCGTCTTCAAACCGCGTGGCCCAGTAAAGCAGCCCCTTGGCTGCGGGCGCACGGTCAAAATAGGCGATGTAAAGCTCCACGATGGCGGCCAGATCGGCCTCATCAAGGCCGACAGCGCCTGCATGCAGATCAAGGTCAAAGCTGCCATCCGCAAATTCCAGGGCCTCGATGTCTGTCAGCCTGTCCGTGCCGTCCTCTCCCGGCCGCCGGTCGGTGAGCATGGTTTCGGTCCGGGAAAAGGTCAGCGTGTAGGCGTCCTTGTTGCCGGTGAAGACCACCGTGTCCTTCCCGGCCCCGCCCGTGATCAGGTCATCGCCCTTTTGGGTGAGGATGACCTCTCCCCCTTGATCCTTGCCAATATACTTTTCGTCTTTGCGGGGGGCTGTCGGCTCGGCGTCAGGGGTGTCTGCACCTTTGTCAGGCTCTTTTGGCTCCGTTCCAAAGGGCACTGTCAGTTCGACCACCTCGAAGGGTTTGAGGGTCAGGTCGATCTGGCTGGCGTCCCCGAAGGTCAGATCCTTCAGCAGCACATCCACATCATGTTCGTTGTAATAGTAAGGCTGCCCGTCAACCTGCACGCTGTCTGCCGCTTCCCCGAAAATCCACTGCCGCCCGTTGGAGGAGGACGGATCCATCGTCACCTGCACCGCGCGGACAGGCCCGGTGCTTTCAAGCCCCGCGGCCAGATCCAGCTGCACCGCCATGGTCTCAAGACTGTGGGAGGTGACATAGAAGACCACCTCCTGCGCATCCGCGTAGCTGGTGACCGACACGCCCGGCATGCCGCCGTCAAAAGACGCGCTCAGCAGTTCCTTGCCCACCAGCGCCTCTGACATCAGGTCAAAGACCGCGCCCTGGGGCGCATTGGTGAGCCGCCCCTGCCCGTCCAGCCGCGCGCCCCCGTCGGTGTCCAGCGTCAGCGCCGTGCGCGAATGATAGTCCAGCGCCCAGACATGGGCGCCGTCCACACCAAGCGCCATCATGTTCTCGAACTGTTTGACCATGCTGACGCCTGCGACCATGCCATGCAGGCTCTGGGCGCTGGTCTTGACGTTCCATTCGGTGATGTAGAGGTCCAGCGCCGTGCCCAGCCGCTCTGTCCAGATGGCGTAATCGCGGTCGATGTTGCGCACCGAGGTGCCCAG
>CAYUSM010000601.1:0-1733 GCA_964447345.1 uncultured Sulfitobacter sp. | reverse complement strand
CCTGCCACGGCGCATCACCATGGGGATGGATGAGATGTTTGGATGGAAGACAAAAGCAAAGGACCTGCCGCAGCGCGCGATTGAACTGTCAGGTGCCATGAACGGCGGTCTGGCCGCACAGACACACGGTCTGATGGCGGGCACGAAGGTGGCCTCGAACCTCGGCTGGCGCGTGATTGAAGCGCTGACCGTGGGGGACATGGTCCTGACCTTTGATCACGGCATGCAGGAAATCGTCGAGATCCGCCGCCATACCTTCTGGACGGACGCTCCTGACACCCACCGTGCGCAATGGCCCGTGATCGTGCCTGCAGGTGCGCTGGACAATCGTGATGAGATGGTGCTGCTTGCCGATCAGGGCGTGCTGGTGGAAAGCGACGCGGCCTCTGACATCTATGGTGATCCTTTCGCGGTGGTGCCTGCGCATGCTTTGGAGGGCGTGCGCGGCATCACCCGGGCGGCACCTGCACGTCAGATCGAACTCATTGCAGTCTATTTCGCACAGGAAGAAGTGATCTACGCCGAAGGCGGCGCGCTGGTCCATTGCCCAGCCAATACCGTGGCGCTCGACGCGTTCCTCGGCGCTGATGCGGCCTCATATGACCTGTTGTCGGCAGAGGATGCAGCTTTTGTGGCGGAATGTCTGGTGATGGAAGACCAGATGCTGGCGGCCGGAGGCATGACGGCCGCGCACTGCTAAAGCCTGCCGCGCAGCGGCCATGGGTCGCTGCGCCACACCAGACATCCCCATGGTATGAAGGGGCCGTGTGAGAGGCGCGGCCCCTTTTCTTATGTGATCTTTGGCCAAATGCTGTAATTCTCAGCACCCAATCGCATCCCTGCCTCTTTTTGCGCCGTCCGTTTCTTGCCGACCGATGTCAGTCAAATCGGCGCGCCCGTGCTATTCTGAACCCACACCGCTGGCCGCGCTTGTCCCGTCGCGCGTCACCTTCATAGGGTCCGCCTGCATCCGGCGCGCTCCCAGACCTCCCGCGTGTCGGCTCTGCATATCAGAGGCTTTTCCGGTCAGAGGGCGCTCCTTCGCGCCCGGCTGAACCCCCGGTCGCATCCCGCGACCGGGCCGGGAAGGTCTTGCCTGCCGCAGCGGTACCTCTGCTGCGGCCCATGACCCAAAGGCCAAAAGGCCACACAATAAGGAGACGGAGATGTCACAGGCAAATGCTCTGGAAGAGCTGATGCTCACGCTGATCAACGAAGAACGCAGCAGGGCCAATCTGGACCCGCTGACGTTCAACAACGATCTCAATGAATCGGCGGAAGACCACAGCGACTGGATGCTGGAGACCGACAGGTTTTCCCACACCGGCGAAAACGGATCGAGCGTGCGCGACCGCGCGACCGATGCCGGATACGAGCTGGAAGGCAACTGGACCATCGGTGAAAACATCGGCTGGCAAAGTGAACGCGGCGATCCCGGTTTGGAGGATGACGTGCGCGACATTCACCAAAGCCTGATGAACAGCCCCGGCCACCGCGCCAATATCCTGAGCCCGGATTACGACGAGATCGGGATCGGCATCGAACGCGGTGATTTTGACGGCTTTGACGGGGTGATGATCACCCAGAACTTCGGGGCCACGGATGCTGAAACACCAGCCCCGACACCGCCGGTCACACCTGAGCCGCCGGTGGCCGAAGGCCCGGACACCGAAACGCCCGAGCCTCCCGTGACAGAACCTCCGGTCACGCCGGAGCCGCCAGTGGAAGAACCG
>CAYUSM010000600.1:0-1734 GCA_964447345.1 uncultured Sulfitobacter sp. | reverse complement strand
ACGGTTGCCAAAAGCGATGTGCTGGCGACGGTTTCGGACCCCTTTGGCGCGGTGGAGACGGACCTTGTGGCCCCCGGCCCCGGCATCCTGATCGGACGGGCGATCCTGCCTGTGGTCAACGAGGGAGATGCGGTTTTTCACCTCGCACAGCTGAGCCCGGCGGCCGATGAAGATACGGTTGATGATCTGGCCAGCCAGCTGGAAAGTGATCCGCTTTTTGATGAGGACGAGATCATCTGAGGCCGATCTGTTGTTACCGGGGCCCGGCGGGCTACCTGTCGACAGACAACAGGAGGTTTCCATGCTGAAATTCATCGCTGCCGCCCTCATCCTGAGCGCACCAGCCGCATACGCGGATTTGCAGGTGCGCTTCGATGAAGGTGCGCCGAAAGATCGCTTCACCCTCACGAACAATGGTGATTGTGCGCTTTCCATGATGCGGGTGACCCTTGATCTGGGCACCGCACCCGCCGGGTTGATCTTTGACGTCACGGGCAGCGGTGCCGGGGTTGAGGTGTTTCAGCCGTTTGAGCTGGTGGCCGGAGCGGAGCATCTGACCGGGGTGCCGGAGGTGCTGGACGGTGACAGCGCGATTGCGCTTGATCTGATGGGGCTGGGCGCGGGTCAGAGCGTGGCCTTCACCATTGATATTGATGACACCGGGACAGGCAGCCAGACCACCGTCAGCGGGTCGGAAATATCGGGCGCCACGGTAAGAGCCGATTTTGGGGGCAACACGCTGGAGGGTCAGTTTGACGCCGATGCCAGCGCGACCATCCCGCTTGCGGCCTGTCTGTCCTAAGGAGGCAGCTGAGCCTAGCTTGCATCCTCACGCGTCAGCACTGCTGAGATCGGGGCCAGTGCCACAGAGCCTGCGCGGTCCTGCAGACCCCAGAGGAGCAACGCCGAGATCGTGTCGGGGCGCAGGCGGCCCAGCATGATCACGGCACCCTCCTGTCCAGCCTTGAAGGCTGCCTGATCGAGGAAGCGCCGGATCACGGTGGCTGTCTGGTCCTTGCTGTCAAAGTCACGGAAGATCGGTGTGGCGGGCACGCCTTCTTTCCGTGCCAGCTTGGGCATCGTGTTCAGGCCCCTGTCCTGCGTGACAAGGCCATGGCCCGTCTCAGCCAGTATCGCCGTCACTTGATCGGCCACGACACGTGAGCCTTGCAGCCCCGCATCCGTGCCTTCAAGCACACCCACAACTTCACCCATCTGTGCCAGCGTCACGCCCAGTGTCGTCTCCACATCTGTGGCCTGAGCACCAGACGGCAGGTCGATCATTGCCAGCACTTCGAAGCCCTCCGCGCGATAAAGCGCCATGCGGTCCGCCGCGTCAGGCAGGCTGCTGTCCACGGCAAAAGTGATCGCGTTGGGGAAATTCTGAAGCGCGGCAAGTCCGGCGCGTCCCGTGGTGGGGCCGGTACCATTGTCGATCAGGACAATGCTCATCAGCGGTTTGCTTTCAGGGTTCGCGAATGGCTCTGCGTGGCGGGCGATGGGACGGGCATCCTGATTGGGGTTGGTCGCGCCCTCTTCGGTGATGATCGTCACAGGTTGGGGTTCGGCATCGTCTGACGAGATTCCAAGGCGGTTGACGACCACGCCGTTGTTGCGGTCGGTCAGGGTGATGCCGGGCGTGCCAATCTGGGGCCGTGCGGAGGGGGCGATCATTGCGACTTGCGGACGGTCTTCCTCTTCCGCTTCGGCATCAGCCGTTTCGGGCTCTGTCGG
>CAYUSM010000599.1:0-1736 GCA_964447345.1 uncultured Sulfitobacter sp. | reverse complement strand
ACGATGCGGTCCGCCTGCTCCTGCACTTCTTTCTGCTTGCGCTCATAGGAGGCGAGCAGGGTCTGTGCTTCTTCACGCAGCTTTCGGGCTTCGTCCAGCTCGGCCTTGATGTCTGCGGCACGCTTGTCGAGCATGCCACCGATCAGGCCAGGAACCTTGAAATAGACAAGGATGCCAATGAAGACCAAAAGGCCCAACAGCACAACAAAGTCCGTGTTCTTCAGTGAAAAGAACGGGCCTTTGGCGGCAAGCGCAGGTGTTGCGAAAAACAGCGTCAGCGCGGCGGTGAGGGTATAACGCATGGCTTAACCTTTCATCCGGGCATCGACGGCGGCATTCACCGCCTTGGCATCTGCTTCGCCACCGAGTGCGGCGACGATCTCTTTCGCGGTGTCCTTGGCGACCACTTTCACGTTCTCCAAAGCGGAGGCACGGATGTCAGCGATGGCCTTCTCAGACTCAGCAGCTTTGGCGGCAATCTCGGCATCAGCCTTGGCGATTGCGACGTCCAGATCACTTTTGATCTCGGCCTTTGCCTCATCCACGATCCGTTGTGCTTCCGCGCGGGCATCAGCAAGTGCTTTGTTGTACGCTTCTTCCGCCTCAACAGCCTTCGCCTTGAGGTCTTCTGCGGCAGCAAGATCATTGGTAATCGTGCCCGACCGCTCAGCCAGAACCGCGCCGATGCGCGGCAGTGCCACGCGGGACAGGATCAGGTAGATCGCGATCAGCGTGAGCACCAGCCAGAAAATCTGGTTGCCCCACCAGTCGAAACACAGTTGCGGCATGCCGATGGCTGAGCCATCGGGGCCTACGCAGGTCCCGGCGAGTTCAGTGTCAATTGGTTCGGTTGCCATGTCGGCGTCTCCTCAAAAACGGGGCCTGACCGCAGGCGGGATGGTCCCGCCTGCACGCAAGGAGTCCAGTTTTCGTTTAGACGGCGAACATCAGCAGCAGAGCGACGAGGAAGGCAAAGATGCCCAGCGCTTCCGCAAACGCGATACCGATGAAAAGTGTAGCTGTCTGGGATGCAGCAGCAGAGGGGTTGCGCAGTGCGCCTGCCAGGTAGTTGCCTGCCACATTGCCCACCCCGATTGCGGCTGCGCCGGAACCGATTGCTGCCAGACCTGCGCCGATGTGTGCGAGTTCGCCTTCCATGATAATTCTCCTATGCGTTGGAAGTTGCGTTTTGGACGGGTTTCAGATCGCCCGAATTAGTGATGCGGATGCAGCGCGTCTTTCAGGTAGACGCACGTCAGAATGGTGAAAACGTAGGCCTGAATGAAGGACACAAGGACCTCCAGACCATACATTGCAGTGATGCCCAGAACGGCCACCGGCGACACGGCAGTCAGTGCCGCGAAACCTGCAAAAACCTTGATCACCGCGTGGCCCGCCATGACGTTGCCAGCCAGACGAATGGAATGGCTGACGGGGCGCACGAAGTAGGAAATGATCTCAATCACCGCAAGGATGGGCCGCAAAGCCAAAGGCGCGGAGGAGACCCAGAACAGGCTCAGGAAAGCCGCGCCATTCTTGACGAAACCAAGAATCGTCACGGTGAGGAACACCGCCAGCGCCAGCACGACCGTCACCGCGAAATGCGAGGTGGTGGTAAAAGATGTCGGGATCAGACCGAGGAAGTTGGCGCAAACGATGAACATGAAAAGCGTCATGATATAGGGGAAGTATTTCACCCCTTCCTTGCCGCAGATGTCCTCGACCATCTTGTAGAT
>CAYUSM010000598.1:0-1740 GCA_964447345.1 uncultured Sulfitobacter sp. | reverse complement strand
CGCGCTTTGGCGTGGATGAGAACATCTGCACCGGGGATCACGCCTGTATCCGGCTGTCGGGCTGTCCGTCGTTGTCGCTCAAAAAGCTGGACGACCCGCTGCGCGACGATCCGATTGCGCATATTGATCAGACCTGTGTGGGCTGCGGGAACTGTGGCGAGGTGGCGGATGCCGCCGTGCTCTGCCCATCGTTTTACCGCGCGGATGTGGTGCATAACCCCGGCGGCTTTGAAAGCTGGCGCGCAGGATTGCGCAACCGGGTGATCGGCTGGCTGCAAAAGCGGCGCGACGGCAAACGTCTGCGCATGAGCGGCGTTGCGGCGGCGGCCCCGAGCGGGGCGACGGCAGCACCACAGCCACCCATGGGGGCGCTGACGTGAACATGCCCTTGCCGCAAAAGACGCCGGATGCGCGCGTCGGCCAGATCATCAAGCTGGCGGTGATGGCCGTGGGCGGGCAGGGCGGTGGCGTGCTCACCAACTGGATTGAATCGCTGGCGCGCAGCCAGGGCTATGCCTGTCAGGCGACCTCGGTCGCGGGTGTCGCGCAGCGCACGGGGGCGACGATCTACTACGTCGAGATGACGCCGAAGTCGGACATGGAGCCGGTCTTTGCACTGGCCCCGGCGGGTGGCGATGTGGATGTGCTGATTGCAGCAGAGATGATGGAAGTGGGCCGCGCGGTGATGCGCGGTTTCGTAACGCCTGACCGGACCGTGCTGATTGGCTCGACCCATCGCGCCTTGGCGGTATCCGAGAAGATGGCCCCCGGCGACGGGATTGCCAATGCCGAAGAGGTGCGTGCCGCCGCCGAAGTGGCCGCGCAGCAGTTGATCCTGGCGGATATGGACCGGCTGGCCGTTCAGCAAGGATCGGTCATCTCTTCGAGCCTGTTTGGGGCGTTGGCAGGCTCTGGTGCGCTTCCTTTCAAGCGAGAGGCGTTTGAAGATGCCATTCGCGCAAGCGGTAAGGGCGTTGAAGCCTCACTGAAAGCCTTTGCGGCGGGGTTTGAAGCGGCACAGCATGGAGAGCCGCAGCTGGCGGGCGAGGGCTGCCAGGAGCCGATGAAACTGGTTGGCCCTGCCAGGGAAATGCGCAGATGGCAGGCGTTGATCGAACGGTCTGAGGCGCTGCCCGGCCCGGTGCAGTGGATCGCGCAGGCGGGGCTGATGAAGGTCGTGGACTTTCAGGATTGCGCCTACGGTGCGGTCTATCTGGACCGTCTGGACGGCGTCATAGCCCGCGACACTGCTGCGCAGAACTGGGAGCTGAGTGTCACAGCGGCCAAGTATATCGCCAACGCCATGGCCTACGATGACATCATTCGCGTGGCTGACCTGAAAACCCGCCGCTCCCGCTTTGCCCGCATCCATGACGAGATGAACGCGACGGACAGCAACCTGATCGAACTGACCGAGTTCTTTCACCCGCGCGCCGAAGAGGTGGCCAGCATGATGCCTGCAAAGATGGGCGCGAAATGGGAGGCGTCTCCGGCGCGCATGGCGCGGCTCGACCGGCTGTTCAACAAGGGGCGGCGGCTGCGCACGCACACGCTGCGGTCCTTCCTGATGCTGCATTTTCTGGGCGGACTGAAAGGCTACCGGCTCAAGACCCGGCGGCATGAGGTCGAGGTGGCGCATCTGGAAGCCTGGCTGCGCGACAGTCTGTCGGTGCTGGATGAGGACTATGCGCTGGCGGTGGAACTGCTGAAGAACCGCCGCCTGATCAAAGGGTATTCCGA
>CAYUSM010000597.1:0-1742 GCA_964447345.1 uncultured Sulfitobacter sp. | reverse complement strand
TCCGCCCATCACACCCAGACCCAAAAATGCGACCTTTGCCATCTGCTTTTCCTTGTAGTTGAGTTACGATAATTCAGCCAACACCTAACATCCCGCGCGCGGCGGTCAAACCAAGCTTGCGCGGACCCGACCGGAGACCTGAATGGCCCTGATCTTTCGCTGGCTTGTCCGCCTCACCGCTACGCTGATTGTGTTGAGTGTTCTGGCTGTTGTCACTGTCTACTGGCTCGCCTCGCGCTCCCTGCCGGACTACACCGATAATGTGACCGTACGCGGCCTGACCGCACCGGTGGAGATCGTGCGCGACAACGCCAATGTGCCGCATATCTTCGGGGCGTCGGACCACGACGTTTTCTTCGGCCTCGGCTTTGCCCATGCGCAGGACCGGATGTGGCAGATGATCAGCCTGCGGCGCACGGCGCAAGGCAGGCTGAGCGAGGTTTTTGGCACACCGACGCTTGAGATCGACAAGATCATGCGGCGGTTCGACATCTACACCCTGTCGGTCCAGTCCGCCGAGGCGCTTGATCCCAAGACCAAGGCGGCGCTTGAAGCCTATGCTGCCGGTGTCAACGCCCGTCTGGACCAGATCAATACCGAGGCACTGGGACGCGGTGCGCCGGAGATGCTGCTTTTCAATGCGCCCATGGCACCCTGGCGACCAGCAGATTCCATTGCGATCACCAAGCTGATGGGTGTGCAGCTTTCCGGCCATCTGTCCGCTGAGGTGATCCGCGCCCGTACGTCATTGGCCTTGCCAGATCAGGACCGGCTGGATGATATCTTGCCGCTCAGCCCCGGCGCTGGCGTGGCAGCGCTGCCCGAATATGCTTCCCTGGCCCCCGGTGTAAGACGCCACGCGCAAAACCTGCCGCTTGACCCGCATCCACTCACTCCCTTCAAGCCGCAAGCGCTGGCCGGTGCCTCCAATGCCTGGGCTGCTGCCCCGTCCCGGTCGGCCTCCGGTGGCACGCTTCTGGCCAACGATCCGCATCTGGGCTTCACCGCCCCCGCAATCTGGTATTTGGCCCGCCTCGAACTTGCATCGGGTGGTGTCATCGGCGGGACGATCCCCGGCATGCCTGTTGTTTTGACGGGCCGGTCTGATGCTTTGGGATGGGGGCTGACCTCGTCATATCTCGATGATGTCGACGTCTATATCGAGGAGCTGAATCCGGACAATCCCGAAGAGTACCGCACGCCAAACGGGTTCAAGACCTTTACCTCGCGCGCATCCATCATCACCGTCAAGGATGCCGAACCGATCACGCTGACCCTACGCTGGACGGACAATGGCCCGGTGATGCCCGGCACCCATTACAACTTGGCCAGCATCACGCCGCCCGGTCATGTGACAACCTTGAACTGGACGAACCTCAGTGCACGCGACACCTCGCTTGCCGCCGCGATGCAGCTGATGGAGGCGAAATCTGTCGAAGAAGGATTGGCGGCCGCTGAAACCTACATTGCCCCCTCACAGAACCTGACGCTGGTGGACCGCGAAAACATCGCAATGAAGACCATTGGCGCCATGCCCCGCCGGGACGCCGCGCATCAAAGCCAGGGGCGCATGCCAACGCCCGGTTGGATCGCATCGAACCGATGGCAGGGCATGATGCCCTATGCGGCCAATCCTGAATTTGTGGCCCCTGCAGGCGGCATTCTGGGCAATACCAACAACAAGACGGTGGACCGCCCTGTTCCCAAGCAAGACTCTGTTCTAAGAGGGGAGAGACAGCGCG
>CAYUSM010000596.1:0-1746 GCA_964447345.1 uncultured Sulfitobacter sp. | reverse complement strand
GGTTTTCGGATTTCCGTCCGGCGGTGCATGACAGCGACGGGCTGCTCATTCACAATGGCGCGGGCGAGGTGATCTGGCGACCGCTGTCCAACCCGACGACGCTGCAGATCAGCGCGTTTTCAGATAACAATCCACGTGGCTTTGGCCTCTGCCAGCGCAAGCGGCAATTCTCGGATTTCAATGATCTGGAAGCGCTTTATCACAATCGTCCCGCAGTGTGGATAACACCGGGAGAAGATTGGGGGCGCGGCTCTGTCACGCTGGTAGAAATCCCCGCCGACTTGGAGATATACGACAATATTGTGAGCTACTGGCGGCCATCGACGCCAATCCTTGCCGGTTCCGAACACACAATGACTTATACACTGCATTGGGGGGCGGACCCGGTGGCGGCAACGGCAGATGTACCGGTGAAGGTGCTGAACACGGCGATGGGCGGACGGCCCGAAGGCGGGCAGATCATTGCGATTGATTTTGCGCCGTCCGACCGGGTGCCCGAGGATCTGAGCGAGATCGAAATCCTTGTGCGATCCTCTCAGGGGGAGGTGACGCCGGGGATCGTGCAGCGCAATCCAGAGACCGGCGGGCCGCGGCTGGCGTTTACCTTTATGCCGGGTGACGCGACCTTTGCAGAGTTCCGTGCACAGTTGCGGCTGGCGGGTGAGCCGCTCAGCGAAGTCTGGCTTTATCGGTGGACGGTGTGATCGTGAACGAGGCACCGCTGCATATCGCCATGCCGCCGCGCGCCCCGCTGGAGATGCGCGCGCAGGATTTGACGGCGGCCCCCAAGCGACGGGCGAGTGCGCCCTCGCCTGCGCGCCCTACATGGTGGCGGGTGGCGACCTTTGTGCCAGCGCTGATGGGAACGGCCTTTCTGGTCTATGGCATCTATGGCTGGCTGTCGGGTGCGGGAATGACAGGGTTGGAATGGGCGCTGCTGACGATGATCGGCGCGACCTTTGTCTGGGTCACCTTGTCCGTCAGCACGGTTGGCGTGGCGATTGCGGGATTGCTTGCGCGGGAAGAAGCGGACAGCCGACCGAAGGGGGCTGTGGCACCGCTCGACGTCGCGTTGCTGGTACCGGTCTATAACGAGGTGCCCTGGGATGTCTTTGGCAACGCAGCGGCCATGCTGGACGATCTGGCCGGGCGCAAGGGGCCGCATCGGTACACGCTTTTTGTGCTGTCCGATACGCGGGACGAGGAGATCGCTGCACAGGAGTGGCAGGCCTATCAGCGGCTGGCGGCTGAGGCCCCCTGCCCTGTGCACTACCGCCGGAGGGCTGCAAACACCGACAAGAAGGTCGGCAATATCCTGGATTGGGTGACCGGCTGGGGCGCGCAATATGAGGCGATGCTGGTACTGGACGCCGACAGTCTGATGTCGGGGCGGGCGATTGAGCGGTTGGCCTCAGAGCTTTCCGCTGATCCTGATGCCGGGCTCATTCAGAGCTTTCCGATGCTGATCGGGGCAGAGACGCTTTTTGCCCGGTTCCAGCAGTTTTCCAATGTCGCCTACGGCTGGCTGCTGGCGGAAGGGCTGGCGCTGTGGTCGCGCTCCGAAGGGAATTACTGGGGTCACAATGCGATCATCCGCACGCGGGCTTTTGCGGAAAGCGCAGGACTGCCGCATCTGACGGCGCGCGGTCGGGATGACCTGATCCTGAGCCATGATTTTGTCGAAGCCGGGTTATTGCGCCGCGCGGGCTGGCGCGTGCGTTTCCTGCCGCGCGTGACGGGCAGTTT
>CAYUSM010000595.1:0-1755 GCA_964447345.1 uncultured Sulfitobacter sp. | reverse complement strand
CCGGCGTCGAAGGTCTGGTCCACGTCTCCGAGATGTCCTGGACCAAGAAGAACGTGCATCCGGGCAAGATCGTCTCCACCTCTCAGGAAGTGGAAGTCATGGTGCTGGAAATCGACGGTGCAAAGCGTCGCGTTTCGCTGGGCCTCAAGCAGACCATGCGCAATCCATGGGAAGTGTTTGCAGAAACACACCCCGAGGGCACGGAAGTCGAAGGCGAAGTCAAGAACATCACCGAATTCGGTCTGTTCGTGGGCCTGCCCGGCGACATCGACGGCATGGTGCACCTCTCCGACCTCAGCTGGGACCAGCGTGGCGAGGAAGCCATTCAGGACTACCGCAAGGGCGACGTCGTGCAGGCGGTTGTCTCTGAAGTGGACGTCGAGAAAGAGCGCATCTCGCTCTCGATCAAAGGCGTGGGCGGTGACAAGTTCGCCGAAGCGACTGGCGGCGTGAAGCGCGGCTCCATCGTGACCGTGACCGTGACCTCCATCGAGGATGGCGGGATCGAAGTGGAATACGAAGGCATGAAGTCCTTCATCCGCCGCTCCGACCTCAGCCGTGACCGTGCCGAGCAGCGCCCCGAGCGTTTCTCTGTCGGTGACAAGGTCGACGTGCGCGTGACCAACGTGGACGCCAAGGCACACCGTCTGGGTGTCTCCATCAAGGCGCGCGAGATTGCCGAAGAGAAGGAAGCGGTTGAGCAGTATGGCTCCTCTGACTCCGGTGCATCCCTGGGTGATATCCTTGGCGCGGCGCTCAAAGGCGACGACGACAAGTAACGGTTGCCCATCAAGGCTTATTGAAAGGCCCCGCGCATTCGGCGCGGGGCCTTTCTTATGTGGAGAAGTGTGAAGCGAACCCAGCTATGCTGCGAATGAAAAGCCAATCTGTCAATGTCGGCTGAGAGCCCCAAGTTGCAAGTTTTCTACAGCGCAGCCAATGTCAGCTCTATGACTACACCAGAAGAGTAGGAAAAAATGGCAACGGAGCAATCACTCGGTAACGAATTTGAAAGTAGTGGCCGGGTTTGGTTCAGAAACGCTGTCTCGGAAGACGACCTTGTGCTCTTCGACAGTGCGACCTCAGCCGCTGCGAAAGCAGGACAAAGACTTAGTGTCTCGAAGTCGTTGAAAGCCGCGTTGTCAGAGGAAAGTTCACTACTGCGTGCAGTGCGACGTCTCACGCCCGAAGCGGTGCCTGTGCGAGTTGTCGCGTTCAACAAATCGGAAAGCGCCAACTGGGGCGTGCCTTGGCATCAGGACCGTGTCATCGCGGTTGCTGAGAAGGCCGATATCCCCGGATATAAGAATTGGACCAGCAAGTCCGGCACTTGGCATTGCGAACCTCCGCAATCTGTCTTGGACGAGATGCTTTTCGTCCGCGTTCACCTAGACGACACACACCAATCAAATGGCGCGATGGAAATTGCTGTGGGAAGCCATAGCCAAGGCGTAATTCCATCCGCAAAAGCGGAGGAGATGGCAAATACCTACCCTATCGAGGCTTGCTCGGCTAAGCGCGGTGACTTGTTGGTACTCAAGATGCTTACGTTGCACTCTTCAAAGCCAGCAAAAGTCGCATCTGGACGTAGGGTCTTGCGTATTGATTTTTCGCCCTGTCAGCTTCCGTCGCCTTTGTCATGGAACGAATACGTGACCGAAAACTGACCTTCACTGTCGCAGAAGAACGTCCGCTTCGGCCCGCGCAGCAGACACTACTCCAACACCCCCGGCCAATTCCGATTCGCCGCCGCAA
>CAYUSM010000594.1:0-1755 GCA_964447345.1 uncultured Sulfitobacter sp. | reverse complement strand
GCAGGTCGAAATACTTGTTGCCGTAGTAAAACAGAATCAGCGCCAGCAGGAAGTTTGGTGTGGCCAATCCCAGATACCCAACGAAACCAGCGGTGTAGTCCACCCAGGTCTCGGACTTCGCCGCTGCCAGAATGCCCAAGGGCAAGGCCACCGCATAAACAAACAACACAGCAGCAAGGTTCACCAGCACGGTGAGCCAGAGCGCATCGCCCACGATCTCGCCCACCGGACGGTCAAATTCGAATGACCAGCCAAAGTCCCCCTGCAACAGCCCCGAAAAACCATTGGGCCCCGGCAGCATCCCGACCCAGATGAAGTATTGCTCCCAAATGGGCCGATCCAGCGCGTATTCCTTGCGCAGGAATTCGACCTTGGCGATCCCCTCGGCCTGTCCCGTCGCGCGCAGCTCCGCGATCTGGTTGCTCAGGTAATCCCCCGGCGGCAGGTTGATGATGATAAAGACCAGGATCGACACGACCCACAGCGTCAGCAGCATCGACAGCAGTCGAAACACCGCGTAGCGCAAAAGCATCATTGCGTCACCTGCTCGAAGGGTTCTTCAAAGTAGAACTCATCGACCCTGTGCACCCCGAAATGCGCGCCCGGATCATAGGCCCAGATCGCCACCTCCGGCACGTTGCGCAGGTTCTTGGATACGACGACAGGCTGCGGCGCTTCTGACAGGATGCCAATGCCAAACTGCTGTTCGGCATGGATATCCAGCATCTCTTTCCAGATGGCCGCACGTTTGTCGCGATCCGTGGTGTGCGCCCAGTCATCGGCCAGCGCCAGCAGCTCCTTGGCCGGTTCCAGATCAGGCGGCTCCCCGGCGCTGCCTGCCGTGACATAGTACTGCCCCCACATCGGCCAGGCAAAGAACTCCTGATTGGTGGGTGCCAGGTACTTGGGCGAAGTCCCCGCCGTCGGCAACCCATTGTCCCAGCCGTACCAGACCGCCGCCATGCTCACGCCCGCATAGACGCGGTTGCGCAGGATGTCCCGGTCCAGTGGCCGCATGACCAAAGAGATACCCAGATCGCGCCAGGTGTCGGTGACAATGGCCAGCGCGTTCTCCACCTCCTGTCGTTCGCCTGCGGTCTCCACGACAAACTCCATGGGCCGCCCGTCCGGCAGCTTGCGCAAGCCGGTCGGCGTGCGCTCTGTCAGACCCATCTCATCCAGCAGCGCGTTGGCTGCCTGAATATCCATCTCCGACCACATCATCAGGTCTTCTTCGATGTAAAGCGGGCTTGAGGACAGTGCCGTCATCCCCCCTTCAGCCGCCAGGCCAAAGTAAAGCGCCCGGTTGATCATGCGCCGATCAATCCCCATGCTCAGCGCCCGCCGGAACCGCACGTCGCGCATCACCTCGCGCCACACGGGGTCTTTGAAGTTGAGGTTGGGATAGATCGCGATCTGGCTTGCCACCCCGCTGGCCCAAAGGAAAGTGCGATAGTCCGCCCCGTCCTCTTCGCCCTTCTTCAGGATCGCGATATCGGGAAACGACAGCCCGCGCGCCTGCAAATCCACTTCCCCGGCATTCGCCTTGGCCGCAACCAATCCGCCGCCCACAATCGTCATGTTCACCACGTCAATGTAGGGCAACTGCACGCCACGCGCGTCGATGCGGTGGTAATAGGGGTTGCGCACAAACAACTGACGCGAGGTCTTGCCGCTGGCGTTGATCCACGGCTGCAGCGTTGGCAGCTGCGGATTGTCGAACTTGTACATGTTGTCGCGCCGGTTGTGCAGCGC
>CAYUSM010000593.1:0-1763 GCA_964447345.1 uncultured Sulfitobacter sp. | reverse complement strand
TGCTGGGAGCCGAGATTGTGCCCGTGACCTCAGGCCGTGGCACGCTGAAAGACGCAATGAACGACGCCCTGCGCGACTGGGTGACCAATGTCCGCGACACCTTTTACTGTATCGGTACAGTTGCGGGCCCACACCCCTATCCGGCGATGGTGCGTGATTTTCAAAGCATCATTGGCAAGGAAGTGCGTGAGCAGATGACAGCTGCCGAGGGGCGCTTCCCTGACACGGTGATTGCGGCCATCGGGGGCGGGTCGAATGCGATGGGCCTGTTCTATCCCTTCCTTGATGACAAGGACGTCGCGATCATCGGTGTCGAAGCTGGTGGCAAAGGCGTGAATGAAAAGATGGAGCACTGCGCCTCGCTCACCGGGGGCCGTCCAGGCGTGCTGCACGGGAACCGGACGTATCTTCTGCAGGACGACGACGGGCAAATCCTCGAAGGTTTCTCCATCTCTGCCGGTCTCGACTATCCTGGCATCGGGCCAGAACACGCTTGGCTGCACGAGATCGGTCGCGCGCAATATGTCTCGATCACCGACAAGGAGGCGCTGGCCGCCTTCCAGCTTTGCTGTGAACAGGAGGGGATCATCCCCGCGCTGGAGCCAAGCCATGCGCTGGCCCATGTCTGCAAGATCGCGCCCGATTTACCTAAAGACCACATCATCTGCATGAACATGTGTGGGCGCGGCGACAAGGACATCTTTACCGTGGCCCGCGCGTTGGGGTTCGAGATGGGTGAGTTCGCTTAGGCCTTGGCACCCCAGCGTTCGCGCTCGTGGGCGATGCGCACCGGGTCCATGAAGTGTCCGATCATCACCTCGGTCGCGGCGGCATAAGCGTCCGCCAGCGGCATCTCCAGCTGCTGATAGGTCATCCGCTTCCCGGCTGCGACGGCGGCGGGATGGGCGCGTGAAAGCGTTTCGGCAAAAGCGGCAATCCGCGCGTCGATGTCCTCGGCAGGCAGCACATCGTTGATCAGCCCTGTGCGCAGCGCCCAATAGGCATCTTTTGGTTTCCCCGACAACGCCAAGTCCATCAGCGCTTTGCGCCCCACGGCGCGGCCCACGGCGACCGATGGGGTGGTACAAAACCCGCCGTTCTGGACGCCCGGCAGGGCGAATGTGGCGTTTGGTGTGGCAAAGGCCAGATCACAGGAGGCGACCAGTTGCAGACCGCCCGCTGTCGCGATGCCCTCAACCCGGGCGAGCGTCGCCTGCGGCATCGCGACGATGGCCTGCATCATCTCACCGCAGGCGACAAAAAGCTCGGTCAGGTAGGCCTTGCCGTCATCGGCGTCATCCCGGTGGCGCGCGATTTCCTTCAGGTCGTGGCCAGCGCAGAAGATATGACCCGGCCCTTCGATCACCACCAGCCGCGCCGTATCGTCTACGGCGGCCCTGTCGAGTGCAGAATGCAGGTCCCGGATCATGCCCAATGAGAGTGGGTGCGCCGGGGCTGCGCCCAGCGTCAGGGTAAGGACCGCGTCCTTTTGGTGTTCACTGACAAGGCTCATGCAGCATGCGCCCTCAGCACATCCAGCGGGACGATCTCCAGTGCACGTTTGTGTGTGGCTTCCAGATGCACGCGCGGCGCGCAGCCCTCGTCCGCGGCCTGCATGAAACGGCCTGCACAAAGGCACCACGGATCGCCAGGGTTGAGACCTGCAAAGCCAAACTCTGGGCGCGGGGTGCTCAGGTCATTGCCGACGTATTTCGAATAGGCCAGAAATTCTGCCGTCATCACCGCGCAGACCGTATGGCTGC
>CAYUSM010000592.1:0-1771 GCA_964447345.1 uncultured Sulfitobacter sp. | reverse complement strand
GTCTTGCAGGGTTTCAGATCGCCGTAGCGAACGATGCGGGATTCCATGTCTTGTGGTGTCATTTGAACGTATTCCTGAATGTAATGGTGTTGGGTTGGTTGATCAGATCACCCTTACATTCCCGGCGGACGCAGGTTGAGCCGCCGCGCCCGCCGACTGGCCAGATACCCGTGTGTGGGGGCAAGCTGCCGCGCCAACGCTCTCATCCCTTGCCCTCCAGGGCCTCAAGCCGCGCGCGCAGCTCAGCATTCTCTGCCTCCAACCGCGACAACTCCGGCCCGATGAGCGCTGTCATCTCCGCCTGATCGAACCGCGGCGTGATGAACTGCGGGCAATTCCAGTCCCAGGCGATGATGCGGATGGTCATCACCCGCTGCACGCGGCCTTGCCCTTCAGTCGCGAGTTGCTCGGCCAGCTCCGGCGCGTCTTCAGCATCCTGCAAGGTGGCATGCCCTTGCAGCTTCAACCGGGCCTTGCGGGCATAATCCATGGCAAAGACTGACACCCGGTCATCACCCGCCAGATTGCCCTTGGTGATCAACTGCCGGTTCCCAAGGTAGTCCGCAAATCCGATGGTCATCGGATCAAGTACTTTCACGAAACCCACCGGCCCGCCGCGATGCTGTATATAGGGCCAGCCATCGCTATTCACCGATGCGATGTAGAGCGTGCTGCGCGAAGTCAGAAACGCCTGTTCATCCGGACCCAGCGGTTCATCCTGCTTGGCCTGATACCGGCTGTCATACTTCCCCCGGCTGCCAATGCGCTCCTGTTCGGCCAGCACGTCTGGCGTGAACATGATATCGGCGTAAGAGGTCATTGCTTCTGCCCGGAGACATATGGCCCCGCGATCCTGAGCAGGGTCGCGACATTGGCCTGGTTCATCTCAAGCGACGGCCCGGACGCGATGATCACAAAGCGCAATCCGTTCGAGAAATACGTCTGCTCCACCAAAGCGAGGCCATCTTCATACCGTGCGACATAGGCATAGCCCTTGAGCCCGCCGGCGGTTGCCTGAGTGACTTGGCACGCCACGGCCACCGCATGGCAATCCTGATTGAGCTGGCTCAAATAGCTGAGCGGGTCCGCCCGGAAGTGCGTGTCAGCGCCAGGCTCTGGCACTTGAACACCGACCACAGCTTCTGTGGGCTGTTCACAATCCTGACACTCCAACACCAGCACAGACGAAAACGGAGCTTCCTGCTCGTACAAGGTCGCGATGAACAGCCCGCCTTCAAGGTTGATATCGGCCAGCGGTATCTGCTCCATGTCAAAACGCAGCAATTCCTGCGCCGCCGCAGGAGCGGTCAACACCCCCAGTGCAAGCGCCGCATTCCTTACCGATTTCAACAGAACCTGCATCCCCTATCCCGTCTGCAGCAAAATCTGTTTCCAGACCATCGCCTCATCATAAATCACGTATTCCCGCCGAAGCCCCCAGGGCCCGAACTCGGCATGGCTGATCCCCAGCACATAGACATCCTTGCCCGTCGGTGTGCCAAAGCTGCCCCAGCCATCATGCTTGCCGGTCAGCGACCAGCGCACCGCCGCCCGCGGTGGCATCCGCGGGTCATCGCGCCCAATCACGTGATCCACCTGGAACGTAGCATTGGGAAAAGACGCCCGAAGTCCCATCCAGAACTGATCGACCGATGGATGGCTATGCCCGGTAACACCGCCGGGATATTCCGTCACCACAGCCCGATCATACTCCGCCGGAATGAGCGCCATGTCCGCTCCCATGATCCCGGTCAGGATATCAGCGTACTTC
>CAYUSM010000591.1:0-1787 GCA_964447345.1 uncultured Sulfitobacter sp. | reverse complement strand
GGCCATCACGACGTCAGCCGTTCTCTAGCGCACGCAGGGACCTCACGGCTGCCTCAAAATGCTGAGGATGCGTATCGATGGCCTCGCGCAGCAGGCCCTTGCCGGTTTCCACGTCGCCGCGCTTGATCGCAGAAAGCGCCATGGTGTGCAAAAGCTGGGCGCGTTCGGTCTGGGTCATCGGCACGACGGGCAGGGTGTAATCCCGCTGAGCGGCCCGTGCCAGAACCAGGTTGTTTTTTGCGGTAAAGAGCGTGCTGTCCTGACGCAGCGCGTCAGAGAAGAGGCGCTCTGCTTCGGCAAAATCGCCGCGGGTCAGCTTGGAATACCCCCAGTTGTTCATGACCGATCCGGGCGTGGTGGTCAGACCGGCGGCGATCTCGTAAAAGCTGTCGGCCTTCTTCCATTCCTTGTTGCTGTCGGCGACGATGGCTTCAAGACGGTAACGCTTGAACGTTTCATGTGTCGGGGGCACCCCGTCCAGAACCTTTTCAGCGTTGGCCCAATCGCCAGAGCGGATCAGCGCGTCGGCGTATTCAACGGCATCATCGGGCGTCGCACCCGGCATCTCGGTGACCTTTTTCCAAGCGCCGACGCCTTCGGTCACGCGCTTTGCACGGATCAGAGACAGGGCGAGGCCGCGCTGATGGTCGATGCGATCAGGGTCTTCGCCTGTGGCACGCTCAAAATAGCTGACCGCCTCGTTGGGGTCGGCCACTGTCAGCATCACTTCGTTGAGGTTGTTCTCATCGACAACGTTGACGTCCTTGAAGGCCCGTTCAACGGTGGCGTTTGCGTCTTTTTCAGCGCAGCCTGCAACTACGCTTGCCCCTGCCAAGCAGGCGGCCATAAGAATAGGGTGGCGCATTTTGCGTCCTTTTTACTGCTCTGCCTCGACCCTTACGGGTCACAGTGCTGGCGTGATCAGGACATTGCCGCCGCCGCGCCGCACCAGTTTATAATTAGCTTCGTCAAGGCTTACGTTACCAGAATTTTCCGATTTTGCGAGTGCCAAGCGCAGATTGTCACGAATTGCGTCACTTTCGCCATTATCAAGTGCATAGGCGCGTTTGAAAATCTGCTCTGCTTCAATGGTTTTGCCGCGCTCCATCAGTACGACGCCAAGGTTGTTCCAGACCTCCGGTTGATCGCCATCCTCTCGCACGGCGCGGCGCAGGAGCTGTTCGGCCTGTCCAAGACGCCCGAGCCCGAGGTTTGCGCTGCCCAGGCCAGACAGGATTTCGCCGTTCATGCCATCGGCCAGAGCCGCGCGGTTAAAGGATTTGATGGCCAGTTCAAACTGACCTGCGGCCATCAGACGGTGGCCGACTTCCAGCCCGTCCTCAGCCCTGGCGCGCTGGTTCACACCGGGGGCAAACACCTGATCCTCGGACGCAGAAAAGCCGCCCGTCGAGCAGGCGGCCATTCCAAGTGCTGAGCCAAACGCCAGAGCGCAGAGACCTGCGCGTCTGAAAACCGATGACATGTCGTGTCTGTTCCTTACATGTTGCCCAGCTGTGTGATGCCGTGCACCGAAGGACCAACAAGAATGATCAGCAGTGGCGGCACCGTGAGCATCATAGTGGCAAGTGTCATCTTTGTTGGCAACTTGTTTGCAGCTTCCTCCGCGCGCATCACGCGCTTGTCACGCATCTCGCCCGCGTAGACCCGAAGAGCTTCGGCGATGGACGTACCAAAGGCCGCCGACTGGACCAGCACGGTCACAAAGGACTGTACGTCCTGCACGCCGCAGCGTTCGCCCATGTCGTTGAGAACGGTGACCTTGTCCT
>CAYUSM010000590.1:0-1789 GCA_964447345.1 uncultured Sulfitobacter sp. | reverse complement strand
AGCTTGATCAAATGTGTATGTGTCAGTGCCGTCGAAGTTGGTCAGGTTCTGTGGAACGCCGTTTGTGTCGAACCGAAGCTTGGCGCGCTGTCCTATTTCGACGTCATTAGCAGCCGTTACCGTGAAGCTGCCATTGGCAATTCCAGACCCGACAATAATTTCATTATCGTTAGGCGACGGTTTAGTGGGCGTTACCAGAAATTCAGGTGATGTATCAAAAGGTTGGTACGTTAATGCCGCCGCAGAGGTTGCCATACCGGTTGAAAACAAAGCTACAACAAAAATTCTTTTAGCCAGTGTCATAATATATCTCCCCATCCGCCCCAGAGTGTAGGAGACCAATTTGCTAAGGCAAGTGGAAATTCCGTTCACAAGACACTAACCGGACTTCAGTTTTCGCACAGCAGCAAGCAGGCGTGTGAATGCAATGGGCTCACGCTGGACGCCCACCAACCCAACCATCCGACGCCACAAAAAAAGCATCTTGACGAAGAAACTGACAGGCCGGACCCACATTTGGCATGCTCAAACATTGGCGGTGGGTGTCTACCCTAAAACGCAGGTGTCCGAACCGTCGCTCTCGTCACGCTTGCCGTTTACTGACTTTGCGCCATAAACCCAGTATAGGTCAGCTCTTGCGCCTGCGCATCAAGCCGAATGCACCCAGGCCTGTCAGAAGCAAAAGCCCACCCGCAGGCAGTGGTATGACTGAGGGTGGTGGCGGCGGTGGCAAGATATTTCCGTGGACGCTCTTCAGTTTCCAGCGGTCATTCTTGTCCGTTGCCACGATCCCAATCAGACTTGTGCTGATAACGGGAAAATCGACGAAAGGATTGTCATCTTCTTTGTAGGTGATGAAGTCGTCATCTCCCAACACACCGTCGCCGCTGATGTCATAGAAGAGCCGGAAGTCATCTTTATTCCCAAAGTACGAGAAGGAAGCCGACGTGAGTTGAATTGCCTGAGAAAAAGACAAGGTCAAGAAGTCATCCCAATTGCTGCCATCAACGGTATGATAATTGTCAGTTGAGCAGACACCAAACCACCAGCAGCTATATGCGTTATTGGTCACGCCTAAGCCATTCGAATACTGACCGACTAACGCGTTCGCGTCGTATTCATTGCCTGACGTCGTGTAGCCGCTCACTGTATCACCGTTCGCGTCTTGAATGCTGGCGCTATCTCCATTGAAGCCGTCCTTAAACGACCCGGCGGTAACCGTCAGTGTTACGCCGTTGGACAAGAACGAGTACGAGTCCGCCAAGCCACCTGATCCACTCAAGTAAAAGTCGACAGGTGCCGAAGAAGCGGCACCCGCGAAAACAGCCATCACTGACGCAGCAGCAAATCTCTTCAAATAATTTTTCATTGTGATTAAAGACCTCAGAATCCCCAGCCCAAGTGGCCTGCCACATTTTAGACATAATTCACTCTTTGATCTACCAACCCAGGGTAGAACACCCGCGTCTATGCCAAGCATTACAGCTTGTTTGTTCGAGCTTGGGAGTAACCTGTGCCCCTACTTTCGACTCCAACCAACTGGTACAAAGGGCTTTTCCTGAGGATAGATGATATGCCGCATGTGGGCATCTGAATTGATGTTTGGAAGACAGTTAGAAAAGAGCAGTAGCCTGCGCTGCATCCGACGCGTGGTTTTTCTTTTCAAAGCGCTGTTTTGAACCACAGCCACTTGAGCCACGCCCCTCCGAACCAGTCAGGCACGGATGTTCATGACAAATGGCCACACCAAATGCGTGTATTGACGAAACTGCGGTGAACGTCGTCTTGT
>CAYUSM010000589.1:0-1792 GCA_964447345.1 uncultured Sulfitobacter sp. | reverse complement strand
TTCACGCAACAACAAATTCAAGTAAGTGAATTTTTAGATTTGTTTGCAGGCGCAGAAAATCGGTCAGCCTTTCTGCTCTTCAAACTTGCGCGCGTGATACTTCTGAAAAGGCTCGTCGCCGTCATAGCCCTCTTCCACAACCCAGTTGAGCATGTTGAAAGTGGTGTAGCGCCCAAAGGCCCCTGGCATGTTGGCAACGGCGGCTTGGCTCGCCATCACGCCCTCTCCGACATCCTTCGGAAAGAAATAGATGTTGGGGGTAAAGAGCGCGCCCCACCGCTTGACCATGTCTTTCTCGGGCAAGGTGGTGCCATCAAAGTCCGTGACCTCCACATCGCCGAACATGTTGATCTGCACGACAAAGAAGTTGTCTTCGATGTATTGCGCGATCTCGGGCACGACAAAGACTTCTTCGTGCATCTTCTTGCAGTATATGCAGCCGCGCTGTTCGATGATGACCATCAGCCGCTTGTTTTCGGCATTGGCCTCCGCGAGGTCTTCGGAAAGGTCCTTGAAAGTGTCCCGCATCCACGGTGCCTTGTGCAGCCCGTCATCGCCAAGCTCTGCCGCCAGCGTCTGAAACCCGAACACCAGTGCAGCAAGAATAGCCAGTAGTCGTGTCATGATCCGTTCCTCCGAGGTTATCCAATGGTGCTGAACCACGGCACGTGCTCCAGCATCCATTGGGCGATGTAGTTGATGGAATTGGTGGCGATCAGGACGCCAAAGAGGATGAGCAGCGCGCCCATCAGCTTTTCGATCAGAGGCAGGTGACGGCGGAAACGCTGCATAAACCGCATGAAGGGCCCGATGAAGAGTGCGGCAATCACAAAGGGCAACGTCATGCCTGCACCATAGACAAAAAGCAGCCAAGCCCCCTGCCCTGCGGTCTCTTGACCTGCCGCGGTGAAAAGGATGGCTGCAAGCACCGGTCCCACACAAGGGGTCCAGCCGAAGGCGAAAGCGAGGCCAATGATGTAAGCGCCGAGGAAACTGACGTTTGAGGTCGCTCCCGCATCTGCGCGGAACTGGCGATAGAGAATGCCGATTCGCATGACGCCGAGAAAATGGAGGCCCATAGCAATAATAATGGCCGCCGCGATCCAGCGGAGAATGTCAAAGTACTCGCGCACCATCTGTCCAAAGATCGAAGCCGTGGCGCCAAGCCCCATGAAGACTGTGATGACGCCAAGCGCGAAACAGACAGCTGCGATCACCGCCCGGCGGCGCACAGCACCCGTCACCTCGGCCTCTGCCGTGATCTGGTTCATGCCAACGCCGGCCAAGTAGCTGAGGTAGAACGGAACTATCGGCAAGATGCAGGGTGATAAAAAACTAAGCAGACCCGCGATCAATGCGCCCGCAAATGTGACGTCAAACATGATTCCCGGCCCTCAAAGCTTGATAAATTCAAATATTAGGATATGTTCTGACACCAACCCCGTCAATCGGAGCCTCTTATGGCGCGTCTTGCGGCTTTCGTTCTGGCACTTGCCACTTTTCTGCCGCTGACTGCGTCGGCGGACACCTATCTGCTGATGGCTGAGGAAAAGGGGTGCATGTGGTGTGCGCGCTGGAATGAAGAAATCGCACACATATATCCCAAGACCAAGGAAGGTCAGGCAGCACCTCTGCGACGCTATGACGTGCATGGTGAAACGCCGGATGTGGCGTTTGCCCGTCGCGTGCACTTTACCCCGACGTTCGTCCTCGTCAGGGATGATGTGGAAGTGGGCAGGATCGAAGGCTATCCGGGCGAAGATTTCTTTTGGGGTCTGCTGGGTATGATGTT
>CAYUSM010000588.1:0-1792 GCA_964447345.1 uncultured Sulfitobacter sp. | reverse complement strand
CCCTCAAAAAACTGTCCGTAGACCGGCATGGGCGAGCCGTGGCTGACCAACGGATCGCGGCCGTCGATGCGTGTGACCACGCGCTCCAGGGGGAAGACGCCGTCGTGGCGGGCTGTCAGGGTGCGCAGGTCGGGGGGTTGCAGGATCAGCGCAGGTCCAAGCGGGCCGCCGCCATCGGCATCCGCACCGTGGCAGACGGCGCAATGTTCGGCATAGAGCGCTTCGCCAACCGCGGCATCCTGTGCCTGACCTGCATTTGCCAAAGCGCAGAGCACCATGGCGGGGAAGAGTTTGTTTTTCATCGATTTCCCTCCTGCTTTGCACCCAGCCTAACGGGCGCGAAATGCCCCTGCCCTGATCAGGATCAAACGGGGGCAGAAAATGCGGATGCCGCGGCCTGCGAGGGGAACAGGCGCGGCATCCGGGCCGCTCACATCATGTAGGTGGCGGCAGTGGCGCCCCAAACGCTCATCAGGGCGACAAAACCAACGACGGTGGGGAAAACAACTCTCAGCATGACTTTCTCCTTTTCCGGCAACGCCTTGGCGCTGCGGTCTGTGCCGCAGAACCTTATGCCCTGCGATCTGATAAAGAGATGGGTGCGACAGGCTGCCCCATAAAGGGACCGAACGGTCACTTAAATGCACGCGCGCGTTAGCGGCTTGAAACATGGACCTGCGCCCGTAGGGTGGGTCTCACCCAAAAGCGAGGCATATGATGACACCGGAAACCGCCCATAAAGTGCTGGATGAGGGCTTTGCGCCCTGGGTGCGCGCGTTGAACATCGAGATCACGGAGATCGGTGCGGAGGGCTGCACCATGGTGATCCCGATCAACGAGGACATCATGCGCATTGGCGGGATCGTCTCGGGGCAGGCGCTGGCGGCGCTGGCGGATACGGCGATGGTTTTTGCCTGTTTCGGACACCTTGACGCGCTGGAGCCGGTGGGCACCGTGACGCTGGACACTCAGTTCCTGCGGCCCGCAACAGGCGACAGCATCCGCTGCGAGGCGGAGGTGACGCGGGCGGGCAAGGCCATGGTCTTTGCCCGTGCGCGGCTGGTGGCGGAGCCTTCGGGCAAGCCGGTGGCGCTTGCGACGGCGACCTTTGCACGGTGAGGCGGCTGGCGCTTCTTTTGCTGGTGATGCTTGGGATCGCGGGCTGTGGACGCGCGCTGACCCAGAATGAACGGGCGTTTCTGGGCACGATCCACGGCGACACGCTGGACATGGACCGCGCGCGGCTTATCGACGGCGCGCCGACACGGGCGGTGACCTTCCGGCGCAAGCCGCGCCCACGCACCACCTGCCGCGAGCTGATCCTGCCGCCGGTTGAGGATGAGATCGTGACCAGCAAGCCCGCTGCCGTGGCGCTGTGGAACCGGGTGCTTTTTGATCGGGACTGGTATCTGGAAGACTACCTGCCGGGCTACCCCGATGAGATCAACCTGATCGCGGCGATGCTCTTTGCCCATGAGCTGACCCATGTCTGGCAGTGGCAGAATCGCGATGTCACGGGCTATTCGCCGCTGCTGGCGGCCTCCGAGCACGGGGGCGGTGCGGACCCCTATCTGTTTGAGGTCGATGGGGACCGGACGTTCACAGATTTCGGGTTTGAGCAGCAGGGCTCGATTGTCGAGGAATACGTGTGCTGCCGGGCATTGGCCCCGCAAGGACCACGGACCGCGCGGCTGCATGCCTTGATTGCGCAGGTGATGCCGGTGGCCCCCTTGCCGCAGTCGCGGGAGTGGGACGTGCGGCTGCCCTGGGACGGGGTGCAGCTGCGCGGGAT
>CAYUSM010000587.1:0-1798 GCA_964447345.1 uncultured Sulfitobacter sp. | reverse complement strand
AAAACGCCGGACTTGATTCAGTGATGACCAATTCTTTCGGGTTTGGCGGCACCAACGGATCAATGATCCTTTCAAAGTATCGGGAGTAGGATCATGTCAGACCTTTTGAAAGGCAAGCGCGGCCTGATCATGGGCGTGGCCAACGAACGCTCCATTGCCTGGGGCATCGCCAAGGCCATGGCGGAAGCCGGGGCTGAGCTGGCGTTCACCTATCAGGGCGAGGCCTTTGGCAGCCGCCTGAAGCCGCTTGCGGAAAGCGTTGGTTCGGACTTCATGGTCGATGTGGACGTGACTGACGATGCGTCCCTGGATGCCGCGTTTGAGGCGCTGGCGGCACGCTGGCCCACTATTGATTTCGTGGTGCATGCCATCGCCTTCTCCGACAAATCGGAACTGACGGGCCGGTTCCTCAATACCTCGCGCGCGAACTTCAAGCATTCCATGGACATCTCCGCCTACAGCTTTATCGAGGTGGCCCGCCGCGCCCATCCGCTGATGGTGGAGAACGGCGGCACCTTGCTGACGTTGACCTATCAGGGCTCCAACCGCGTGGTGCCCAATTACAACGTTATGGGCGTGGCCAAAGCCGCGCTCGAAAGCGCCACACGTTATCTGGCGAATGATCTGGGCCCCGAGGGCATCCGCGTAAACGCCATCTCCCCTGGTCCGATGAAGACCCTCGCCGGTGCGGCCATCGGTGGCGCGCGCAAGACCTACAAGCACACTGATCAGAACGCCCCGATGCGCGCCAATGCCACGCTGGAGGCGGTGGGCGGCACAGCGGTCTATCTGGCCTCGGACGCCGGGGCCTGCACCACGGGTGAGATCATCCGCGTGGATGGGGGCTTTCACGTCTTGGGCATGCCGCAGCAGGAAAATCTTTAACCCGACCGTTGCCCCTGATGCATGTGTCGGATTGGAATTGTATTGGAAAGATGAAGTGGGACCCTGTGCTTCATCTTTCCAATACAATTCATGCAACAACGGTTGCATAAGGCCAACGGCCAAAGGTCTGCACCGCGCTCATTGCCGTCTGTCACAAAGGACCGGTGTGCCACAACCAGACCTTCATGCCCCCATGCGCCACCGGCGGTCCCTTCGGTTTCCATGGCAATCCTGTCGCCTTGGCCAATGAAGGTTCGGAAGTCACAAGACCAATGCGCCAGCCACGGAAATGCGCCCTCATGGTCTCCCCGAACGATCCATAAAGCGCGTAGAGCAGCTTCTTGTTGCCGACCCGTCCGCCGTAAGGCGGGTTAACCATGACCAACCCGGGAGGCCCGTCGGGCGGGCGCACCTCCGCCGCTCCATGGCAGGCAAAGCTGCACCACTTCGCCACGCCTGCACGTTCGGCGTTCGCGGTGGCCATTGCCACTGCCCCCTGATCCCGGTCGGAGCCGAAGCACATGCCTCGCGGCGAACCACTGCCGCCAAGGCGCGTCAGCGCCGCGAAGGCATCCGTATCGAAGCTGGCGAGCTTTTCAAAGGCAAAGGACCGCGACCGCCCCGGTTGCAGCCCCGCCGCGATCTCTGCCGCTTCGATCAGAAATGTGCCCGAGCCGCACATCGGGTCCACCACCGATTGTGTGCCATCAAATGCCATCTGTCGGAGAAACAAGGCAGCCATGCTTTCGCGCAACGGGGCTTTGCCCACCGCCTCCTTGTGGCCGCGCCGGTGCAACGGCTCGCCTGATGTATCGAGGCTGATCGTCACCTGATTGTCGAGAATGCGGACCTTCACCACCAAGGCCGCATCCGCCGCCAGGGTTATCCCATGGCTTTCGACCAAGGCCGTCTC
>CAYUSM010000586.1:0-1799 GCA_964447345.1 uncultured Sulfitobacter sp. | reverse complement strand
GGCCATTCATCTGGGTCATGTTCTGAATATCCTTGGTTGCAGGGTTTCATGTCTCATCGCGGCGATATCGGACAGGAAAGCAGTGCTGGAAAGATCACCAAAGCCCAAGCCCTCCGTCTGTGCCGCGATGTCTTCGCAAAGAGGTGTGAGGGCCGCCAGCACCATCTGGCCCTCGGTCTGCCCAAGCGGTACCGCCCGAACCGCAGCAGAAACAAGGTTGCCAACAAAAGCATGCAGATACATCGCTGCGGTCAGCTGCGGATTGATCCCAAGACGCCCCGCAGCGGCCCCGGCCGCCACGGGGTAGGTCAGGCCCTGAAGGTCATCCTGCCAGACGTCCGTCACTGTCTTGCAAAACGCCTCGCCCTGCAGATCGGTCTCCATCAACCGCTCGGCGCAGGCCGCATTTGCCCGCGCCATCGCATCCACCTGCAACAGTGCCGCTCTATCGGTCGCAGCCTCATGTGCCGCGCGCAGCAGGATGCAGTCATTGCGGCCTGAGCCATCCGCCAGAACAACTTCCAGCCAATCCCGCAAACTGTCCGCCGATTTGATCCGCCGGTCCGCAATCGCCACCTCAAGCCCGTGCGAATAGGCAAAGGCGCCCACCGGAAAGGCAGGCGACAGCCACTGCGCCAGGGTCAGAACATGCCGGTCAGTGGTCATGTGTATGCGTGTGGGCATGGGAGTGGCTGTGAGAATGGGAATGCGCTGTTGCCACATGTTCGTGGCTGTGGGTGCGCCCATGGCCATAGGCCCCGCCTTCTGGCGTGAAAGGGGCCGTCACCTTCTCCACCCGCGCGCCGAGGTGTTCCAGCATGTGCTCAATGACCGGGTCAGCCTGAATAAGCAGATGATCCGTTTCGATCTGGCAAGGCGTGTGCCGGTTACCGATGTGCCACGCAAGGCGGGTCAGGTCTGGCCCTGTGATCCGCGCCAGCGTCTCGGCTGCGGCAATGATCTGAACCAGCCCGCCGTCCGTCAGTTCCAGCGCATCCCCATGATCCAGCGATGTCGTCTGGGGCAGGTCCACCAGAAAGGCAGCCCCGTCTTCAGTTGTCAGCTTTTTCCGGCGCAGGAACCGCTCTGTGTAGTCGAGCTTGCAGATCGCGGCTGTCCCCGACCAATCCCCCTTGCGGTGCAATGTCTGTGCGGTTTGCATGGGTTCCCTCAAAACATGAAATAGCGCTGCGCCATGGGCAGTTCTTCGGCGGGCTGGCAGGTCAACAGCTCACCGTCCGCGCGCACTTCGTAGGTCTCGGGGTGTACGTCAACGCTGGGTGTGGCATCGTTCAAGATCATATCCGCTTTGCCGATCTTGCGCACATTGCTGACGGCAACCGTCTCCTTGGCCAGTCCCAGCGTATCCCGCAGCCCGGCCTCCTGCGCAGCGGTTGAGATGAAGCTGACGGATGTTTCTGGCAAAGCGCTGCCAAGCGCCCCGAACATCTGGCGGGTATAGACAGGCTGCGGCGTGGGGATCGAGGCGTTGGGATCGCCCATCTGCGCCACGACAATGCTGCCGCCCATCAGCACCATCTCGGGCTTCACCCCGAAAAACGCAGGTGACCAGAGCGCCAGATCAGCGCGTTTGCCAACCGCGATGTCGCCAATCACATGGCTGACGCCCTGCGCAATCGACGGGTTGATCGTGTACTTCGCGATGTAGCGGCGGACGCGCAGATTGTCGTTGTCACCCGTCTCCTCGGGCAGGCGCCCGCGCTGCTTCTTCATCTTGTCCGCCGTCTGCCAGGTGCGGATGATCACCTCGCCCACGCGGCCCATGGCCTGGCTGTCGG
>CAYUSM010000585.1:0-1804 GCA_964447345.1 uncultured Sulfitobacter sp. | reverse complement strand
ATGAAGGTGACGTGGAGGCGGCGCTGGACGGGGCGGCAGAGGTGCTGGAGGCGGAGTACCGCATTCCCTATCTCGCCCATGCCCCGCTTGAGCCGATGAGCGTTGTCGTGAGGCTCACCGAGGGGCGTCTCGATATCTGGACCGGAACGCAGATTCCGCGCTTCATGCAGGCGGCAGCGGCAGAGATTGCGGAGCTTGAGACAGAGGACGTGCATCTGCACGTGTTGATGTCGGGGGGCAGTTTCGGGCGGCGGCTGGAGGATGACTATGTCCGGCAGGCGGTGGAGATCGCGGTGCAGACGCCGGACCGGCCGATCAAGATGGTCTGGAGCCGCGAAGAGGACATGACCCATGATTTCCCCCGGCCACTGGCGATTGCGCGGGCACGGGGGGCGGTCCTTGACGGGGCTGTGGAGGCCTATGATCTGGCGATTGCAGCCCCTTCGGTGACAGAGTCTTCGCTGAAGCGGTTGGGGCAGCCTGCCATTGGGCCCGATGTGGCGATCGTGGCGGGGGCCTGGGATCAGCCGTTCGAGATTCCCAACTACCGGGTGACTGGATACCGTGTGCCGGAAATGGTGCCAGTGAGTTCCTGGCGGTCGGTGGGGGCCTCGGGCAACGGGTTCCTGCATGAGTGTTTCCTGGATGAGCTGTGTCATGCGGCAGGCGTTGATCCACTGGAAGAACGTTTGCGGCTTTGCTGGCATGAACCGTCGCGCAAGGTGCTGGAAGCGGTCGGTGAAATGTCCGGCTGGGGGGGCGATCTGGGGCCGGGGCGTGGACGGGGCCTGGCCTTTACGCTGGCCTTTGGTGTGCCGACGGCGCAAGTGGTCGAGGTCACGGATACCGATGATGGCATCCGCATCGACAAGGTTTTTGTCGCGGCGGAAGTCGGCCGGGTTCTGGACCCGGTGAACTTTGAAGCGCAGCTGTCGGGTGGCGTGATCTGGGGGCTGGGGCATGCGATGAACTGCGAGCTGACCTATGAAGGCGGTGTGCCGCAACAGGACAATTACCACGTTTTCGAGGGGATGCGTCTGCATCAGACGCCGCAGATCATGGTGCGGGGCCTGGAAAACGGGGACAAGATCAGAGGGATCGGAGAGCCGGGCGTGCCGCCTGCGGCCCCGGCTCTTGGGAATGCGATTTTTGCGGCCACGGGCACGCGGATCCGTGAGATGCCCTTCTCCAAACATGTGGATTTTGTATGAGACGCGCGCTCTTCGCTTTGCTCATCGCAGGGACACCGGTTGCGGGTCAGGAAGTGACCCGCGAAGAAGGATTGGCGGCCTGGGAACGCATTTATGCGGTGGCCTCGCATCCGCGCTGCACCAATTGCCATGTGGGGGACCAGCCCGAACCGATGTGGAACGGCTTGGTCTATGCACCCGGCACGGTGCATGGCATGGGCGTGAAGGCCGATGAAAGCCGCATCGGGGCGGAAAGCATGCCCTGCCGGACCTGCCATATCTCTGCTGTGGGGCGCGAGACAGCGCCCCATGCGCCCGCGCAGATCGATGATGCCTGGCGGCTGGCCCCAGTGGAGTTGGACTGGCTGGGCGAAGAGAGTGCCGCACTTTGTGCGCAGCTGCGTGATCCGGAGCTGAATGACGGGTTCGAGATTGCTGATCTGGTGGCGCATTTGCAAAGCTCGGCCTTTGTGGCCTGGGGGTTCGCGCCGGGAGGCGGGCGCTCCGCCCCGCCCGGATCTCCGGCAGAGATGGCGCGGGATGTGGAGATTTGGGGGGCCGCAGGAGCGCCCTGCGGGTGAGGGGAGCGGGCTTCAGGCTCACCGTCCCAGAGG
>CAYUSM010000584.1:0-1812 GCA_964447345.1 uncultured Sulfitobacter sp. | reverse complement strand
TAGTCAGGCCCATCAATCGCCACAAAATGAATTGTACGGAACAGACCAATAGGAGTGACGCATGTTAGGCAAAGTTGCTGGCAAAGCCATGAAAGACCTCGACAAAATCTTGGATAAGCAGAAGAAGCTGAACCTTGATATGCAAAAGCTGCAGGGTGATCAGAAAAAGATGAAAGAAATGATGAAGGCGATGGAGCAATTGATGAAGGCACAAGCCGATGCTCAGAAAGCCATCATCAAAGACTTGAAGTGAGCTGCTTTGATCAAGGTTGAGGCCGATGCCCCGGCAAAGTCTTAGCTTACTCAGTCATAAACGGAGTCTTCACAAATGACGCAAGCATGAGGGCTCCTTGGCTGGGTTGGTTCCTACTATCGCCCAAATGCTGCGAACAAGAGCATATCATAAGCCGCAACTCCTAAGGCACCCAAAACCGCTACGCCTGTCGCACCACAGATCAAACGCTTTCGCGCTTGCCGACGTCTTAACAAAATCAGCGAGTGCCAGTGCATCGACACTTCTCGACCATCGAGTTTCATCGTTTTTCCGAATTCGGGCAGCAGTTGTGACCCAGTTAGGCTCGAAGTGTGTCAGAGGTTGGGCAACAACTGGCCCAATTTCCATCACTGTTTCACGTCAGAATTTGGTAGTCGTCCGAACCCGGTTTTGTTTCCCAATTCTACGCCGCAAGCTGCATGTTGCTGATTTGTATCGAGTTTATTTGAATACGAGCAATGCCCGAAACAGTGTTGAAATTTGCCTGCAAACAATTCTAGCGTGACGGAAGTAGCAGAGCCCGACCCAAACAAACGAGGTTAGGCCTTTGAGCAGTTGTTTATTGAGGTCCGGGCAGCTCCAAAATTGAAGCTCATGCGGGCAATCACATGATCGGGATGTGCCGTCTAGATGCCCACCGCATTTGAAGACCAGTTCTTTACAGTCGATCCGGGAAACCCTCCCCCTGTGGGTACGTCTCTGACGTTTCAGCGTGTTGAGTTTATCGACGAAGACGACGACGGGAATATTGAAACTGGAACTGGCGACACCTGGAACGGCAACACGATTTCGCAGGTCTGGCAAGACGATACACTCACCATCAACGTGCCCGGCGTCGGCAACGTCACATACACGGGCGTCACGTTCTACTTCAGTAATGGTGATCCGGCAGTCTTCACACCGACAGACGGTCAGGTTCTTCAAGATGGCACTTTTGTCAGTTCGACATTTGTCACCACTGCAACCGAGACCCCAGTTACGGATTTTGGGCCTACCTGCTTCACGCCAGGTACATTAATCGCAACGCCAGAAGGCACGTGTCCTGTTGAAGACCTTTCCATCGGCGACTTGGTTGTAACGATGGATAGTGGTCCGCAACCAATCAGGTTTATCACGGATGATACGTTTCCTGCAGTGGGCCACAATACTCCCGTTCTGTTTGAGGCGGGGAGCATTGGTAACGAAGAACCGCTCAAGGTTTCGCCACAGCATCGCATGCTGATCGATGGCTGGCGGGCGCAGCTTTTCTATGGGGAGTCAGCGGTACTCGTGCCAGCAAAGCATCTGGTGAACGGCAGCTCAATTCGCGAAACTCCGGGCGGTGAGGTCCGATATCTGCACGTCCTTTTTGACAGTCATCAGATTGTGTTTGGCAATGGCGTCCCGTCAGAGAGTCTCTACCCAGAGCAAGCCGTAGCGCTAGCTGGCCTAAGGCAGCATAGAGGGCTTGCGAGCGCCCTTCTTGAACCCCAAATGCGGGAAGCCACAACAACCATGGTACGACCAGTCTTGGGGCGCAGGGAAGCGGTTCTTCTGTC
>CAYUSM010000583.1:0-1823 GCA_964447345.1 uncultured Sulfitobacter sp. | reverse complement strand
GTGCGCAGCGCGTCGGGTTTGCCGACCACACCGCAGGTCGCCACGTCTGGATGGGTCAGCAGGCAGTCTTCAATCTCAGCCGGTCCAATCCTGTAGCCCGCTGAGGTGATCACATCATCCTCACGCCCCACAAACCGCAGATAGTCGCCTTCCCAGATGCCACGATCTCCGGTCACCAGCCAATCCCCGCGAAACTTCCGCGCGGTCTCCTCAGGCAGGTTCCAGTAGCCCAGCATCATTGAGGCCGAACCCCGACGCACGGCCACGTCGCCCTCTTCTTCCGTTGGCACGCCATCCCCATCGATTACGGCCACCTGGTGCCCCGGCACCGCCTTGCCAATGCATCCCGGTCGGGCCGCAAAGTCAGTGCCACAGGACGACACGGTCATATTGCACTCGGTCTGCCCGTAGAATTCATTGATCTCCAACCCAAAGGCCTGCCGCCCCCAGGCCAACATTTCCGCGCCCAGCGGCTCCCCACCGCTGGCAACAGAGCGCAGACCCGGCACGTCTGCACCTTCCGCCTTCAGCATGCGCAGCGCCGTAGGCGGGAAGAAAACGTTCCGCACGCCACCAGCCGCAATCACCTCTTTGCACCCTGCAACCGAAAACTTGCGGCTCCGCGCCGCGACCACCGGCACACCCAGCGCGAGACCGGGCATCAACACATCGAAGAGCCCGCCGATCCATGCCCAATCCGCTGGCGTCCAAAGGCAGTCACCGTCTTGACCCAGATGATCGTGACTCATAGCCACCCCCGGCAAATGGCCCGTCAATACCCGGTGGCCATGCAAGGCGCCCTTGGGGCTGCCAGTCGTTCCGGACGTATAGATCAACACCGCCGGGTCCTCCGCGCCCGTATCGGCAAAAGGCACCGCACCCCCGTCCAGCCCGCAGCTTTCTGCCAGCCAAGGCTGCGCCAGCCCGCCCAACAGACCTGCGCCCTCCGCATCGGTCAACACGATGCTACATCCCGCATCCCTGACCCGCGCCGCCAGCGCGTCATGTTTGAAAAGCTTGAACAGAGGCACCGAAATGGCCCCGATCTTCCAGATTGCCAGATGCGCTGCAGTGCACCATGGGGACTGGCTCAACAAGACCCCAACCCGGTCGCCCGGTGCCACCTGTGTCAGCAACGCCCGCGCCAAACCATCCGTCATCGCGCCAAGTTCGGCAAAAGAGACATCCCGCCGCCTGCCGCTTGTCAGGTCGACAATCGCCAGTCTTTCATCCGCCTGCGCCAGACATTGCGCCGCCATATTCAGGCGGTCCGGCACGTCCCATTGGCCGTCCTCTGTGAGCCCCGGCAGGGTCATGCTTCCGGCTCTTCATTTGGTGCAATGACAACAAGCCGCCCCCGCCGGTCCACCGGGTATTGACGCATCATCTCACCCTGCCCGCAGCGGATGACAATCCAGATCGGTGCCACTTCTCCGGGTACCGCAACGCAATCGCTCAGCGCCGCCCCTGCAGGCCCGTTTGCAACATAGTCTGCGGCATAGTGATTGATCACATCCGTCTCCGTCATCCTCGCCGCCATCCAGCCCGAACGCAGGCCAATCAGCGCAAAGCCAAGGATCAGCAGCCCAAAAGGCGTCCACCAAAGCCAGCGCGGCACGCGGCTCAGCCCATCGCCGCCATCATCTCACGCCCCACCAGCATCCGCCGGATTTCCGAGGTACCCGCCCCGATCTCCATCAGCTTGGCATCGCGGAAGATGCGCCCCACGGCATTGTCGCTCAGGTATCCGGCCCCGCCCATGGCTTGGACCGCCTGATGCGCCTGCACCATGGCCTGTTCCGAGGCATAAAGACAGCAGGCCG
>CAYUSM010000582.1:0-1826 GCA_964447345.1 uncultured Sulfitobacter sp. | reverse complement strand
TAGGTGATGCTCCCGATCAGCAGCAGAATTGTGACGGTATCAACGATTGCTGTCATCATTTTCAGCTTTCTCCTTTTGCGCGATTTCTTCTGTGATCTGCACGGCGACAAAGCCGTTGTTCTTCTTGCCCAGTGATACTTTGAACATCGGGTCACCGGCGCAGGTCATTGTGGCAACCTCTCCCTCTTCGATCCCGAAATCGATGGTGTCTCCGGGCTGCCAAGACATGATTTTCTGAATGGGGATCGCCTCTTCGGCAAGGACAACTTCCATCTCCATATGGGCCCGCGAGATCTGACCGCTGATCAAGCCCTGCCAGGTGCTTTGGTCTTCGCCACGGTTGCCGAAGTAGATTTTGCCCAGGTCCGGGCGGATGGGTTCCAGCGCATCATAGGGGATGATCACTTCCAAAAGGCCCACATGCCCGGCCATCGCAATTGAGAATTTCAGTCGGGCACAAAGGCTGGTGTTCTTGGCAACGCTGGCACTGTCAGGGTCTGTTTCCACACGGTCCAAAACGAGGGAGGAGGACCCAACCACCGACAATGCGTGCTGAAGTTCAGCAAGCACAGCAGAGCCAAGGCGCTCTCCAAACCCACGCTCAATGGCGGTGAACTCCTCGGCGTTGTCGAGATTGACGTTCTTCGCCGTCCCGCCCAGCATCAGCTCAATGGACGTCAACAACAGCGTCTGGTCCATCGACAACATGATCTCGCCATCAAAGGGCTTGCCCGCGCCCACTGCCAGAAGCACAGGCATGGGCAGGCTTTCGATGACCTGCCCCATGGGAATGTAGTCCAGCGATGTCAGCGTCGTCTCACAGATGGTCCCGGTCAGATCAGAGAAGGCGGCCGACGTATTGTCCACCAGACGCTCTCCGATGATGTCGAGCATCGGCAGCCGGTCGAACGTGAAATCAGAAAGCCGGATGATCTCATCGATCAGATTGGCGTTCTCTGTTTCCGTCTCGTCGCTGGATAACACCTTGTTCAACGCGATGCCCCTTACTGCACAATCAGATCGTTGATCAGAACTTCTTGCGGCAGGTCACTGCCCACCGCGGCGCGTGCGCGCTTCAGCAACTCCGCCTTGACGTAAAGCACGCCTGCCATGCCGCGCAGGTCAGCCTCGGAAAGGCCGCGCAGATACCCGTTGAACAGATCGCGCATAAAGGGCTGACGCTCTTCCATCAGTTTGCCCGACCCTTCATCGGGGCGGTACGCCACAACCAGGTTCATCTTAAGGAAAGCCTTGGTCGGGTTCCCCTGCGCATCAAAGCTTTCGATATTCGTCAGGATATCACCGAAGTCGAGCAGCCCGCTGTCTGCCGCCTTCTCTTCTTCTTTGCCATGTCCATCACCTTCGTAGTCCTTGTCTGGTTTGGCCTGCAGCGACTTGGCCTGTTCCGCATAATGGCCGTCCTTGGCCAGCGGATCGGTAATATCGGTGCGCAAATTCGGCTTCTTGGACTTGCCGTGGTCATCGCCATGCCCATCGTCCTTTGCCGCCATGTGGCCATCAGAGTCCGCGTCGCCATCCACGTAGTCAGGTGCATAGGTTTCAGCATCTTGCATGTAGGCCATCCGCGCCAGGAAAAAGCCGCCGCCCAAGGACATCAGGCACAGCGCCGCTGAAGCCAGCAACAGCTTCTTTGACCCTTTCGCCTTTGGGGCGTCTTCAGCCGCATCCGGCGCTGGTTTTGCTTTTGGCTTCTTGGCCATGGGTGCCCCCAATACATCCCCTACAAAGCACTATCATTGTGCCTCATATATAAAGCAAGATGAAACGCTGTTTATACTTGCCTTTAACCTTCTATTAATGATGTA
>CAYUSM010000581.1:0-1829 GCA_964447345.1 uncultured Sulfitobacter sp. | reverse complement strand
AGGGTCAGCCCATGGCCCGTGAACGGCCAATGGTGCCAAAGCTATTTCTGACAGGAAGACCCTGAGGCAGCTGTCGTAAGGTGCCGCTAAGCGCCGCAGCGTCCTTGACCGTCGCAGACCCCTTTCGCAGCTTGGGGTTCACACCGCTCTGCGCGCGAACCTCCCCGCTTTACCGCAACCAATCCCTGCTGGTCAGCGCTGAAGCGCCAACGGATGACACATCAGCATCCCCCAAAGAAGCCCTCCAGTAAGCGGAAATTTGCGAGTTTGTGATCGTTTTGATCTCTGCACTTGAAGGCAGGTGAGAGTCTTTTACCTGCCTCGAAACCGACCAAATTTCGCCGAAGTGCCAGACTAGTCTCGGACCCTCCGAACTGGCGCTGCGATAACTGAGCGAAGAGCAGAAAACATGATGAAAACACTCACAGGAACAGAGCCTGCATCAGCATTCAAGCGGTACCTGATGCGACTTGCCACTATTGTTTGCACCTCCCTCGGATTGGCGAGTTCCGCATCTGCAACGGGCTTTCTGACCACCGGCAAGTTCACGTCGCCGCCGATCGGCGCCCTGAACATCTGTCAGACCTATTCATGGGCCTGCTCGGGCAGGAATACCGGCAAATCCGTCGAACTTGCAGAATTGGACCGGATGAATAGATGGATAAACGACCAAATTCACCAAGTTGATGATCATGTCCAATATGGCACGCCGGAGAAATGGACACTTCCATCAAAACGGGGTGGTGATTGCGAGGATATTGCTCTTCTCAAGAAGTATGAACTGATCAGAAAGGGCGTTGCTCCGAACAGGTTGCTGATTGCAACTGCCTTGGACAGAAAACTGCGTCCCCACGCGGTCCTCATTGTCCGCCTTGCTCATGGCGATTTTGTTTTGGACAGTGCGCATAGCAGAATACTGCCTTGGAAAGAAACCGGTTACACTTTTCTGAGAATGCAGGACCCACAAAATCCAAGGACATGGCAGGCCGTGCTTCGCGGTGGCGTGACGACCCAAAAGAAATCCGCGGGAAAGTCACCTGCTGTTGCGGCCATTTCGCAATATACCGGAGCAAAGAAGGAAATCAGGTCACGGGGCAGGCATTCGGCCCTCGACAGATGATGCTGGGTGTTCGCCCGTCTCTTTGAGAAAAGGTTAAGGACATTGAGCAATAGCCTGAAATTGTGAGACTTTCCGTTCCCAATTTTTGGTGTTTTCAGCTCATCATGACGGACACTTACAAAAAAGGCGCCTCATCTGAGGCGCCTTTCGTTGTCTAAATCATATCAAGGGTATCACCGGTCACCCCCGAACCCGGCAGCGCCACCCTCATTGCCACCACCGTTATCACCACCAGACTCGGTGTTGTCATCTCGACCGAATGCAAATCCGCCGGAGTTGTCACCATCACCTGTGTCCGATCCGCCGGACCTGGCGTGGCTCGTGTTCGCCCGGTTCAGGTTATTGGCATTGTTGCCCTGATTTCCATTGTTGTTTTGATTGGCGTTATCGTTCTGGTTCCCATTATTGCCCTGGTTACCATTGTTACCTTGGTTACCATTGTTGCCATTGTTGCCATTGTTGCCATTGTTGCCGTTATTACCCTGATTTCCGTTGTTCCCTTGCTCATCGGTGCCATCATGGTTGCCGCCGGCGTTTTCTGCATTGTTATTGTCTTCTGAGCCACCAGGCGCGTCCTGGTCGCCATTGCCGAAGCCGTTGTTCTGGTTGCTCCCATTGCCGCCGTTGCCGTTGTTGCCGCCGTCGTCATCATCGCCGCCGTCGTCATCACCGCCGTCGTCATCACCGCCGTCGTCATCACCGCCGTCGT
>CAYUSM010000580.1:0-1839 GCA_964447345.1 uncultured Sulfitobacter sp. | reverse complement strand
TGCGACGGAGATTGACGAACGACGCCAGAAGGCGGCCAGCGTCACTGCCGTCAAAATTCTTATTTCCCCATTTTTCCCGATCTACTCGCAACCAACCCTGAGGTAGAAGGCGGCCTTGAGATCGCCGACCACGAACCTGCCTCAAGATTTGTGATATGCTTTCATCAAACCTTTTCGCACTGACCAAGTCTAGCTGCCTGGCGGCGATCAAGGCATTTATGTGGCTACCGACATCCCACATCGTAACAGTGGGATGCACCCGCGGGCTGGATCCAGAGAAATTGACAGTTGCTGGACACAGGCCTGTATTACGTACGGTATTCTCTTGGAAGTAACCCCAAGCAATGCGGGCGTCTTCCAGCAGAGCCTTCCGGTGTGCATCAGTTACCCGTTGTCGCTGCGGTTGAATGTTGGGTAACCTCGCGACGGTGCGACGCTGGCGTTCAATTTCTGCGCCTTCTGGAGCATACAGTTGGCTGAGAAACTGTACCGGAACAATCCGCGTAACGCTGTCTGCGGCCATTTTCAACAATTGGTTCAGGAGCCGTGTTCGGACAAATGGTTTCTCTAGCGCTTCGGGTAAAATGGATATTACAACATCTTTGGTCTGACCAAGCCGAGCCATGAAACGATCGGCGTCGCGGGCAGTTGCAATCTCAATGCATGGCAGCCAAAGGACACCGCATTTATCATAGCCAGGTACGTCTTGAATAGCATCTCCAAACGCCGCGCTTTGTCCGGCGGGGAGCGCTTTCTTGGGGGCTTTGGGTAGCTGCACGAGACCCGACAAGCATCTACGGGTAACTTCTGTCAGGTTCAAATCAAGCTCTGAGCCGGAGCCGTCAGACGGGATCGGCAACCAATAGTCATGTTTTCGTTTCGCTCCGAATATCCCACGTTTGTCTCCAACACTTACCGGAATGCTATGCTCGCCCAAATCCTTTACAAAAGCTTCATAGCCGCCTGCCGCTTGCATGTGTGTGCCATCGGGACGAGATAAATGCAGGGCAACGAAGCGGTTGAACCCGTAGTGATCCCGTAGCTGGAGGTCCGAAACCAACTGCAAGGAACTCTTCCCAGATCTTTCAGATGCCAACAACAAACCAGCCAGCTTTGTTGCTTGTGCAGAGACCTCTTCGACTGAGAGTTGTTTCAGATCTGGTGCGGACAAATAAAGGATATCGTGATTTGCAGAAGTGTCGCTAATCAAGCTATCCTCAGTGACAGAGCTCAAGTCGATCTTGCGTCCGCCAAAGAGACGCACCACACCTTTTTGCCATTTTTGAGACGATACTGGTTGTTGAGCCTTTGGAAGGGTGAGTACCGTGTTTACACCTGCCGACTTTACACCAGTCGGTGACTTGGGGTTTTCAAGTTCTTCGCAAGCAACAGTTACTACGGGATATTGCCCGTCTTGTCCCCCTTGAACCACGCTTAGGATTCGGTTCAGGGCTAAGCTGGCCTCTCTCACATGCCGTCCTTGGAAGTACGTCGAGTATTTCGATAGTTCGGGCACAAACGGGATGAATTCCAGACCGTGACCTTGCAAGGTGTACCCTGCAATCAACGTGGAAAGATGGTCTTCGGGCTGCATGGGTTGCCCAGACTTATGAAACGGGGTAACGACACAAGAGAATGGCACCCCATGTTTCGTGAAAGCATCGAAAAGAGCGAGCAAATGCTGAACTTCGGCTTCCGGGGTTAGGCCTGCGATGACCAAGCACGTCATCCGGTTTGGAAAACCCAATGTTTGCGCCAGGCTTGCAACGGGGTGCGCCGCTATTACTGAGGCCGATCCAAGGAGAAAACTTCGGCGTTTCATGTCGAGCCCTCCAGACG
>CAYUSM010000579.1:0-1854 GCA_964447345.1 uncultured Sulfitobacter sp. | reverse complement strand
GACGTGCCTGGCCCGCCTTGTGGATACGGTAGCTGTCGGTGGCAAAGAACTGGTCTGTGTTCATCACGCCGCACACATTCCCCCGGCGGCAGACCGGTATGCCCTGACGGTTGGTGTGCGGGGTCATATACCCTTCGGCACCGTCGTCCATCACCCAGTGTTCACAGCCATCCGGGTCCACCCAGATGGTGGGCGTGTAAATGCCCCGATCCCGGCCCTGCTGAGAAGGTGTCTGCGCGCCAACGTCGGTTGAAGCAAGTGTCACCGGCAGCGCAAGTGCCGCGACCAGCGACAGGCTTGCCACTGCGCGGATCGCTTTGGAGAGTGTGTTCACCACAGCATTTTCCTTTTTCTGTCCCCCACAAAAAGGCTGCCCCGTCCCAGGTGTTGGACAGCCTCGAATATGCGAACACGTTAGGTAAAATTTGAACGCCTGTGAAGCGCTGATATCTACATTTAGTGTTTAATTTGACAGCAAACACATGGAATTAGCGCAAATATGGGGTGTCGCCAGGCAAAAAGCGCGCCGCAACCTTGGAATGAAATGAAATTCAAAGGTGTTGTGCGCCAAGCGAATTGGTTTTGCTGTCCACGATTCTTACCCGCGCAATGTCGCCAACGGCGGCAGTAGAGGCATCGATGTGGACCGCATGCAGATATTCGGACTTGCCCAGCATCTGCCCGGGCGCCCGTCCGGCACGTTCGACCAGCACAGAAACTTCTCGGCCCACCATGCTTTGCTGCACCTCTTGCTGGTGCTGGGTGATCAGCGCTTGCAGGCGTTGCAGGCGGTCATCGGCCACAGCGGGGTCTACGAGGGGTCGCTCGGCAGCCGGGGTGCCGGGGCGTGTGGAATACTTGAAGGAATAGGCGTAGCCGTATTTGACCTCGCGCACCAAATCCATGGTGGCCTCAAAGTCGGCATCCGTTTCTTCCGGGAAGCCGACGATGAAATCGCCCGACATTACAATATCGGGCCGGGCGGCACGAATACGTTCGATCAGGCGCAGATAGCTTTCCGCTGTGTGGCTACGGTTCATGCGTTTGAGGATGTGGTCAGAGCCTGATTGCACCGGCAAGTGCAGGTACGGCATGAGTTCGGGCACCTCGCCATGGGCGGCGATCAGTGCATCATCCATGTCGTTGGGATGGCTGGTGGTGTAGCGGATGCGCTCAAGCCCATCGACACGCGCCAACTCGCGGATCAGCCCGGCGAGGCCCCCATCGTGGCCGTGATAGGCGTTGACGTTCTGGCCCAGCAAGGTGATCTCGCGCACGCCGCGCTCCACCAGATCGCGTGCTTCGTCCAAAACGCGGGTGGCAGGGCGGCTGACTTCGGCGCCGCGTGTGTAGGGGACCACGCAGAAGGCGCAGAACTTGTCGCAGCCTTCCTGCACGGTGAGGAAAGCTGCTGGCGCGCGCTTGGCTTTGGGGCGCGCTTTCAGGTGGTCGAATTTGTCCTCTTCCGGGAAATCGGTGTCGAGCGCTTTCGCACCAGCGCGCGCCTTCGCCTCTAGCTCCGGCAGGCGGTGGTAGCTTTGCGGTCCAACCACCAGGTCAACCATGGGCTGACGGCGCATGATCTCTTCGCCCTCTGCCTGCGCCACGCAGCCCGCAACGCCGATCTTAAGATCAGGTTTTTCAGCTTTCAGCCCCTTGTAGCGGCCCAGTTCGGAATAGACCTTTTCCGCCGCTTTCTCACGGATATGGCAGGTGTTGAGCAGGATCATGTCGGCATCGTCGGGCCGGTCCGTTTCCACATAGCCCTGCCCGCCCATGGCCTCGGCCATACGCTCGCTGTCATAGACGTTCATCTGGCAGCCGTAGGTCTTGATGAAAAGCTTCTTGGGCGCA
>CAYUSM010000578.1:0-1861 GCA_964447345.1 uncultured Sulfitobacter sp. | reverse complement strand
CCCAATGGCGGCTCCATCGGCATCGGCTTCTCGATGGCCTCCAATGTGGTGACCCGCGTGGTGGATCAGCTCAAGGAGTTTGGTGAGACACGGCGCGGCTGGCTGGGTGTACGCATTCAGGATGTGACCGAAGATGTGGCTGACGCCATGGGTCTGGAAAAGGCCTCTGGTGCACTGATCACGGATGTGCCGGATGGACCTGCCAAGGAGGCAGGGTTGCTGACAGGAGATGTGATCTTGTCCTTCGATGGGGTTGAAGTGGCCGATACGCGTGGTCTGGTCCGTCAGGTGGGCAATAGCCCTGTCGGTGCAACTGTGCGCGTGACGGTGATGCGGGAAGGCAAGAGCCAGACGGTGCGCGTGACCCTTGGTCGTCGTGAAGATGCTGATGGCGCTACGCCTGGTGATGAGAGCACGCCTGAAGCTGAGCGCGAACCGGAAACCAAGGATTTGCTGGGTCTGACCCTCGCACCGCTGACAGACACCCTGCGCGAAGAACTGGGCGTCGAAGGCGATATGGTTGGCCTTGCTGTGACAGAGGTGGATGAGGCATCCGAGGCGTTTGAAAAAGGGCTTCGCACCGGCGACATCATTACCGAAGCCGGGCAGCAAAAGGTGGCGAGTATTGCCGATCTGGAAGCGCGTGTTGAGGCGGCAAAAGACGCGGGACGGAAGTCACTGCTGCTTTTGGTACGCCGCGCGGGTGATCCACGCTTTGTGGCGCTGTCCTTGGGCGAGTAGCACTGTGCCTTATGTATGAGGAGGGCGTCCGAAGCGGGCGCCCTTTTTTTGGTTCTATTCAGAAGTAGCCCGTTCGACGGCGACCAGCCCCAAGGACCGTGCGCTTTCCAGCGACAGGACCTCACTGTCCGGCCCGGTCGGGCTTTGGTAACGCCGAATTGCCGCTCGGGTCGAGGGGTCGAGCACACCAGTGACCGTCCCTGCATAATCGCCGCGCGCAATTAGGGCACGCTGCAGGGAAGAAATGAATTCAACAGTCAGCACATCCGGGCAGGGGGTCTCAAACCAATTGTCCCGGCGAGGGGTGACGATGACCTGCCGGTCCTCGGTACGATAAACGGGCAGCTCGGCCACTGTGCCATCTGGATTGACCTTGGCTGGTCTCACCTCAATGGTTTCAGTGGCGCTTTCGATGACAGCCGGGCTGACTGTCTTCCCCCAGCAGCTTCCCGGTGGCGCGTCCGCTGGGCCATTGCGCGTGGCCTCCATCACACCCGGCTCTGGCGGCTCTTTTGCTGGACCAATGGCAGCCGTTTCGCAGCCAGCAACGAGAATAAGCGCAGCCAGTGCTGGCCACGCGCCGCGCGCGGAAAACCTGTCAGCCTGTGTCATTGCCCGTTGCCTCATGGGTCTGATTTGCCCCGCAGCCTAGAGGTTTTACGTCGCCGTGCCTAGCAGGTCGCGAAAACGTCAATGGATAGGGCGGGATTGCCGCACAAAAGGGGGCTGGCAGAGGGTGGCCCGCGCCGCTAGATATGGGGCAAAGTGATTAACGAAGGGGCGCTTGCAATGGCGAAAATCACCTATGTCGAACACGGCGGCACCGAACATGTCGTGGAGGTGGCCAACGGCCTGACGGTCATGGAGGGCGCACGTGACAACAACATTCCGGGGATTGAGGCGGATTGCGGCGGGGCTTGCGCCTGCTCGACGTGTCACGTCTATGTCGATCCGGCCTGGGTCGAGAAGCTGCCCGCCAAGGATGACATGGAAGAAGACATGCTCGACTTCGCCTATGAGCCTGATCCTGCCCGTTCGCGCTTGACCTGTCAGCTGAAGGTGACTGATGCGCTGGACGGTCTGCGGGTGCAGATGCCTGAAAAGCAAATCTGATGCGGTT
>CAYUSM010000577.1:281-1867 GCA_964447345.1 uncultured Sulfitobacter sp. | reverse complement strand
GAGCATGCGCCATGGCCAAACGCCTTAAGAAACAGGATTGGATCCTGCACGGATTTGACGTGCTGCGCGAGCAGGGGCACGCGGGGCTCAAGGCAGACCGCATGGTCAAGGACCTCGGTGTGTCTCGCGGCAGTTTCTATTGGCATTTTTCCGACCTGCAGACGTTTCACGCCGAGTTGATCGCGGCCTGGCGCGAACAGATCAACATCGACGTTATCGACGAACTCAAGACCCTGCCTGATCCAAAGGCGCAATTGAGGGCGCTTATCGCGCGGGTGTTCGCTGTGTCCAGACCTCTTGAGCGTGGGATGCGCATGTGGGCAGGTGCCAATCCAGAGGTGCAACAAGCTGTTCACGAGGTCGACAGGGTACGTCAGGGATATGTCCATACCATCTTTCTCGCACTGGGACTGCCGGAACCGATAGCAGCAAGTCGGGCGCAGATGATGATGTGGGCCTATGTCGGGCACGCCCTGTCTGACGAACAGGTTGCTGACCCAGAAGCCCGCGCAGCTGACTTTACCCGTATTCTCACCACACCAGTAGAAAGCTAAGCCATGCCCCGCACGATCACGCTGACACATGATTACCCCGCACCGGCCCGCGATGTGTGGGAGATCGCCACTGACATGGAATCTTACCGGGAAGCAATGGGGCGACTGATCGCGTTTGATGGGCTGCCCAAAGGCACCATCCAAGAAGGGCAGCGCATTGATGTGCGCGTATCGCTTTTCGGCATCGGACCGTGGCAGGACTACTCAATGACGGTCGAGTCCTGTGATCATGCGGCGATGGAGTTTCAATCAGACGAGCATGGAGCCGGTATTGACAGTTGGCGACACCACCTGACCGTAACGGAAACACCATCCGGCAGCCGGTTGACAGATACTGTCAAAGTCGATGCGGGAGTGCTAACTCCTTTCTTCGCCTGGTGGGCTGGGGTGGTCTACCGCGCGCGCCACAAACCGCGGTTGCGGATGCTTGCGGAACGCGTCCCGGCCTGATGTTCGGCTGCGGGGAAACGACCCACCCCTTGCAATGCGGCTCTGACCGCTATATCCCGCGCCAGTCGCTCTTGGGCGATTCACCATTGTGGGAGGCGAGGGGGCCGCGGCACCCGGACCGGACCACACAACACATAGCTCAAGGGTCGCGTCCCAAGAGCGTTGGAATAGGAGAAGGCCAATGGCCAAGAAACTCGTCGGTACGATGAAGTTGCAAATCCCTGCGGGACAAGCAAACCCATCCCCGCCCGTCGGCCCCGCATTGGGTCAGCGCGGCATCAACATCATGGAATTCTGCAAGGCGTTCAACGCCAAGACGGCAGAGATGGAGCCCGGTGCGCCGTGCCCGACTGTGATCACCTACTATCAGGACAAGTCCTTTACCATGGACATCAAGACGCCCCCTGCGTCGTATTACCTGAAGAAAGCCGCCAAGGTGAAATCCGGTGCGAACACGCCCAGCCGTGAAACCGTCGGCACCGTGACCACCAAGCAGCTGCGCGAGATCGCAGAGGCAAAGATGGCCGATCTGTCCGCAAATGACGTCGATCAGGCCATGAAGATCATTCTGGGTTCCGCCCG
>CAYUSM010000577.1:0-271 GCA_964447345.1 uncultured Sulfitobacter sp. | reverse complement strand
AAGGCGTTCAACGCCAAGACGCAGGACATGGAAGAGGGCGCTCCGTGCCCGACACAGATCTATTATTACCAGGACAAGTCCTTCACGATGGAAATCAAGACGCCGCCCGCGTCATATTACCTGAAGAAGGCTGCTGGTCTGAAGCCGGTCGGCAAGCGGAACCGTCCGCGCGGTGCAGAAAAGCCGGGTCGTGAGACCGTGGCCACCGTGACCGCGGCACAGGTGCGCGAGATCGCAGAAGCCAAGATGAAAGACCTCAATGCAACGGACA
>CAYUSM010000576.1:0-1868 GCA_964447345.1 uncultured Sulfitobacter sp. | reverse complement strand
CGGCTTTTTCCCAAGCGCACGATCATAGGCTGCTTTGCCAAGCAGCGCTGATGAAATCACCTGAGAATCGTTTTGGCGCATTGCGTCCCCCCGGACTTGAGCAGCAAAGATGAGGGGGATTGGAGGCGGGTTCAAATACTTTCCGCATTCTTGCCCAATTTCCGCCATTGCCGGTCGATTTGCCGGATCAATCAGTTCTTGGGCGGCATAACGTTTCTGGTGACGCAACAGTGTCGTCACCACGGACCGCCCGAGGCCCAGTTCTCGCCGCTTTCGCGGACATGTATCACGCGGCAAAGACAGTATCTCAAAAAGAAGAAAGCCTGCGGGGAGGGCGCAGGCTTTCTCTTTATGGGCTCTCAAGCCCGGCGTCAGGGAGGTGAAAGCTTAAGCAGCTTTCTTGCCGGACGATGGCCACATCTTTGCGTAACCTTCGCGAACCGAGCTCATGTTCTCGGAAGCAACGTCACGGACGTAGTCGTATGCGGAGCGAACGTGCTCCATGTTCTGAGCGGAGTGCTCACGAACGAAATCGGACTGAACCTTAACCGCTTCGGACACGGTCTTGGCTTCTGCCAGCTTCTCAACAGCGGCCAGTGTGTGGTTCACGTTGGCGAATGCTGCGTCTGCGATGCCGCCAAGGATGTTGGCGTAGCCGGAAGCGGCGCGCTTCAGCGTGTCTTCGAGCTGAGCGTTGTATGTCTTGGAGGTTTCGTAGATGCCCTCAACGCGCTCCTGTGCGGAGTCGGTGGTGCGCTTTACGAACTCACGAGCGCCTTCTGTCACCTTGTTGGTCACTTCGGTGGTGGCGTTCTTTGCTTCTTTGGTCGCTTTTGCGGTTGTCTTCGTAGTCATTTGTTCATCCATTCTTTGTCTAAAGCCATGTCAGGGTCCCGCTTGCTCATCAACTCGGGATGACCTGTAGATAGGACATCCAATGCTGCAGTGCAACATTTTCCAGAAGTGACGTAGCGTCGGATTGCGTCAACTTGCAGGATATTTAATTTAATCAAGTGATTAGATAGATATCTGTTTTGACCCGATAGCGGATTTCTAAGAGAATTTGCAATGCTGCGCCGCAGAAATACGGACTGGAAATCCCTCGACACAGCCAATTTTGCTGCAAAGCAGCATGTTGAACCCGATGGCCACTGTGCTAGGTGTGCGCTAGGCTGACACACCCGCACTCAGGAACTGACATGCGCGACCTTCAGACGGAAGAAATCGTAAGGCTGGCTGCCTTGCGGCGGATCAAGATGCTTGCCACGCTGGTGCTGCTGGCCTGTTTCCTGATGCTGATCCTGACCAAGGTGCTGGAAGCGCAGTTTCCGTCGCTGGCCATCGTCGCGGCCTTTGCCGAGGCGGCCACCATCGGTGGCATCGCGGACTGGTATGCCGTGGTGGCGATCTTCAAGCGGCCGCTCAACCTGCCCTTCCCGCATACGGCCATCATTCCGCGCAACCAGCACCGCATCGCGGAGAACCTTGGCGGCTTCATCGAGAACAACTTTCTGGCCAAGGCGCCGGTGGAGGCCAAGCTGCGCGAAATCGACTTTGCCGGAGAGATGTCGGCATGGCTGGCCAATCCGGTACGGGCGCGGTCCTTGTCGCGCTTTATTGTGCGGCTGGTGCCACAGCTTCTGGAGACGATCGACGAGCGCGGGCTGGTGCGGTTCGCCTCTGAACGGGTCACGGGGCAACTCGCCCGCACGGATATCGCGCCGCTGGTTGGGGACGTCATGACGTCCTTCACCAAGGAAGGGCGGCATCAGCAGTTGCTGGACGAGGTGATTACCGCGATGCACCGGTTCCTGAATAACGAGGACACGCTGGAGGTGATCCGGGGCAAGGTGCAGCGCGAGCTGCCG
>CAYUSM010000575.1:0-1879 GCA_964447345.1 uncultured Sulfitobacter sp. | reverse complement strand
GCGGCGGAGATGGCGGAACTCCAGCAGCGAGGTCACTCGGTGTTGGAGGAAACTCATGCGGCCATCGGGGATGGCGGAGCGGTCGGCGGTGACCAGTGTGACCTTGGGCACGGCGACCACAAACATGCGGTCCTTGCGCAGGGTCTGTTGGCAGACCGACAACAGCGTCTGGCAGTAGTCGCGCACGTTGATCCGGCCGCGGCGGAGAACCTCGGCGTCGCAGCTCAGCTCGCGCAGGTGTTCGACCTGACGCTTCCAGGCGTGAAAGGCGGGGTTGAGAAAGAAGAGCGGTTTCAGCGCTTCGAGCACAATCTCCCAGCCGATGTCGCCTTGCCGCAAGTGCTGGAATTCATGGGCCAGCGAGACCTTCAACTCCTGCGTTTCGCCGAGCATGTGCGCGGGGATCACAACGTAGTAGTTCCAGAGGCCACGCGTCGAGAAGGGCACAAGCGTGCGGTCCGACAGATGCAGGCGCACGCGGCCAAAACGGCGCCAGGCATAGCTGGTGGCCACGATCCGGGAGAGGCAGATCATCGAGTAGATCAGGCGCAGAGCGCCAACCGCGAGGCTGACGGCGAAGGTCAATATAACGGCCCATGCCACCCAACCGGCGGCATTCATCAGGTCGTTCAGGAAGGTATGGCGCAGGTTCATCAGGCGTTCGAACTGTGTCGCCTGCATCTCGAAGCCGCCGTTCAGATAGTAGGCCACCACCATATCCGACAGGTTGAGGTTCACGGACTGCGCGTGGCCAATCTCCTGCAAAAAGCGGATGCCCACAACCACGAAAGGCGACAGCACGATGGCGACAAAGATCGTGTTCAGCAGGCGCAACTGCATGGCGTAGCTGTGTTTCAGCCCAAAGCGGTTGAGCAGGAACCGCACAGCGGACCAGGACAGATAAGCAACGATGATGAGGATATTCGCGTTGATGAAAGCACTCAGAAGGGCGTCACCCGGTATCATTTTTCAACCTCCGATCCACAAGTGCCCGGATTTGCCCCAATGCTTCCTCGGTCAGCGCATCATCATCGACAAGCCGCGCCACAAGGGACGCAGGCGTGTCGTCGAAAAGCTTGGCCGAGAGGTCTTTCAATGAACGGGTTTGATAGGCGTCCTTGGCCAGCGTCGGCTTGAAAACATGGCGTTTGCCATCTTTCCGGCTGGTCACGAAGTCCTTTTGTTCCAGAATGCGCAGGATGGTGGCGGCAGAGGTATAGGCCAGGTTCCGCTCCTCGGGCAGTTGGTCCAGCACATCGCGCACTGTCCCCTCTTCAATCGCCCAAAGCTGGTTCATGAACTCAAGCTCAACCTCGGTCAGCAGTTCACTTTTCTTTTTCTGTCTCATGCCGTCCTATCCAACACGCATCGTTCACGTGTTATGTTACGCAAGTAAACCCGAAGACACAGGTTTCTCAAAACGCTTTCTCATACTTTCCAGAAACAGAAGATGCCCCAGAGGATCGAAATGCCCAAGGGCGCCCAGAGCGGCTGGCCCATGATCCCCAGCCAGGCGAGGAAAATGTAGGAGGTTCCGAGCAATGTGATGAAAAGACGGTCACCCAGCGTGGTCGTCAGGCCAAAGACGCCGCGGCGTTCAATGCCGTCACGGTACTTGGTGATTTCAAGGATGGCGATCAGGCCGATGGCACCAAAGATGCCACAGAAGAGCGCGAAGGTGACCGGCGTCCAGGCCATCCAGAAGCTGGGCCAGAGAGGGGCTGTCCAGGAGAAACCCGTTTCTTCCTCCTTCTTGGCCACACTGCCCCAGCCCTGGGCCAAGGCAGAGGTAGGCAGCAGCGCCGCGAGATAGAACAGACGTTGCATCACACCCTCCCCAGGGCAAAGCCCTTGGCGATGTAGTTGCGCACGAAGTAGA
>CAYUSM010000574.1:0-1890 GCA_964447345.1 uncultured Sulfitobacter sp. | reverse complement strand
ACCTGCTCGGCTGCTCCGATGATTCCTGCATCCGTTGAAAATGCGGGGGATGGCACAGTGCTGTCAAGGAAACACCACAAGAGAGAGGATTTGGCGCGGGGTTATCCACAAGATATTGCGTTTGTGCGGCGGGTATCAGCCACAGTCGATATCAACTCGGACCTGGCCGATTTCCTCAATTTCGCTGCCTCGCACGGGAATACATTCAATCTCAACCGGTTCCACGATCAACGGTCCCACTCCGCCACCGCAATCAAGCGTTCCGAAGGCCAAAGCCTGATCTCCTGTCAGGCGCACCACCTGACATCCACTCACCCGCTCCATGGCAAAGGCGGCACGGCCCCGGATTGGCCCAAACCGTGGCGCATACTGCGGATTGAGGCGTATTGCTTCCGCGCGGTTGCCACGTACGCGCACATCAAAGACGGACCCTTGCACCTCCACGCGGACTGGTACCGCCTCCCGGAACGCAGGACTGGGCATGTTACAGGCAGCTAGGAAGGCCAAGGAAGCGATGAGAGCAAAGCGCAGCACCGCGACATGCTGGCCGGTCAGCCTTAAGAAATCGCTAACCTTGGCGCGCAGATCTTACGTCTTGTGATAACACAATGACGAAGGCGCAACTGAGCCTGTGCCGTTGCGACCGCCAGATTTTGGTCATATGATCTAACCAATTCAGGAGTGATCATGCCCTTCCGTCCCGTGACCCCCGAAAAATTGTCAAACGCCGTGATCCGCCAGATCGAGCAATTGATCCTGCGAGGTGTGCTCCGCCCCGGCGAACGCCTGCCCCCAGAACGGGAGTTGGCGGAACGTCTCAACGTGTCGCGTCCTTCCCTGCGTGAGGCCATCTCGCAGCTGCAGGAGGCCGGATTGCTCTCTGCCCGTCCCGGTGCTGGGGTCTATGTCGCTGACGTGCTTGGCAGTGCCTTTGCCCCCGCATTGGTCCAGCTTTTTGCACGCCATGACGAGGCCGTCTTTGACTACCTCTCTTTCCGCCGGGACATGGAGGCGCTGGCCGCCGAACGCGCGGCAAAACACGCGTCCGACACCGATCTCGCGGTGGTCCAAACCGTCTTTGACAAAATGGAAGCCGCCCATAAAAAGCGCAACGCCGAGGAAGAGGCCCAATTGGACGCGCAGTTCCACATGGCCATCATCGAGGCCAGCCACAATGTTGTCATGCTGCATATGATGCGGTCGATGTATGAGCTGCTCCGCGAAGGTGTCTTTTACAACCGTCAGGTCATGTTCAAGCAACGCACCGGTCGCGCCGCCCTGCTGGATCAGCATCGGGCGATCAACACGGCACTGCAGGCGCGAAACCCCGATGCCGCCCGTGCCGCAATAGAGGCGCACCTTGACTTTGTGGAACGCTCCCTCGCCGATCAGCAAAAGGCCGAACGCAACGAAGACATTGCCCGCCAGCGCCTGCAGCACGAAACCGACAGCTGACCCCTGCACTCCAATGTCTTGCAAGACATTTGCCAAGTCTCTTGCCAGAGACTTGGTCCCCAAACGAAAAGGCCCCGGCAAGTACCGGGGCCTTTCAAATGCTCAAATCTGAACAAGCAAATCAGTGCAGCTTGGTTTCCACCTGCGCGATGGCATCATCAATCAGCTTGTTGCCTTCGGCAGCGGACATCTGTTTGGCAATCACATCACGTGCAGCAGCCACGGCAATCGTAGCCGCCTGATCGCGCACTTCCTTGATTGCAGCAGCCTCGGCTGAGCCAATCTGCTCTTCCGCGGCAGCCAGACGGCGGGCCACGGATTTGTCCAGATCGATCTTGGCCTGCTTGGCCGCTGTACCCGCGTCTTCCTTGGCGGCGGCCACGATGCGGTCCGCCTGCTCCTGCACTTCTTTCTGCTTGCGCTCATAGGAGGCGA
>CAYUSM010000573.1:0-1896 GCA_964447345.1 uncultured Sulfitobacter sp. | reverse complement strand
AGTGAAGGTTTTTATGAGGCCAACAGCAGCTTGAATCAATCTTATCGATTGCTGTAGTTCGTTAGCCGCATTGCGCGACGCAACATGCTTTTGAGTCTTGCTCAGTCAAGCCTCAAAGCTCATTTTCCAAATTGCATACAGTACAAGGTAAGTGTCCGGATTGTTTTCCTCAGCGCAACAACCAGACATGAATCGCAGGCAAAGGTAAAAAACTCCATCGTCAGGTGGTGGACTGAATGGGGAGAAAATGTCTAAAGTAAGGCGGATCACTCGTGGCCAAAAGCATTTAGGTTAGCCAAGATTATGAAGAACTCTTTAAAGCAGGTCGTTGCGGCATCTGCGCTGTCCATTATTTCTGGTGCTGCTTCTGCGACGTCTGTCGACTTCTATTTGAGTGGGTGGGGTGGTCTTCGCGATTCCTACTCGTTCTTGTCCAATGGTGTGACACTTACGGTCACGGCAGGATCATTTAAGGATGGATTTAAGGGCAGCAACACACAGATACAGGACCAAAATGGCGGGACTGTAGATGGGTATACGACCGCTGGAAACCAATATGACGAGAACGCCAAGGTTGGTCAGTATTCGAACGGTTTGGGTGTCACCAACAACGCCTACAACTGTTATGTGTTTTTTGTCTGCTCAACTGACAACTCTCATACTGTCGATGGTAGCTATTGGGACGATTTCCTGACCCTGTCGTTCTCTCAGAACGTCCAACTGACGTCGGCGTTTTTTACGTACTTCGGTACGAAGGATGATTTCCGTCTCTTTTATGACGTCAGCGGCGACGGCAAGCTGGGCGACGGCGACTTCATCACATTCAAAGAAGATGACAATCCTTTCACTGACTTTCCCGCCATTAGTACGAGCCTGATCGGGATCGCGGCAACAGACAAAAACGACCGATGGAAGCTGAAGAGCATCCATGGAACCATCACGCCGCCTCCCCCACCACCGCCATCAGTTGTCCCGCTCCCAGCTGGTGGCCTGTTGCTTCTGACGGGCCTCGGAGCCTTCGGTCTGATGCGGAGACGCAAAGCCTAAGCCGCTTCGAGTTTGAGGTACCCAAAGAGATAAACTTTGATCCATCTGAGTGGGCCAGCGCACTACCGCGCATGTTTCATCAGGTCAGCGGCCTACATTGTCCGCATTTGAGCGGCAGCCCTCTGGTGGCTAAGGTCGACCAATGAAAACGGCTGGGCTGTTATGCATGCTGGATTGTGCGCGCGGCCGTTTACTTCTCCATCGCTTCTGACGAATACGTTCTGTTGAAGTCCGACCTGGCCAAACTGTCACACGCCTACCCAGAAAATCACCTGCACGGATCGCGGTGCGGACGCGATGCGCTTGGACCCGTCACGAGCACTTATTCAAGAAAGCCAGTTTTCTCTAGCTCAGGCCATTGCGAAGCATATCGCGAACGAAATCGATCGCTGACGGCTGCAAGAGATTGCTTGGCATAAGCCGCGAGGACGCCCCGCTGAAGCATGCAACTAGGTTGTGTTTTCATGCCCGCAATAAACCGAAGCAACGCCAACCTGACGAGACCCATAAGAAAACGTCGGGTTAGGCAAAACTTTTGACGCCAGTCCTTTCCCCTTGTCATCCGCCGCCGCCCCACGTTTCCTCGTTACAGCCTCACGCAGGAGTCCACCCCCATGCCAAACCGTAAACTCTACCTTGGTCCCCTGACCGACAATCGGCGGTGGGATATGGTCAACATTCGGGCAGACGATGTGATCGTTGTCACCCCGCCCAAATGCGGCACCACCTGGATGCAGACCATCATCGCACTTTTGTTGTCAGGCGATCCCGATCTGGAAACGGAACTGTCCGTTAAAATGCCCTGGATCGACATCCGCCTGCGCGAGATGCCGGAGGTCGCAGAGCGGC
>CAYUSM010000572.1:0-1901 GCA_964447345.1 uncultured Sulfitobacter sp. | reverse complement strand
AACGCCGAAGCGCAGCAGCAGTACCTGGCTGGCGCATGCGACGTTTACACAACGGACGCTTCCGGTCTGGCGGCGACACGTGCAACGTTTGAAAACCCCGGTGACCACGTGCTGCTGCCCGAGATCGTGTCCAAGGAGCCTCTGGGCCCGCTGGTCCGTCACGGTGACAACGAGTGGGGCGACGTTGTGCGCTGGACCCTGAACGCGCTGATCACAGCCGAAGAGCTGGGCGTAAGCTCTGCCAACGTCGGTGAGATGGCGTCTTCGACCAACAACCCTGAAGTGGCCCGTCTGTTGGGCACCGAAGGTACGCTGGGAGAAATGCTGGGTCTGGACGCGGACTTTGCCAAGCGCGCGATCGAGACACAGGGCAACTATGGTGAGATCTTTGCCAAGAACATCGGTGAAGAGACACCCATCGGTTTGGCCCGTGGCCTGAACGCACAGTGGACAGACGGCGGCCTGCTTTACAGCCCACCGTTCCGCTAAGAACCAAAGCCAGAGGGCGCGGATCACTCCGCGCCCTCTGCGCATTTAAGACGACCAACAAAACCTCCGACACATAGCACCGCAAAAGGCGCAAGGCGTTAAGCCAACGGTCGGACAACGGGGAAATTTTCGATGTCGACAACAACCGACCCTCAAGGGGGGACGTTCCGGCTATCCATGCTGTTGAACGATACGCGCTATCGCTCGATGACATTGCAGGTGATCGCAGCCATCGTGCTGGCACTGGCGCTGGCGTATCTCTACCGCAACCTCATGGCCAACCTCGAAGCTGCGGGCCTGAACATTTCGTTCGCGTTTCTGGGCAGCCCCGCGGGCTATGACATCAACCAGACGCTGGTTGACTATAACAGCCAATCGACCAACCTGCGCGCCGCTGTCGTTGGGGTGCTGAATACCCTGCTGGTGGCTTTTCTGGCCTGTGTGACGGCCACGGTGTTTGGGGTTCTGGCAGGCGTGCTGCGTCTGTCGAACAACTGGCTGGTGAGCAAGCTCATGGCCTTTTACGTCGAGATTTTCCGCAACATCCCGGTCCTGATCTGGATCGTGATCATCTTTACCATCATGATCGCGGTGATGCCGGGGCCAAGGGCGTTCCGGGGAGATGAGCCGGAAGCCAGCATGCTTCTGGACCTCTTCGCCTTTACCAATCGCGGTGTCTATATTCCGGGGCCTTACTTCACACGCGGTATTGGCGGGGAAGAGGGCAGCATCATCAACTGGCTTCTGGTGATCGGCGTGCTGGTCGGGTCGCTGTTTGTCACGCGGATGGTGACAGCGCGGGCGAATGCGACGCAGGCTGCGACAGGTGTGCGGCCCAACACGCTGTGGACCAACCTGGCGATCTGGTTTGTGCCGCTCATCGTTCTGCTTTTCGTCTTGGGTCTGAGCTGGGACGTGCCTGAGCTGAAGGGGTTTAACTTCGCTGGTGGTATCAAGGTGGGTGGGCCGCTGATCGCCCTGTGGTTCGCCCTGTCGATCTATACCGGCGCTTTCATTGCTGAAAACGTGCGCGCGGGCATTCAGGCGGTCTCCAAAGGGCAGACCGAAGCGGCCTCGGCGCTGGGTCTGCGTCCAAACCGGGTGATGAGCCTTGTGGTGCTGCCACAGGCGTTGCGGGTGATCATCCCGCCGCTGATTTCGCAGTACCTCAACATCACCAAGAACTCGTCGCTGGCGATTGCCGTGGGCTATGCCGACATCACCGCGACACTGGGCGGCATCACGCTGAACCAGACGGGTCGTGCGATTGAATGCGTGCTGTTGCTGATGCTCTTCTACCTCGTGATCAGCCTTCTGATCTCGGCGTTCATGAACGTCTACAACAACGCCATGAAGTTGAAGGAGCGCTGAGATGTCCGACACACATGCACATTCCGTCGCCTTCGTTCGTG
>CAYUSM010000571.1:0-1901 GCA_964447345.1 uncultured Sulfitobacter sp. | reverse complement strand
GTGTCCGGCACCACATGGATCGCGCGGATCATTGCAGCGCGGTTCCGTTCCGGTATGTCTTGCCACTTCGGTGCCTCCGCGCTCCACATTCGGTTGAAGGCCCGCGCCGCAGCCTCGCGGTCTCCGGCATCGATGGCATCGCGGAAGGGCTGAGCGTCCTGATCATGCTGTGCCAGAGTTTCGGGCTTGTCCTGAATGGCCACGGCAAAGAACACCGGTTCAATCACGGTCAAACTTCGCACACGCTCGGCATGATTGACCGCAAGACGCAAGGCGGTGACGGCACCAAAGGAATGGCCGATGACGTCCATGGGTCTGTCGTCCATCGCACCAAGACTGCCCGCAAAGACTGTGTCGGCAAAGCTGCTCTCTTCGTCCCAATCCACACTTCGACCATGGCTGGGCATGTCAGGGGCAATCAAGGTCAGTTCTGGCAATGCCTTGGAAAAGCCGCTCCACGCCCCGCCGAAAGCCATCGTGCAATGTAACGCCAGCGCCCGGCGGTCGCCTTGGCCCAAAGTCATGACATTGGGGCTAAACCCCGTCTGTGGCCTCACAAATCCCCCGAAAGGTATAGATCGAGGTCCTCAATACGGTCCTGCCCCCAGAAGCGCTGATCATCAACAAAGTAGAAGGGCGCGCCAAAGACGCCCCGTTCAACGGCTTCTTCGAGGTTGGCGGCATAGGTCTCAGCCCCAACCAGCAGCCCGCTATCCGCCAGCGCTGGGTCAAATCCGCTTTCTTCAAGACAAGCGCGAATGACATCGTCCTGTGCAATGTCTTTCTCTTCAGCCCAGACAGCGCGGAAGATGGCATGCGCCAGCGTGCCCAGGTCACCGCCGCCCGCGTTCTGCGCAGCGATAAAGGCATATGCCGCCGGTGCCCCGTTGGTCGGCCAATGCGCGGGCTTGAGGTTGAAAGCCATCCCCAGTTTCTTAGCCTGACGCGGCAATTCCTGCGCGCGGTAGTCAATGCGGCTTGGATGCCGTTCATTGGGCAACGTTCCGCCAGTCCGGGGGAAGGCCGCAATGAGGTCAAAGGGCTTGTAGTTGATGGTCGCGCCATGCTTGGCCGCCACCTCCTCCAGCCGCTGCCCGGCCAAGTAGCAATAGGGCGAAAGTGTCGCGAAAAAGTAGTCGATCTGGGCCATTTGGACCTCCCTGCTTTGCTGCACCGTAGAGCCATGTTAAGCGAGGTTCAACGTCACGAATCTGTCATATCCCGCTGTTACCGGAGACCTCCCCCAATGCCTCAAACGTCCGAGCCGAAGCTGATCTCCGGCAACGCAAACATGCCCCTGGCCAAAGCCATTGCACGGCGCATGTCACTGCACAGAGGGGTCAATGTCGGGTTGGTCGACACGCGGGTGGAACGGTTCAATGACGGTGAGATTTTTGTCGAAGTGTTCGAGAACGTACGCGGCGAAGATATGTTTATCATCCAGTCCACGTCGAACCCGGCAAACGACAATCTGATGGAACTCCTGATCATGGCCGACGCATTGCGTCGGTCTTCCGCTTCCAGGGTCACGGCGGTGCTGCCGTACTTCGGCTACGCCCGTCAGGACCGCCGGACCAAGGCGCGCACGCCGATCACCGCCAAGCTGGTTGCCAACATGCTGGTGGGCACGGGGATTGAGCGGGTGCTCACCATGGATCTGCACGCGGCGCAAATTCAGGGATTTTTTGATATCCCTGTTGATAACCTTTACGCATCACCAGTCTTTGCGCTGGATATCAAGACGCACTTCAAGGAGCAGATGGGCGACCTGATGATCGTCTCACCTGACGTGGGCGGCGTTGCCCGCGCGCGGGAACTGGCCAAGCGCCTGAATGCTCCGCTCGCCATCGTGGACAAGCGCCGCGAAAAGCCCGGTGAAGTGGCCGAGATGACGGTGATCG
>CAYUSM010000570.1:0-1905 GCA_964447345.1 uncultured Sulfitobacter sp. | reverse complement strand
TGATCTTTCCTAAAAAGCCGTCCGGGAGGGGTGGGGGCGGCTTTTTGCGAAAGATGAGGGGGTATGGGGGTTGCCTGCTCCTGACCTACTGACGACGCAAAAAGCCGGGCGCGAATCATCGCTCCCAGCGGAGACTGTGATTTAGGAGGTTAGAGGGGGGGATGCAAGAGGTCCGGGACGACCATTTGACCGATCATCTTTAAATCTTCTGCCCAGGTCAAGAAAAAGTAACCTGCAGTCGTCCGCGTGCCCGTCCATTTGCGTGGCGACCACGTCCGCTGCCGCCCTCAGGAGGAGCAAACTTATATCAAAATGTCAGGAATTGGAAACAGAGCGTTTCCGGCCAGAACGCTGTTTTATGTTCATGATGTGGCGCAAAATTGGTAATTATTTGACGGGATTGAGTCTGCAATGAGATTTTAGCGCCGACCGCGGGCAGACAGTCCGACGTGGTCTGCACGGACAAGGGGAATTGAAGATGCCGGTAAATTCAAAGCTATTTACCTATCAAACCGACGGTTTGGCCTACAGCGTAACAGTCTATGAGGACCCCGAGAGTGGCGAGATTGTGGCGGATATTGCGGTCATTGAAGGCGCAATGGACGTGAATGCCGTCTATTTTGGCGATGACGACTTCTCTGGCAGGAGCGAGGGTCTGGGCGGTCCGCTCAACATGAATGGCACACGGCTTGACGGTGACGCCATTCAGTGGGACAGCGCGACCGCGCTCAGCCGACCCGGCCTCGGACGGGAGGGAACAGACAAGGAAACTTATCTGGCAGAAGGCGATGTGCTGACTGTATCGCTGGATGCAGCAAGCCTTGACGAGATCGACGTGTTCGGCATCAGGGCCACGTCGACCACGAACGACGAGGGATCCATCAAGGGCGTATCGAGTGATCCGGAGGAGCCGGAGGAACCGGAAGAGCCAATCTTTGACAAAGTCGGGTTCGGCATCGAGCTGGATGACAATGGCGGCATTATTGGCGGTCTTTTTGTCACCGAGGATATGCTGCCCGAAGGCGAGGAGGGAACGTTCGAGAACTACGTCGCCACGTATGAGGATTTCGCGGATCAATTCCCCGATTTCGGTGTCACTGAGCTGGAGGCCGTTTTGTTCTTCGACCTTGTTGAAGGGCCAGATGGGACCGAAAACCCGGTAGAGATTTTCCGCATCGATGCACCCGATGGCGGGTTTCAGAGCACAGACGAATTGCTGGCGGCATTTGATGAATTGGTTGAAAGTGGCGCGCTTGACAGCATTTCCAGCAATGAAGACGGCAGCCTGGACCTGATTGCCGCGCTGAGCCTTGGGGGAATCGACGATGTGCCGCCCACGGTCGAGCCCGAAACGCCGGAAGAGGATGTCGATCTGGTATGATCAATTGCCGGGTGGCACCGGAGCCCCATTAACAGGCCTTCGGGTCCATCCAGAGTTCAAACGCATATGACTCGGGATCTCCACATCGACCACTTCACCTAAAAAAATCGGCGGCCCAAGCGGGCCGCCGTTCTTTTTCCTGTAGGGCGGGGTTCACCCCGCCACACGATATGATTTTGAGTGCTTTGCACCCAAGGCAACTTACGCCAGTTCGACCTCGGCGCCTGCTGCTTCCAGCTTGCCTTTGATCTCTTCGGCTTCCGCCTTGTCGACGCCTTCCTTGATCTTGCCGCCGGCTTCGACCAGGTCCTTGGCTTCTTTCAGGCCCAGACCGGTGATGCCGCGCACTTCCTTGATCACGTTGATCTTGGAGGCGCCCGCGTTCTTCAGAACGACGTCGAATTCGGACTTCTCTTCCGCTGCTGCGCCACCGGCGTCTGCAGGGCCCGCCATCATCACAGCGCCGCCTGCGGCGGGCTCGATGCCGTACTCGTCCTTGAGGATGGTTTTCAGTTCTTGTGCTT
>CAYUSM010000569.1:0-1907 GCA_964447345.1 uncultured Sulfitobacter sp. | reverse complement strand
GAGGCAGCCGTGAGGTCCCTGCGTGCGCTAGAGAACGGCTGACGTCGTGATGGCCATTCCTGCCACGCATGCGCTGTGGTACCTGCCTTTCGTATTGCCGATCTGTCTTTACGTGGCATTCACCGATCTGGCGCTGATGAAAATCACCAATCAGGCGGTGATCTTGCTGGCACTGGTGTTCGTGGTGATCGGCTTTTTTCTGATGCCCTTCCAAGACTATCTCTGGCGGCTCGCGGCCCTCGTGATCGTGCTTGTGGTTGGGATCATCCTGAACGCCGCAGGGGTCTTGGGGGCCGGTGATGCAAAATTCATCGCAGCCGCCGCACCCTATGTTGCCTTGGGTGACCTGCGGTTGATGATGGCGCTTTTCATGGCCACCTTGCTTGCCGCTGCTGTCGCGCATCGCGGGGCGAAGTACACGCCCCTGCGTCGTCTGGCCCCCCACTGGGAAAGCTGGGAGCGCGGCAAGAAGTTTCCCATGGGCCTCGCTCTTGGCCCCACACTTGCCATCTATCTGATCCTCGGTGCCCTCTATGGTGCCTGATAAACGCCATATTCAATTTCTATTCTGCATAAAACGCGCAAGCCTATTCCAAGGAGCCGCCCGATGAACATGCAAAATACCACCGTGATGGCCCCGCCCCCGCCCAAGCGGCTGGAAGAGATGCGCCTGCCCATCGTGATGATGCGCGACATCATCCTCAAGACGATGTTCCGCAAGAACGTGGACATGGTGAGCGACCTGTCCAAAGCCGTTTGCCTGCCGATCCCTGTCACGCAGGAACTGATCGACATGGGCCGCGAGCAACGGCTGATCGAGGCAACCGGCACGCTGAACGCCAACAACGGCAATGAAATGGGCTACCAGCTTACAGACGCGGGCAAAGCCCGCGCGCTGGATGCGCTCGCACAGTCAGAATACTTCGGCGCAATGCCCGTCCCGCTTGACGTCTACCGCGAGCAGGTCCAACGCCAATCCGTCCGCAACCTGCAGGTCACCCGCGACCAGTTGACCGGGGCCATGGGCCACCTCGTCCTGCCCGACAGCCTGCTCGACCACCTCGGACCTGCGGTCTCTGCCGGACGTTCCATCCTGATGTACGGCCCACCCGGCAACGGTAAGTCGTCAATCTCCAACGGCATCCGCGACGCGCTTGGGGACAAGGTCTATGTCCCGCGCGCCATCGAATACGCCGGTCAGGTCATCACCGTCTATGATCCCATCGTGCATTCCAAGGCCGAAGAAGAGGTACAGGACCCCAATTCCCTGCGCCGCGTTACCCGCTTTGATACGCGCTATGTCTGCTGCGAACGCCCCACGGTAATCACTGGCGGTGAGCTTTCGCTCGACATGCTCGATCTGGTCTACAACCCCACCGCGCGCACCTACCAGGCGCCGCTGCAGCTCAAATCCACGGGCGGCATCTTCATCGTCGACGACCTTGGCCGACAGGCCGAGCCACCCCAGAAGCTGGTGAACCGCTGGATCGTGCCGCTCGAGGAGAGCAAGGACATCCTCGCCCTGCAATCGGGCGAGAAGTTTGAAGTCCCCTTCGACACGCTGGTGATCTTCTCCACCAACTTTCACCCGAACGAGATCTTCGACCAGGCCGCGCTTCGGCGGATCTTCTTCAAGATCAAGATCGACGGGCCCAACCAGGAAGACTTCCTCAAGATCTTCGCGCTGGTGGCCCGCAAGAAGCGGATGCAGCTTTGCGAGAAGAGCCTCGTGCACCTGCTCAAGACCAAGTATCCGACGATCGACAACATCTACGCGAACTACCAGCCGGTATACCTGATCGACCAGATGATCTCGGTCTGCGACTTCGAGGGCCTGCCCTACAAGATGACGCCGGAGCTGATCGACCGGGCCTGGGCGAACATGTTCGTGAAGGACGAAAAGATCG
>CAYUSM010000568.1:0-1910 GCA_964447345.1 uncultured Sulfitobacter sp. | reverse complement strand
GGCGGGGTAAAACCCCGCCCTACGGCACCAAGAATGCGAACACCTTGGCCAGCCGGTTCCACGTGGTCCGATCCGGGGCAACCAGCAGATGACCGTCATGGCGGCTTGCGGTGTAGGGGCCGCCATCCAACATCTCCACATGGCACCCCGCTTGCGCGCAGATCAGGGCTCCTGCGGCGTGATCCCATGGGTTCAGCGACTGGGTGATGACGAAATCCGCGTGGCCCTGCGCGATCATGCGGTATTCGTGGGCCGAGCAACGCAAGGTGTGTGCGCTTTTGAAAACGGGGAGCGTGGCGGCGACCTTTCTGCGTGTTTCGCCGGAGAACAAATGCAAGGGCACGTAGCCCGAGAGCGCATCGATTTGTTTGCCCATGGCGGCTTTGAGTGGGATGGAGGCACCGCTGGCCCGGTCCATGCGGGCTGGTCCGTTCTCATCGGCAATGACCCAGTCGTCGGCCACGGGATCATAGATCAGGCCAAAGGCAGGCCTGCCGTACTGCGTGACGGCAAGGATCACGCCAAAGACGGCGAGGCCATGGGCGAAGTTCCAGGTGCCATCCACGGGATCAATGATGAAGGCAAGTGGGGCATCAGCGATCTGGCCGAGCAGACTGGCGTCTTCGGACACTGCTTCCTCGCCTAGAACCAGAGCGGTGGGAAAGGCGATCCTAAGGGCACGGGTGATCATCTGCTCGGCGGCAACGTCCGCGGCGGTGACCAGATCATCGGCACGGGATTTGGACCGGATGTCGGCCTGTGACAGGCTGCGAAAGCGCGGCATGATCTCGGCCCGGGCGGTACGGCGGACGATATTGAGGATGTGGTGCTGCTGTGCGGGGGTGACCGGCGCGGGCAGCGGAGCCGGAAGGGTATTGGACATCGGTCGGGCAGCCTCTACTCGCGGGAGCGCAGCACCTGTGCGGGCCGTGCGTTCAGAGACTTAAGGGCAAATCCCAATCCTGCCAAGACAGTTGCCGCGATGCCGCCAAGGATGATCATCAGGGCCGAGGGCCAGATCAGGGAGAAGTCGGTCTCCATCACATAGGTGCTCACGGCCCAGCCGCCCATTGCCCCGGCAAAGAGGGCGACGGTTCCGGCAAAGAGGCCCAGCAGGGCTGCGCGCAGGACGAAGCTGAGCGCGATCTGGCGGCGGGGGGCACCAAGGGTTTTGAGGATCGCCGCCTCGAAGGTGCGCGCTTCTGCGCCCGCTGCGGCGGCTCCGATAAGGACAATGAAGCCGGTCAGCAGCGTGGCCAAAGCGCCGTAGGAAGTGGCGGCGGCGAGGCTCGCCAGCACGTCCGAGACGCGGTCGATGGCGTCGCGCACACGCACGGCGGTGATGTTGGGATAGGCGCTGGCGAGGTCTCGCAGAATGGCGGCTTCGGCCTGATCCTCGGCATAGACGGTCGAGATGAAAGTGTGCGGTGCGCCGGAGAGGGCGGAAGGGTTCATCGCGAGAATAAAACCAATGCCTGCGGTGGAGAAATCCACCTCGCGGAAGGAGGTCACGGTACCTGTGATGTCGCGGCCCAGGATGTTGACGGTCATCGTGTCGCCCAAGGCAAGACCCATTTCCTCGGCTTCCTCGGCGGCGAAACTGATGAGCGGCGGGCCACTGTAATCCTCGGGCCACCAGTCACCAGCAGTGATCTTGGTGTTCTCATCCGGAAGCGCGGCGTAGGTGACACCCCTATCGCCCTGCAGAACCCAGTGGTCGCCTGCCGTGTCTCCGGCGGGCTTGCCGTTGATCTGCGTGATCACCCCGCGCAGCATGGGTGCGCTGTCGATGCGGCTGACGGCGGGATCGGTTTCCAGCCGTTCGGTGTATCCTGGCATCTGGTCTTTCTGGATGTCGACAAAGAAATAGGACGGGGCGACGTCAGGCAGGTTGCCGGAAATAGCCTGTC
>CAYUSM010000567.1:0-1913 GCA_964447345.1 uncultured Sulfitobacter sp. | reverse complement strand
CCGCAAAGCGGTCAAGACAAACAGAAAGTGCCCGCGGGTTGATCAGCAGCGATCACGACAATCGTGTTGCCTTCCTCGCTTAATGAAGGGAAGGCCCTGACCACGCTTCGTGCCGTCATGAAGCAGGCTCAGCCCCCCGCGTCCACCAGCCCCGCCGCATAGGCAATGGCGCGTTGGTAGTTCCCACTGTCGTTCCAGACTGAAAGGACCCTGAAGTTTGGCGTGCCCTGACCGAAGGGTTGGCCAGCCTGCCAGCCGTTCTGCCGCAGCATATTGGCCGCGGTCGCCAGCGCATCAACAGCGCTGTAAGGGTCGGCCCGGCCATTGCCGTCTGCATCCACCCCGTAGCGCAGCCAGTTGCCCGCAAGGAATTGCATATGTCCCAGCTCGCCCGAAGGTCCGCCACGGGTGCCCGAGGTGATGACCCCCCGGTCTGCCATGGTCAGTGCCGCGATGGCGTGGCTTTCAAACTTTGGGTGGCGTCGGCAATAGGACGACAGGGTCACCGCGCCGCTGACAATGGGTGTCTTGCCCAGATAGCCGCCCCAACTGGTCTCCAGCCCCCAAATGGTTGCCAGAATGCTGGCGGGTACCCCGTAGCCGCGTTCGATGGACGAGAAGGTGTTGGGGTTGCGTGCAATCTTGTTGCGGGTCTGGTTGACGAAGTTCTGCGCGGAGCTTCCGGAGCGTTTCGCGAGGAACCGCGCGGGATCGCCCTGCGAGACGCCTGTCTGGCTTGACGGGTTTGATTCAAACCGCCACGTGATGTCGGACAGCCTTGCCTCGTTCAGGGCCTGAAGTCCGCGCTGCCCCACACCAGAGGCTGCGGCCTGTTTGGCAAGGGTCTGCTTGTAGGCCCCAAAGTTGCCTTTGCTGGTGATGCACTCCGCCGCGAGAGCGGGGCCTGCAAGTGCCGCAATGGTTGCCATGGAAAGGGTGAGGGAACGGAATACACGCATGAAATGCCTCTGCAAAATGGGTCAGACCCAGATTACCGAGGATTGCGCGGTGTTCAACGGGGAAGACTCCCCGGTTGTGCTGCAAATCTGAAAGGTGGCGTTAACCCGCCAGTGCCACAACCCACTGTTGCATGTCGGGCAAGCGGTGCTGAAGGCCGGTCAGAACCGCGCCAACATCTGATTGCGTGGTGGTGGCCCAAGCGTAAGCGGGCAGGCCGGTCAAAATGCCAACACCAACCATGAACGGAAAGGTAAAGCAGCGACCGCGTAGTGAGCGACGCTTCTTGGGGCGACCGACGATGGCGGCCTGATCAATAGCTTCGCCATTGTTAATGCGTTGCAGGCGTTCTTCGAACGTTGTCTTTGAAATCGCCACGGCAGTCTCCTCTCATCCCCGGATAACGTTTGCTTAGGAAACGCGGCTAAAATTGGGCGAGCCATGGGCAGAGGTTGGGTATGTTCGGGACAATGTTTTGCGGAACATTTCCGGATTATGGCAAGAAAAGCAAAAGGGCGCACCATTTGATGCGCCCTCTCGTCCAGCAAATCTTGGGACTTAGCAGCTGTAGTAGAGCTGGAACTCCATTGGGTGTGGTGTGTGCTCGTAGGCTTCGATCTCTTCCATCTTCAGTTCGATGTAGCCTTCGATCTGATCGCGGGTGAAGACGTCACCTTCCAGCAGGAAGTCCATATCCGCCTGAAGTTCTTCCATGGCCTCACGCAGGGAGCCGCAAACCGTTGGGATACCGGCGAGCTCTTCTGCAGGCAGATCATAGAGGTTCTTGTCCATCGCCTCACCGGGATCGATCTTGTTCTTGATGCCGTCAAGACCGGCCATCAGCAGAGCGGAGAAGCAGAGGTAGGGGTTGGATGCCGGATCAGGGAAACGCGCCTCAACACGCTTGGCCTTGGGGCTTTCCGTCCACGGGATACGCACGCAGCCCGAGCGGTTGC
>CAYUSM010000566.1:0-1920 GCA_964447345.1 uncultured Sulfitobacter sp. | reverse complement strand
CGTGCGTTATCGCATCTCTTGCGCCGGATTGACCCCAAGAATACCAAGCCCAGCCGCAATTACAATCGCAGTGGCCCGCGCCAGTGCGATTTTTGCCTGAGACGTGGCCACGTCATCCTCCTGAATGAAGCGCAGCGAGGTCACCTCGTTGCCCTTGTTCCAAAGCCCGTGGAAATCACCCGCCAATTCATAGAGGTAGAACGCCACCCGATGCGGCTCATTTGTCCGCGCCGCCGTCTCCACCAACCGTGGCCATTCGGCCAGCTTGCGCAGCACACCCAATTCACTCTCATGATCCAGCAGGCTCAGGTCCGCCGCCGCAAGCGTCGCATCATCTGCGTCAATCCCGGCCTCTGCTGCCTTGCGCAACACCGACGCCACCCGTGCATGCGCATATTGCACGTAGAACACCGGGTTCTCACGGCTCTGCTCCAGCACCTTGTCAAAGTCGAAGTCCAGCATCGCGTCGTTCTTGCGGGTCAGCATCACGAACCGCGTCACATCCGGCCCCACCTGATCAACCACATCCCGCAGGGTTACAAAAGTCCCTGCGCGCTTGGACATCTTGAAAGGCTCGCCATTCTTGAAAAGCTTCACCAGCTGCGTCAGCTTGATGTCCAGCGGCACCTTGCCTTCAGAGAGCGCCGACACCGCTGCCTTCATCCGCTTCACATAGCCGCCGTGATCGGCCCCAAAGACGTCGATCAGCATGTCAAACCCACGCTGCACCTTGTCGTAGTGGTACGCAATATCGGGCGCGAAATAGGTCCAGCCGCCATCAGACTTCATCACCGGCCGGTCCACGTCGTCGCCATGCTCGGTCGATTTGAACAGCGTCTGCTCGCGCGGCTCCCAATCCTCGGGCTTCTTGCCTTTTGGTGGCTCCAGCACGCCTTCATAGATCAGGCCCTTGTCCTTGAGGTCGTCCAAAGCCGCCTCGATCCGTCCCGTGCCATAAAGCGACTTTTCGGAATAGAACACATCCATCTCGACACCCAAAGCGCTGAGATCGCTGCGAATAAGGTCCATCATCGCGTCAGTCGCGAACTCCCGGATGTCCTCCAGCCAGTATTGCTCGCCCTTGTCCAGGTACTGGTCTCCAACCTTCTCCTTCAGCGCCTCACCGACGGCAATCAGGTAGTCGCCGGGATAGGTTCCATCCGGAAACGCCACCTCCTGCCCATGCGCCTCGCAATACCGCAGGTAGACAGACCGGGCGAGCACATCGACCTGCGCGCCACCATCGTTGATGTAGTATTCCCGTGTGACATCATAGCCCGCGAAATCCAGCAAAGATGCCAGCGCATCCCCAAAGACCGCCCCCCGCGTATGGCCCACGTGCAACGGCCCCGTCGGATTGGCTGAAACATATTCAACGTTAACCTTCTGCCCCTGTCCCAGCGACCCGCGACCGAAATCGGTCCCGCCGGTCAGGATCGTCTTCGCCATCCCCTGCCAGACAGAGGGGGCCAGCCGCAGGTTCAAAAACCCCGGCCCTGCCACTTCGGCTGACGTGATCCGCGCATCTTCGGCCAGTTTTCCGGCCAGAGTCTCCGCAATATCACGCGGCTTCATCTTGGCAGGCTTGGCCAAGACCATCGCGGCATTGGTCGCCATATCCCCATGGGCCGCATCACGCGGCGGTTCCGTCGTGATCGGGTCAAAGTTCAACCCTTCGGGCAGGTCGCCCGCACGCACCATATCGTCCAGCGCTGAGATGACGGTTTCACGGATGTCGGCAAAGATGTTCATGGGTGTATGTCCTTCGTTGCGCCCCATGTATCATGTGCCGGGGGGCAGTCAATCAACGCAAACGCCCGTAGGGTGCGCATTTACTGCGCACCATCCATCGCAGGCCATGCGCGCATCGGTGCGCAGTAAATGCACACCCTACCCCACCAACTCCGCGTGCACCTTATA
>CAYUSM010000565.1:0-1920 GCA_964447345.1 uncultured Sulfitobacter sp. | reverse complement strand
ATCTGTGGCAGGACTGGCGGCAGATCATGGAAAGCGTGCCGATTGGCGTGCTGGCCCGGCCGGGACAGCGCATTTCTGCCCGGATGAGCCGGGCCTCTGACATCTATGCGCCTTACCGCATCCCGGGACGGTTTTCGCAGCTGCTTGGCCGGGCAGAGGCACCGGCGTGGTGTTTTGTGAACGTGCCGATGAACGATGCCTCCTCCACCGCGATCCGGGCGCGGGGGGATTGGTCAGCGGATGCGGGTTGAGGCCAGCCCGGTGATCAGGATGACCGCAAGGCCTGCCCAAGTGTAAGCATCGGGGAGATCACCGAAGATTGTCCAGCCAAGGATGACCGCCGCGATCAGTTGGAAATAGACCAGCGGCGCGAGTTTCGTGGCGGGGGCGATGCGATAGGCGTAGAGCAACATAAGGTTGCCAAGCATAGAGCAGAAGGCGGAGGTCACCGTCAGGCCTGCGATCGGGAGGGTTGCGGGGGGCAGGTGCATCAGACCAAGCGGCAGGAGCAGGAGCGCGCTGATGGAAAGCTGGCTGAAGGTCAGCGCAATGGGCGTGCCGATGCCCGACAGCCAGCGCGACATTGTCAGGAACGCGCCGTAGCAGAGGCCCGCGACCACGGCCCATATCACCCCGGGGTCGCCCCCCATCCCCGGACGGACGACCAGCAGCACGCCGCCAAAGCCCAGCAAGATCAGCACGCTGCGCAACACTGTAACGGGTTCGCGCAGAAACAGCGTGGCAAGGACGTAGGAAAACATCGGGCCGACGAAGAAGGCCGCAAAGACCGTGGCGACATCGGCGGTTTGTAAGGCGGTCTGGATCGAGGTGATGCCAGCGGCAAGGATCGCGGCCCTGAGCCAGACGCGCCAGTCACGCAAAAGGGCGAAGGTGCCGGGGGTCAGGAAGGGCAGGACCATCAACGTGCCAAGTGCAAAGCGCGACCAGGCGACAAAGACCGGCGCCACGCCCATCTGACCTGTCATCAGCTTGCCCGCGCTGTCCCCTGCGGGGATCAGGGACATGGCAAAAAACATGATCAGGACGGCACGTTGCATGAGGCCGCTTAGCACGGGCTTTCAGAAGTGAAAATGTGATAAACTGACGGTTGTACCCAGCCAGTCGGTAAGGTTTAAATTGCGCCATGGAAAAGAGATTTTCACGACGCGGTTTCTTGGGCTCGGCAGCAGGATTTGCCCTGCTGGGACAGGCGGCTCTGGCGGCCCCGCCGACGGCGTCTTTGCGGCCCGTTTTGCGGGCACCGGACTTCTTCAAGCGCGGCGTGCCGGAACCAGCTGCGATCATCCGGGCCCAAAAGTTGTCAGGTCAGGTCGCCTTTGCTCTGGCCGATGCCAAGACCGGGGACTGGCTGGAGTGTGAAAACGAACAGGTTGGCGCGCCGCCAGCGAGTGTGACCAAGGCGGTCACGGCGCTTTATGCATTGGACGCTTTGGGACCTGAACACCGGTTCGAGACTGTCGTCGCGGCGACCGGTGGGGTGAAGGACGGTGAGGTGCAGGGCGACCTGCTGTTGATTGGCGGAGGTGATCCCACACTTGATACTGACGGGCTGGCCGAACTTGCGGCATCGCTGAAAGAGGCGGGCGTGCATGGGGTGAAAGGCGGTCTGAAGGTCTATGAAGCCGGGATGCCGGTCTTGCGCCAGATTGATCCCGCGCAGCCGGACCACGTGGGATACAACCCTGCGATTTCGGCGTTGGCGCTGAACTTCAACCGGGTTCACTTTGAGTGGAAGCGGGCGAACGGGCAGTACACGGTGACGATGGACGGGCGCACGAAACGCTACCGCCCGGATGTGACCTTTGCCGCGATGCGTATCGAGGATCGCAAAGCCCCTGTTTACACCTACGCGGACCGGAACGGGCGCGATCAGTGGACCGTTGCGCGCGGCGCGCTGGG
>CAYUSM010000564.1:0-1926 GCA_964447345.1 uncultured Sulfitobacter sp. | reverse complement strand
GAACCCGGTGATGTTCTGCAGAAAGACCAGGGGGATGTTCCGCTGCGAGCACAGCTCGACGAAATGCGCGCCCTTCTGCGCGGCTTCGGAAAACAGCACCCCGTTGTTGGCAATGATCCCAATGGGGCAGCCCTTCACATGCGCAAACCCGCACACCAGTGTCTCTCCGAACCGCGCCTTGAACTCGTCAAACCGCGACCCATCGACCAGCCGGGCAATGACCTCGCGAATGTCATAGGGCGTGCGCAGGTCTGCAGGCACCGCACCAAGGATTTCGGCAGGGTCATAGGCGGGGTCTTCGGGGCTCTCCCATTGCACCGTTACAGGTTTCGCCCGGTTGAGCTGCCCCATCGCCCGCCGCGCGAGTGCCAGCGCATGCGCATCATCCTCTGCCAGATAGTCCGCCACGCCGGAGAGCCGCGTGTGCACATCCCCGCCACCGAGGTCTTCAGCCGAGACAACCTCCCCGGTCGCCGCCTTGACGAGCGGGGGACCCGCAAGGAAAATCGTGCCCTGCTCCTTCACGATGATTGTCACATCCGACATCGCAGGCACATAGGCCCCACCGGCGGTACAGGAACCCATGACCACCGCAATCTGCGGTATGCCTTTTGCCGACATCCGCGCCTGGTTGTAAAAGATCGCCCCAAAATGATCCCGGTCCGGGAAGACCTCATCCTGATTGGGCAGGTTCGCCCCACCCGAATCCACCAGATAGACGCAAGGCAGATGATTGGCCTCCGCGATCTCCTGCGCGCGAAGATGCTTTTTCACGGTCATCGGGTAATAGGTCCCGCCCTTTACCGTGGCATCATTGCAGACCACCATGACCTCCTGCCCCTGCACTCGGCCAATCCCGGCAATCACTCCGGCACAGGGGGCAGCGCCGTCATAAAGCCCATGGGCCGCCGTCGCGCCCACTTCCAGAAAGGGTGAGCCCGGATCAAGCAGGTTTGCCACCCGTTCCCGCGGCAACATCTTGCCCCGGCTTTCATGCCGCGCGCGCGATTTCTCGCCACCGCCAAGGGCTGCCGCCTCCGCGGCTTCCTCGACCAAAGCCAGCGCCTCCAGATGTGCGGCCTCATTGGCCTTGAATGTCTCTGACGACGTCAGAACCTGTGAATTCAGCTTCATGAAAACCCTTTCATGCCCCAGCGCGGGCGAAGTCATCCCACGTCAGTCTCTGTAATTTTTCCACGCCAATTTGATCTAGGTCACGGCGCGATACTGCGGCGCAGCATAGGATGGCCCCATCGCTTTGATCAGGAGACACGCTATGACACGTACCCTTGCCGCCATTCTGCTTTCGGCCCTCAGCGCGACCTCCGTTGCGGCCCAGTCTCAGGGAGACTGGACGCTTGGCTTCGGCATCGGCTCGGTCATGCCAAAATCCGGTAACGGCATCATCGCAGGCGGCGAAGCCGACATCGGCAACGACATCCGCCCGACCATCACCGCAGAATACTTCATTCGCGACAATCTCGGCATCGAATTGCTTGCCGCCACACCCTTTGAGCATGACATCAACATTGATGGCCTGGGCTTTGCGGGCAGCACCAAGCACCTCCCGCCGACCCTGTCGCTGAACTACCACTTCCCGACCAACACCAAGTTCAAACCCTACGTTGGTGCAGGCATCACCTATGTGACCTTCTTTGAGGAAGAATCGGATCTCGGCACGCTTGAGCTTGACGACAGCTTCGGCGTGTCCGTGCAGGCCGGTGTGGACTACGAGGTCAGCCCGAATGCCGCGGTCCGTGCCAACATCCGCTGGATGGACATCGACAGTGATGTCAGCCTGAACGGGACCGAGATCGGCACCGCCGAGATCGACCCGGTGGTGGTGAACCTGGCCTATGTGATCAAGTTCTAACGAACTTGTGCTCTGAAACGGAGGCCGCGTCATGACGTGGCCTCCGCCGTCGC
>CAYUSM010000563.1:0-1934 GCA_964447345.1 uncultured Sulfitobacter sp. | reverse complement strand
ATGTTCGACCGCACGCGGCTGTTTCGGAAGTTTACGTGAAGCGTATGGCGGCAGTGAGCCCAAAGCGACGGATGCTGCACGGAGCACCAATGTCGGCTTTGTTTTGGGTGGGCAAATACTTTCCAACGCTGGGCTGTTTTTGCCGGAGGAATTTGGCAGCAGAAAAACCTCGATTTGTGCGGGCGCGGATCAAGAGGACAGAATGGGCATTCTTCGGCCAATCGAGCGCATGGCCGCGAAAAAATCAGGCGGTGAGTCGGTTTGAAATCGGCAAGTAGATGTTTGCGCGCCGGTTAACATGCTTGCGCGCCAGGCGTTTGCCCAGACGACCGTTCACAAACGGCCGCGAAGGAATCGGCGCAAAATCTTTTTCGGCAATTTCTGGAAATATCTCGAACAGTTCTATGCGACACTCTTCTTGCAAAGTTCCGATCGCGACGGGACCTGGGAAAAAACTTTCGCAAAGGGCACCGTTCGCAGAGACGACTTCGTGTTTGTCGAACAAAAAGTGATAATATGTCACGTGGTCGCCGCCCCAATCCAACGTGATCCCGGGTATACCCAAAAGGTGCTTCGCAGCAACCAGCGTTTCGGTCATACCTATGATATCTTTGGTCTCTGGTGATCTGACCAATATGCGGTGCTGCTGCGAGACCCGCAGATCGCTTGCAGGAAACCCCTCACCCAAAGCGCTCGCCTTGATTAACACGGGCCGTGTTTTTTCTGTTGCGGGCACGGTATTGCCGCATATCCAACGGATCGGTTTGAACCCATGATCCAGAGTCCAAACGCGGGTACCTATGGTCAGATCCTCGATCGCAACCTTACCACAGTCAGTTTCTATCAATGTGCCTTCGGCAAAACAGACGACATCCAAATTGATGATAGTGTTGGCATCGCCTATTGCTTCACCTTGGCCACTTAGGTTGCCACCCGAATCCTGATATCCGCCGCTGCCGAAGTACTGCGCCCTAAGGTCGAAATATTCGGCCATGTTGGAGACATCATCGGATGTATAATTAAAGAAAAAGAATTGTTCGATGTCCATGTCATCAGACGCGGTCATCGTTAACGTAAAATTGTCACCATTCGTGATTGACCCTGACATGCCAGAGCGACTGGCCAAGGATTCCGTGATCCAACTGCCGGAATTGCTGTAGGCGTTAACAGTGACGGCTTCATAGGTTGTGCCGACCCCATATACGGCTATGACCGAAACGTCGAAGTTTACCGACCCATCCGGATTGACCGTGACAGAATTGATCTGAAAATCGACGTCATAGCCACCTGGCCCGGAGCTGTTGTCTCCGGTTCCATTGGTCCAGGGGCCATTTGTAGTGCCTTGCGGCATTGCGGGACTGCCTTCACTTATGTCTAAAACACTAACTCGGAACCTAACTAAATCCGGTTAACCCATCGGCCCTCGTGAATGCGAATTGTGGGAAAATTTTGAAAAACAGATGGAATCAATGCGAAAGCGTTTCGAAGAACGATCAGCCCTTCCTGAGTGATCCGGTCTGAATGTTCGAAGCAGACCCTGTCCATCATGTACAACGCGGTTAACCTGAAAAAAACGGAACGTTCACAACGGTTTGGCGTTGCGCGACTGGGTCCTGACATGGAACGATCACGGAATTCAACCCTACGGCAAGTGCCAGACGCGATCAAATGGCGTTTGCAAATTTGGGAGACGCAGACACTTCGCGACGCACCAATGAATGCATGACTAGAAGACACACATTCTTCCCACGCGTCTTCGCAGCTCCCAAAGCCGCCTTTGGTGCATCTTCCGCGAACGGCAAGAATCTCCGCACAGCCGACCTTCGCCCCACTCAACTCTTCGCCACCCGGCGCGTCGACATCTTCCGCGTCACCACCTGCCGCCGCACAAAGGCCACCACGAAGACCGCCGTCAGGATCAGCACAATCGTCGG
>CAYUSM010000562.1:0-1936 GCA_964447345.1 uncultured Sulfitobacter sp. | reverse complement strand
AAATCTAATGTCTGCTTGGGACTGAAACGGGAAATTGGAGCGCCGAGGCCGAATGTCAGCAAAGTCCGCCCACCACTGACACGCAGTCTCAATTCCCCGCCCTGAGCGATTGGCAGGAACACTCCTTGGGATGGTGTTGGTAAACGGTATGCTCGGCGCGGGTCCGAACCCTGTTTCGAACGAGCGGCAAGGCACCCCATACGGGGCTGGCCCGTCTTGGCCTGACCGGCGCAAAGGCGGCTCTTTGGGGGCAGAGGTTGGATCGCAGTCGATTGAAGGATCACCCCTCTGCCGGTGGCACGGCCCGTTGATAGAGGTGCCATGTGGTATGGCCAAGGATCGGGAGGGTGAAGATCAGACCCAGAAAGGCCGGGACCAACGACAATAGCATGGTGACCGAGATGATCGCTGCCCAGGTGATCATCACCAGCGGGTTTTCCGTCACAACGCGAATGGACGTGAGCATGGCGGAGACGAAATCGATGTCCCGGTCGAGCAGCATGGGCATGGCGATGACAGTTACGGAAAACAGGACAAACGCCATAAATGCGCCGACGCAGGTGCCAATGGCCAGAAAGGTCCAGCCCTCTGTCGTGAAGAAGACAATGTTCAAAAAACCGTCGAGGTCTGAAAAGGATGAGTGCTGCAGGACCACCACCAGCACTGTGCGGAATTGGTAGAACCATACCCAGAGAACGAACAATGTCACAAAGGCCATCCAGCCCATCTCGCGTTTGCGTTGATGGAGCATGACGGTGAGTATTTCTGACCAGCCGAAGCTTTGGTCATGCTGCAGTCGGCGGGACATTTCGTAAAGCCCTGCAGCGGCGAAAGGTGCGACCAGCGGGAAGGCGACCGCAGCGGGAATGACCATCCAGAGCATGTCGAGCCAGACGAGGCACCAGACAAGCAGGAGGCCGAAGACAGCATAGAAGAGACCGAAAAAGCCGCTCATGAGCGGGCGGGCCAGGAAGTCGGCAAACCCGGCCCTCAGCGACAGGCTGATATCCTCCGCAGACAGTTTGTTGACGGTGATCAGCGTGCGCTGTGGCGGCGTCAGATTGTGTGGTGGTCTTTGATCCGTGGATTTGGGTGTCATGGTTCATTCCTCCCAGAGCGGGGAGGCGCGCCGGTCCGTCTTGAACCACGCCGAGCGGTGAAACGTGTCTCCCTGCTCCACCTGCAAGTCTGCATCAGCTGCGGGATTAGGGCAAGGGAGGGGGCGTTATGGCTAAGCTGCCAGCTCTCATTGCCGGGGTTGGGGTGAGGTTGGGGGAGGATTTCAGCCCCGATGCCGTTGCTCAGCCCACGTTCTCCAGAACCTCTACATCATATCCATGTGACAGCTGATCGCCCGTCTGCGGATCGCGCAGCGCAAAGCCGAAGCGGGTTGCCGGTCGGACCCCGCCGATGGCGGGCAAGGTGCCGCCCATCATCACGTCACCGGGGCCAAAGGCCGTCCCGGTCTCTGCCTCGAACGCTGCGATCAGGTCCAGCGGTGCCTGCATCGCGGCGAGAGTGCCTTGCTGGTAGAGCACGTCTTCTGCGTCGATGATGGCGCGGCTTTCGACTTCCAGTGTGTCCCAGTGCCCCTGCACCCTTTCCAGGGGCCAGAGACGGTCACAGATTGGTTTGTCGCACATCTGTTTTGACACGGTGATGTTGTAGCGTTCCACGTCGCGGTCGGTGTGGTCTGACCCAACCCCGACCCAAAGCGTGCCGTCGATGTTGAACAGGACGAATTCGACCTCTCCCGACGATCCCGCGCCGGGGGTTTGCAGCAGCTCCGTGGTCGTCAGGCGGGTCACGGAATTGCGGTAGAAGACCGGGGTGGAGGCAGGGCGCGCGATGCCGATGGCTTCAAGCTCGGTCATGTGGTGTTCCATCGCGGCCTTGTCGCGTCCGGTCCAGCCCGCGACGATGAAGCGTTTGGGGG
>CAYUSM010000561.1:0-1945 GCA_964447345.1 uncultured Sulfitobacter sp. | reverse complement strand
TTTTGTCTTCCATCCAAACATCTCATCCATCCCCATGGTGATGCGCCGTGGCAGGCGCTGTTGTGCAGTTACAGCGATCAATTGGAGTGATTCCCGTGACCGAGACGGGCCTTGAACGCGGCACAAATGGGGCATTGTCCCGGGTTGGGGTAACAGTTTTGCTCAAACGGCGGGAATTGTTCACGGTATTGGAGGTAATAGTCGGCTGGCAGCGGAAGAACTGCTGAAACCTTTAATCAAATGAATAGCCGAATCGCGCGATGTCTGTCGCACAGCAGTCCGCCACAATGTCGCGCAGCGCGGGTGTATAGTAATCCCGGAAGTCTGTGACACGGGCGGAGCGGTTCTGGTGGGGCAGGCTCAGTTCAAACCCCAGGTGATCCCAAAGCGGTGCGGCGTCCTGTGCAAAGTGCTCCAGCCGGATGTAGGCGGCGCACCGTTCCTTGCCCTCAATATCGACCATGTAAGAGGACGCGGGCCACTGACGTTGGGTTGATTGGGTGACCGGCTCTGACAGGAAACCGGCAAAGTCGCGTGCTTTGGCCAATGTGACGGCGGGGTGGTCAAAGCTTTGCTCCCGCAGCCAATGGTAATAGCTGACCATGCGGTCCCAGGGATTGCGGACCATCGTGAAGGTGAACATCGCGGCGATCTCCTCCACGCTGACCAGCCCGTCAATGTCTGAAAGAGCGGCGTGTTTCCACAGACGGCCTGACGTTTTGATATCTTTCACCCGTCGCCGCCGGTTCAGCGCCTTGGGCGTGTCGCCCAACATGATGTCATCCTTCATCGCCCGGCCCTCCAGCGCCAGCGCCATGGAGGTGCCGCCGGTCTTGGGGATGTGCACAAAGATGTAAGACCGGCCCCGGCTGATGATCATGCGCGCGGCTCCGGCACGCGGCCTGCAGGCACGGGGTCATTTGAGCGCAGGGCGATGATGCTGCCTGCAAGGGCGATCAGTGCCATGCCCGCAAGACCCAGCGGTGGGACAGTCTGGCCCCACAGGACCCAGGCCCAGAAACTGGCGAAGACCAGAAGGGAATATTCGAACACCGCGACCTGGCTTGCCTCGCCCAGTTGGTAGCCGCGAAAGATCAACCCGATGCCAATGAGCGATCCGACGGCCTGCACCGCGATCCAGAAAAACATGGAACCGTCCAGCGGCCCCCAGCTACGCAGGACAAAGCCTGCATGACCAGCGGGTGCCTCGGCGGAGACCGCAAAGATGCCGATCAGGCCAAAGAGCCCCAGCATTCCGAAGAACCCGGCGGTCAGGGTCATCGTGCTTTCCCCTTCACACCAGGCGCGAGTGGCCACCGCGCCGATGGCATAAAGCAATCCGGCAAGGATGGGCAGGAAGGCAATGGGATCAAGCGCGGCAGGATCAGGACGGATGACCATCAGCGCGCCGATAAACCCGATGACCACAGCCGCCCAGCGGAAGGGACCCACGCGCTTGCCCTGAAAAAGGATGGAAATCAGCACCACAAAAAGCGGCGAGGTGAAAAGACCTGCCACCACAACACCAATGGGCAGAACCGACAGGCAGCCAAAATAGATGAGCATCGCGCCCGCCTGAAAGAAGCTGCGTCCCAACACGGCCAAGGGGCGCTTGGGCCGCAAGCTGGCAAAGCCCAGAGTAACGAGTGCCGCAAGCACCACGAAGGCCATGAGCGCGCGCAGGAAGTGAAACTGCCAGAGCGAGCCGCGTTCCGAGATGTAGGGCACGAAATTATCGGTCAGGCCCAGCGCCGCCATGCCGCCCAGGATCGACGCCGCCGCGAGGCCCGGTCTTATGGTATCACTGCTCACGCGGGTCCGCCTTTCACTTTCATCTTTCCAAACACCTTGCTCTGCCGCAATACTCTACCGCCGAAGCGACGCCAATGTGGGAGGGATGCGACATGGGATGGATGGCTGACGAAACCGGGCTGGACAAATGCGC
>CAYUSM010000560.1:0-1946 GCA_964447345.1 uncultured Sulfitobacter sp. | reverse complement strand
TCAAACGCTTCTACTCCCAGCGCCCCGAAGAACACTTCGGCAATAACTCCGGCCTTGGTCTGGCGATCTCAAAGCAGATCATCGAAGCACATGGCGGTGTGATCTGGGCTGAAAACATCCGTCCAACCGAAGCTGACATCACATCCGAACCTCTGGGCGCACGCTTTGTGGTAGGTCTGCCGACCTGATCCGGTGATGGACGCGCCGCCACCTCCCGACCACATCATTCACGCCACCACGATCTCTGTCGAAGGGCGCGCCGCACTCATCGTCGGGCCGTCTGGTGCCGGGAAATCCTCGCTTGCCCTGCAAATGATCGCCATGGGTGCCCATCTTGTTGCGGATGACCGCACCGTTCTGGAACGCCAGAACGACGCCATTCTTGCCCGACCGCCAGACACCATCGCAGGCCTGATCGAAGCGCGTGGCGTGGGCCTGCTCTCAATCGAATTTGACAGCGCTGTGCCTGTCGCTTTGGTGGTTGATCTGTCACGACGCGAGGCAGAACGCCTGCCCGAAAAGCGCAGCTACGAGGTGCTCGGGATCAAATTCCCGTGTCTTTTGCATGCGCCAAGCCCCCATTTCGCCGCATCCATCTTGCTTTACCTCACCCAAACCATACCTCCGGCAGCATGAGTATGTCCTCATCCGCAACAACAGAAGACTGGTTGCCTGACAAACGCCGCGTGGTCCTGGTGACCGGACCTTCCGGTGCGGGCCGGTCCACGGCGTTGAATGTGCTGGAGGATACCGGGTTCGAGGCTGTCGACAATCTGCCGCTGCGGCTGTTGCCTGCGCTGCTGGAGGGTCGACAGGGCGACCGCCCGCTCGCGCTTGGCATGGATGCGCGCACGCGGGACTTTTCCGTTGATCGGGTCTTTGAGGTTCTCAATCACATCGCTGAACGCGCGGACAGCACGGCAGAGCTTCTCTTCCTTGATTGCGCCCCGGACACGTTGTTGCGCCGGTTCTCGGAAACCCGCAGGAGACATCCCATGGCCGACGGGGGGCCGCCTGCTGCAGGTATCGAAAGTGAACAATCGCTGCTGGCCCCCTTGCGTGGCCGCGCGGATGTGCTGATCGATACGACCGCGCTCAACATCCACGACCTGCGCGAAGAGGTAGAGCAGTGGTTCGCGCCAAAAGGCCAGCGCCACCTCAGCGTGTCGATACAGTCCTTTTCCTACAAGCGTGGCTTGCCGCGCTCGGTCGATATGGTCTTTGACTGTCGTTTCCTGCGCAATCCGCATTGGGACGAGAATTTGCGCGATGCCACCGGCAAGGACGTCCGTGTTGCGGACTACGTCGCCGAAGATGCCCGCTATGCGCCTTTCGCGGATCAGGTGCTGGAACTCAGCAAGCTGCTGCTGCCGGCATTCCGCGAAGAGGGAAAGTCGAACATTTCAATCGCCTTTGGGTGTACTGGTGGACAACACAGGTCCGTTGCCATGGCCGAAGCACACGCTTTGCGCCTTGCGCAACTGGGATGGCAAGTGTCAATTAGGCACCGCGAACTGGAGCGCCAACGTGAAGGGTAAGAGGGGCAAGTGATCGGGATTGTGATCGTCGCACATGGTGGTCTGGCGCGGGAATACCTTGCTGCCATCGAACACGTGGTCGGCTCGCAGAACGGGGTGCGCGCAATCTCCATCCAGGCCGATCATGACCGCGATGCCAAACAGATCGAGATTTGCCAGGCCGCCGACGAGGTCGACCAGGGCGACGGTGTGGTTGTTGTCACGGATCTCTTTGGCGGCTCCCCATCGAACCTGTCGCTCCTGGCCTGCCAGCCTGAAAACCGCCGTATCCTTTACGGTGCAAATCTGCCGATGCTGATCAAACTGGCGAAATCCCGCAAACTTGACGTTCCAGAGGCGGTGCGCGCCGCGCTGGAAGCTGGCAAGAAGTATATCGACAGCCAGAACGTCAGCGTCAGCTAAAGGCCC
>CAYUSM010000559.1:0-1953 GCA_964447345.1 uncultured Sulfitobacter sp. | reverse complement strand
CGAACCCGTATCATCAGCTTGGAAGGCTGAGGTCTTACCATTACACAACGCCCGCGCGATGCTTGGCTGTATTAGGTCACCACCTCAACAGGGTCAAGCACCCTGCCCTGCTATCGTCACAGCCACCCTTGGCCGCTGGTCACCACCCTTTGCGGAACGGGAAGCAGCATGTTGACGCACGGACTTAAGGCTTACTAAGGTAAAAACACATTTCAACACCGTGCGTCCGAATTACCGGACTCCCGCAAGGGAGAGCACAAACGATTCTCAAGGAGATCAAAGATGCCCATAGCTGCCGATATGTTAGCTGATTTTGATAAATACAAAGTCGAACTGAAGCTGGATCTGGTCAAGTCAAAGACCAAGATTGCAGATTTTCGGATGTACCACGCCTGCCCTTTCGACGCAGGTGGAAAGCACGATCTGCTGCTGGTCGGCAAGACCAAGCCCGATGTCCTCAAGGCGGCCAAGAAAAAGGCGGGTGCCGTGAAGGCCGCCGGGTCCTGCCGCTACGTGGATGGCAAGATCAGGTTGAAGGTGACCGACGGGGCGCTGAAATTGGACAAGGTCGGCAAGCTTTTCCGGGAGGCCGGCATCAAGTTCGACGTCGAAGAGGTCGCGGAATTTGAAGGCGGCGCAGAGGCCGCTCAGGTCGAGCTGGAAACCAAGGCGCACAAGACCCGGCTGGGCCGCATGCAAGAACGCTTTACCGCAATCAGGGACGATGTTGAGGATCAGGATGCGCTGCGCAAGGTCGAGAACGCGCTGCAACTGATCGACAACCGGATCAACAAGGGCCTGGAAAACCAGCAACAAAGCTCATCAGTTGGCGAAATCCTCGACAAAGCGGAGCGGCTGCTGATCCCGCTTGAGCGCGATGTCCAGATCAAATGGAAGTCCGAAGGCAAGGAAGATCGCCCCACCGGTGATGCCAAAGCCGATGATCCCGTGCCCGAGCGCGTGATTGGCAAGCTTGAGACATCCTCGAACGAAGACATCCAGAAAACAATTGCCGTTCTGGAGACCCTCATGCAGGGCCGCAAGGAGGCGATGGACTGGCAAGCCCGCGAGATGGAAACCGTCGAGGAGGGCAAAAAAGAAGTCGCCCGCATTGATGCCATCATCAATAATCTCAACACCGCCATCACCACAGCAGAGCAAAAGCTGGAAAAAGGCGAGACCGAGTTGGAGAGACTGCGCACCGTTCATGGTCAGGCCACCGGCAATAACGCCAAAAAGCGCCTCTTCAAGCAGGTTCAGAAACAGGAAAAAGCGGTCAGGGCGCTGCAAAAGGCCGTCGATCAGGCCCAGTCGACGAAAGATCGAAAGATTGATGCGCTCAACGAAGGGCGCGAGGCCGCGCGCCGACTGGCCAACAAACACGGTACCGGGCGTCACGGAGCCCAGACCGGATCAGAGCAACAGGCCCGCCGGATCGCCACCAAGGGGGTGACCCCTGATCAGGAGGACAACGAATGGGGCACCTCTCGCGGCACAGACGCATCGGGCGTGCCACAAGACATCACCTGGAAGGTCTTTGACAAGACCCTGAAAATCGAGATCGACAACAGCGGCGACAAGCCAAAGGTCAAAAACCAGCGCGACGTGCTGGTCACCCTCAAGCAAGAGATCGAGAAACGGGTGCAGCCCGCCTCTGCCTCTTCTTCCTTCCATTCGCCGGAGCTTGAGATGGAAGCCGTGAACCGCATCCTCGACAAGCTCAAGACAGTGGAGTGGGACGAGGTCTATGAAGGTGGTGCGTGGAAACCCCTGACCCGCATCATGTGCTATGTTGGCCCACCGTCGCGGTCCAAGGGCTGGGGTCACGGGCTTGGCAAGGCAAACGGGTTCACCAAGACCAAACTTGAGGACGCCAACAAAATCCTCAACGACTACCGCGATGGCAAGATTGACCACACCCAGATGCTCAAGAAGCTGGATGTAGAGTTCCAG
>CAYUSM010000558.1:0-1960 GCA_964447345.1 uncultured Sulfitobacter sp. | reverse complement strand
GTGGCCCAGTCCGACTGGCAGTTCCACGCCTACAACGGCACGTCCAAGTTCGAAGGTGAGCAGTTTGAAAACCTGCGGGCGGTGTTCTCGGTCCATGGTGAGCCCTTCAACGTGATTGCGCGCAAGGACAGTGGCATCAAGTCGTTTGATGACCTCAAGGGCAAGCGTGTGAACATCGGCAACCCCGGTTCCGGCCAGCGCGCCACCATGGAAGTCGTGATGGATGCCAAGGGCTGGACACTGGATGACTTCGCCCTTGCCTCTGAACTGAAGCCTGCCGAGCAGGCCGCAGCATTGGGCGATAACAAGGTGGACGCGATCATCTATACCGTGGGTCACCCCAACGGCTCCATTCAGGAAGCGGTATCCACAATTGACGCGGAACTGGTGCCGGTCACAGGTGCCGAGATTGACACCCTGATCGCTGACAACCCCTACTACGCTGCGGCCACCGTTCCTGGCGGCATGTACAAGGGCACGGACGCGGACGTGAACACCTTTGGTGTGAAGGCGACATTCGTGACTTCCGCAGATGTGGATGAGGACACGATTTACCAGGTGGTGAAGGCCGTTTTTGACAACTTCGACCGTTTCAAGCGCCTGCACCCTGCCTTCGAGAACCTGACCGAAGAAGAGATGATCTCTGGCGGTCTTTCCGCACCGCTCCACCCCGGTGCCGAGAAGTACTACAAAGAACGCGGCTGGATGTAAGCCGACGAAACGTCTGACAACCGTGGTGGCGGCCCCTTGGTCGCCACCACCGGGCTCCAGGCCCATCAAACTGGCACCCGCAAAAATTGGGGCCAACAGGGGGACGTATCATGACAGATAAAGACCAACAGCAAGCCGCCGCGGTCGAGGCCGAAGCCGCGGGGCATGGCGGGCTCAGTCAAACCGAACTCGACGAACTGGTCGCCTCTTCCGATACTGGGGGACGCTCTGTAACTGGGCCGGTTGGCATGCTCCTGATGCTGGTCGCCCTCGCGTGGTCTCTCTTTCAGCTCTACATCGCTTCGCCCTTTGGCCTTTTCAACGACACACTGGCGCGCTCCATTCACTTGGGCTTTGCCGTCTTCCTTGGCATCATGGCCTTCCCTGCAGCCCGCACGACGTTTCAGATGGCGCTGGGCATCGTGGTGCCTCTTGCGCTTGCTGCACTCTTCATGACAGCGGCCAAAGATGGTGTCTCGACATGGTGGATACCCATCCCCGCGATCGCGGTTGCCGCCACTGTGCTCCTTGGCTCTCCAAAGGATCGGGTGCCAATCTGGGAATGGGCGCTGGCCATCTGCGGTGCAGGTGCCGCGCTTTATCTGTTCCTTTTCTACCGAGATATCGCCGACCGCGTCGGCGCGCCGATCATGCAGGACTACATCGTTGCCGTCGTTGGCATCATGATCCTGCTCGAAGCCACCCGCCGCGCGCTTGGTCCTGCATTGATGATCGTGGCTTCGGTCTTTCTGCTTTACACGGTGCTTGGCCCGAACATGCCCAGCATCATTGCCCACAAGGGCAACAGCCTGTCCGAAATCGTGAACCACCAGTGGATCACCACTGAAGGTGTCTTTGGCATTGCGCTGGGCGTATCGACCAGCTTTGTGTTCCTCTTCGTGCTCTTCGGCTCACTTCTGGACCGGGCAGGCGCAGGCAACTACTTCATTCAGGTCGCCTTCAGCCTTATGGGCCACATGAAAGGCGGACCTGCGAAAGCTGCCGTTGTTTCCTCGGCGATGACGGGCCTTATTTCCGGCTCCTCCATCGCGAACGTGGTGACCACGGGTACCTTCACCATCCCGCTGATGAAAAAGGTGGGCTTCAATTCCGAAAAAGCCGGTGCCGTCGAAGTGGCCTCCTCTGTCAACGGTCAGATCATGCCACCCGTAATGGGCGCTGCCGCCTTCCTGATGGTGGAATATGTAGGCATTCCCTACCCGGAAGTTGTCAAACACGCCTTCCTGCC
>CAYUSM010000557.1:0-1972 GCA_964447345.1 uncultured Sulfitobacter sp. | reverse complement strand
CGTACTGCCCCTGAGGGGAAGGGGTATGGTTTAGGTGTGTCGAAGACGGCCCCCATCGGGAATCGCGCTCAACATCTGTGACGCTGCAGGACACGACGGCTGCAGCCAAGCGCGCACACCAAATACGGGAAGAATCGGCTAAGCCCCGCTTACCCAAGGATTTCGCAAGCGGGATCATGCCGATCCGTCCTCGAATGCTTCGGGGAAAGATGCCCGCGCGGTGGCCTCGTCAATGACCAGCAAGGCTTCGTAATGCGCCGCATCAAAAGGATCCGTGGCGGGCAGCACCTCGCGTCCGAAGAGCCACGACAGGCGGCCCGCATCGAGATTACCGCGCTCGAAAGGCTGGTCACCAAAATGCTCCCAGAGGGCCTTCATGAAAGCGGTGTCGGCGCGCCGGTCAGGGGGACGGCGGTCAGAGCGCCGCTCGCGCCGGATGATGGGCGTCACCCCTTTGGGGTTCGGGCGGCGAATGGTGAACTGGAAATCGGTGCCGGGCAGACGGCCCGGAAACCCGCGATGTTTCAGCATATAGGCTGGCATCAGGCGGCCCTCCGATTACAGGACCGCGCGGGGATCGGGACAGGCGCGGACGCCTGTCCCGGGATAAGCTTACTTGTACTTACCGGTGTATGTTGGCTCGACCGAGATGGGCTCGGGCTCGACCACGACAAACTCTTCTTCCTGCTGCGCGCAAGCTGCGATTGTCGCAACAAAACCGATAGCTGCCAAGAATTTGATGCTCTTAGACATCTGTGTCTCCTGTCATTGTGTATGGGCCGCGCTGTATAAGACTGCCTCGCACGGCCCGTTGGTGAGGTAAGGGATACTTGGGTATTCCTTGGCTGCAACATAGAGCAAGTGCAGCAAAAAGCATACCGGTGCTTCGGCAATCGGCGGACTTGTGACGTCAAAGCCGCATTCAGCCGTTCACATGAACATGCCCGCGCAAGATATTGTGGCTGCATCACAAACCCTCCCAGATGCAGGCGTCATCCTGCACACGGTAGGCTTCGAAGAACTGTGTGGCCCCGGGTTCGGCCACGCCGAAGGCTGTGGCCCGGTCGGACATGGAAATGACGATCACGTCTCCTGTCAGCGCGTATTCCGCGATGTAGGGGATGGCGAGCGTGTCACAAAGGTAGATCATGTCCTCCGCCGCAGTCTCATAATCCACCGAACCAGTCCCGCGCGCGATCCGGGGCGTGATAAAGCGAAAGCGCAGCCAGGTTTCATCGCCGATGGTGTCCACCAGTACTTCCTGCAGTTCCACCGGCTGGCCAGACGGCACGTCGATGGCCAGCGCAGGGCCTGCTGCAAGGATGACGGAGGCCAGGAGCGCTTTCACGGGGCCGCCTCTTCGACTGTCGCGAAATCCGCAGGAGAAATGATCTCGACCAGCTCAAGATCATCGGAATGGCGCACTTCGCGGTGCTTGATACCGGGGGGCTGGAGCACGCAGGAGCCTGCGCGCAGGATGTGCTCCCCCTGCCCTTCGTATTCGAAGACCACCCAGCCTTGGGTGACATAGACCATCTGGAAGTCCAGATCATGGGAGTGCCAGGCGGCGGGGCTTTCCATGCCGGGGACGGCGCGGATCACATGGGCGCCGTACTTGCCTTGCGTGGCGTCCTTGATGCCGAGGTCGCGGTATTCAAAAAACGGGCGCAGGCCCGCGCCTTCGAATTTACCGTCATCGGCATGGGCAATGGTGAAGGCCTGGTTTTTCCAAAGCTGGGTCATGCTGTCCTCCTTGTCGAAGACAGCAGCGCGCTTAGCGGTTGCGCAGCGCCTCGATCAGCGTGTCCTTGTCCATGTCCGACCGCCCGTCGATCTCCAACTCCTGTGCCCGCTCGTAGAGGTCGTCCTTGGTCCATTCCTCGTAAGGGGGCTGTTTGCCGCCCTTCTTGCCGGGTTCCTGATTGTCGTTGGCATGGGCATTGGCAATCCGCGCGGCCTTCTCCTTGGACGC
>CAYUSM010000556.1:0-1983 GCA_964447345.1 uncultured Sulfitobacter sp. | reverse complement strand
CGGCCAGTTCCGGCGCGATCTGGAGCCTGTCTTTCAGCGCATAGAGGGCGTCCTGATCGACATCCTGGGCCTCGACCTGAAACCCGGCCTGCCGGACATGATCGACCCAGGCCGTGCAGCATCCGCAGGTCGGGGTTTTGACAACCTTGATGATGGGCCCGGCATCAGCCATGGCCGGGAGCGCGATTGTGGCGGCAGCGCCGGTCAGCAGAAAGCTACGTCGTTTCATGTGTCGTTTCCTTTTGAATTGTGTTCGAGATTAGCATCCGGAGCGGCACTGTCGAGGTGATCGCGGTGCGCGGGTGGTGCATGAAGCTCTGCCTGCGGCCCCATCGATTGCGTGACGTCCAAATCGTCCGCGTGGCGCTCGTCGAGGCAATCGGTTTCAAGCTGCAGGGTCACCATGTGAAACCGGTGATGCTTGGTCAGGTGCGTATAGGCGGTCTCAAGGATGCGCGCGGCATCGGCAGGTTCTGCATGGCGCAGATGGGCCGAGAAGGCATGCTTGCCGCTGGTCAGGGTCCAGGCGTGGACATGGTGGACATCGAGAACGCCGTCCTGCGCGCGCAGATCAGCGGTCACGGCCGAGAGATCAGTATCCTCCGGGGTCCCTTCCAACAGAATATGCACCGCCTCGCGGATAACTCCGATCGAGGCCCAGAGGAGCACGACCCCGAAGGCCATACCAAGGATTGGGTCGATCGCCAGAAAGCCGGTGAACTCGATGACAAGCGCGGTCACGATGATCAACAGGCTGCCGACGAAGGTCTGGATGATGTGCCAGAGGGCCCCGCGGGCATTCAGATCATCCTGGCTGGATTTCCACATCAGGCCGAGCGAGATCACCTCGGTGACCAAGCCGCCGAAGGCCACCCAGAGCATTGGTCCCGTGGGCAGATGGATCGGATTTCCGAGCCGCATCGCCCCCATCCAGATCACCAGAAGCGCCATGCCGAGAAGAAAGCCGCCATTCACGAGCGCGCCAATGATCTCGGCGCGATACCACCCGTAACTGCGCGCCATATCCGCCGGGCGGCGCGCGATCCGCTGCGCGATGATGGCGACGAGCACGCCCCCGACGGCGGACAACGTGTGAAACGCATCTGACAGCACCGCGATCGAGCCGGTCCAGAGCCCGACGGCCAGTTCGATCACGAAGTAGATGCCGGTCAGCCAGGCAGATATGACCAGAGCTTTTCCCGACGACGGCATATGTCCCGCATGTGAATGAGTGGCCATGTCAGATTTCCTTCTTTGGAGTGCGGCGGTCGCGCCAGACCGCAAAGAGGACGGAAAGGGCGGTAAATGCGCCAAGCGCCAGCGCCGTCCAGGTGGCGGTTTGCACGTCCCCATTCATGGCTTCGCTGCCGAGATGGGCGAGCAAGAAGCTGGCCGGAATGATCCCCGCGAGTGTCGCCAGGGCAAACCGCCAAAGGTGCAGGGCACTCAACCCCGCCGCGTAGCTGACCATGTCGAAGGACAGGAACGGCAGCAGTCGGCTTCCGAACACCAGAAACGTCAGTGTATTCTGTGACCCCAGAAGTCCACGTCCGATCGTCTCGCCGACATGGCGTTCCACGAAAGGGCGCCCCAGCCCGCGCGCGAGCAGAAACGCGGCAAGCGCGCCGATCTCTGCGCCGAGCACGACGAGCAGTGTTCCGTAGGTGTGACCATAGGCGGCCCCGGCAGCCAGCGCGATCGGCGCCGAGGGCAGGGGACTGGCCACGATCGCCAGCGTCATCAGCGCCACGACCAGAAGCGGACCAAGAAGACCAGCCGCCTCGATCCAAAGGCGCAGGTCGTCGCGCTCCGGCAGATCGGCATTGAGCCCCGCAAGGTCCGGACGCGCAAGCACGAGAAGCAAAAGCCCCAGAAGGACAAGAACAACGACACGCACCATGGCCTACCTCGTATAGAGCAGCACAAGAAAGGCTGCCCAATGCCAAAGGAGACCCGCTACGGCCGCCGCCCCAAAGACGAGAG
>CAYUSM010000555.1:0-1988 GCA_964447345.1 uncultured Sulfitobacter sp. | reverse complement strand
ATAGCGGCTATCTGCGGCGGGATGAAGACGCGTCAGATGAAACTGTCGCGGAAGGGGCTGAGTTCGTCGCGCAACTAGATGCTGTGGGCCTGAGGTAAATCAGCGTCGGCTCAGAGCCGACAGGGCGTGCGGATCGCGTACTGTTGCTTTTGGCACAAACGGTTGGGCAACGCGCATCAAATCAGATGGGAATGGTGGGTGATAAGAGATTTGAACTCCTGACATCTTCGATGTGAACGAAGCGCTCTACCACTGAGCTAATCACCCGCCGGTTGCTCAGATAACGCCTCACGCGGCAGCGTGCAAGGGGGACACGGCGCCTCAGTGGTAGCCGAGGATAAACCCTAGTCTGATGCCGCCTTGTCAGGGGCAGCCTGTGCTGTAGGCGGCGTGGATTGGCGGATCTTCGTGATCACCACCCGTCCCTTGGCCAGCTTTTTCTCCTTGCGGATCACGACCCTGCCAAAGGGCGGCAGGTTGAGTTCTCGATTGTCACCCAATGCCTCTCCCATGACGGCGAGCATGCTCTCGACCACCGGCTTGACGTCCTTCTTTTTGAGCCCGGACCGCGTCACGACCGTGTCCACCAGCTCTTTTTTGCGCAGAACGGGCCCCATAATCACGGCCTGTGGCGCGTTTACAACCACAGGTTCAGCAGCTTTCGCAGCAGGTGGTGTCTTGGTTGCCGAAGCCGCCTTCAACGGCACCTTCGGAGCTGCCTTGGGTTTTGTTTTTGAAGGAGTTTTTCGTGTCGCTGTACGTTTGGCGGCGGTCTTTGCTTTTGGCGTTTTGGAGGCTGCTCTCGTCACGGTTTTCTCGCTTTTGACTGTTTCCTGCCTGAAAACACACTAGCCAAAGACCGCCGATGTTTCTACCTCTGCTTGCCTCTTTGACCAGTTCGGCTACCCTTAAAGCGTAACAAGTCTGGGGAACACACCATGAAACGTACTGCAATCATTGCCTCTTTCCTGGCTGCCACCACTTTCGGCAGCGCAGCAATGGCGGGCTCCGTCGCCGATCCGGCGGTTGATCCTGCCATCATTGTCGAGGATGCAACAAGCAGCAGCTCAGGCGCGCTGTTGGTGGTTGCATTGGCCTACCTGATCCTGGTTCCGGTGCTTGAATAGCCTCAACGGGCGGGTCTGCGGGTCGCTTGATCCACACAAATTGAAAGCGCCCCAACAGTGCCGGGGCGCTTCCTATTACTGAGAACGGATCAATGACTTAATGCGCTGTCGCGCCGTCACCGCCCGTTGATTTCGAGGCCAGCGCTGCCGCAGCGGCTGCATCCTCGGCCTCCTGATCCCATTCAATGGCCTCAGGCTTGCTGACCAGCGCATGCTCCAGCACTTCCGAGACGTGAGACACGGGGATGATCGTCAGCCCCTCTTTCACGTTGTCCGGAATGTCCGGCAGGTCTTTCTCGTTCTCTTGCGGGATCAGCACCGTTGTGATGCCGCCACGCAGGGCCGCCAAAAGCTTCTCTTTCAACCCGCCGATTGGCATTGCATTGCCGCGCAAGGAAACCTCGCCCGTCATCGCAATGTCCTTGCGGACCGGTATCTGCGTCAGCACCGATACAATCGAGGTCACCATGGCCAGACCCGCAGACGGGCCGTCCTTGGGCGTGGCCCCATCAGGCACGTGCACGTGGATATCCAGCGTGTCGAACTTTGGCGGCTTCACCCCGATCTTCGGGCTGATGGACCGCACATAGGAACTGGCCGCGTCGATGGATTCTTTCATCACATCGCCCAGCTTACCTGTCGTCTTCATCCGGCCCTTGCCCGGCAGACGCAGCGCTTCGATATGCAGCAGCTCACCACCAACCGACGTATAGGCCAAGCCCGTCACCACACCGATCTGGTTCTCCTGCTCTGCCAGACCGTAACGGTGCTTGCGCACGCCAAGGAAGTCATCAAGGTTGTCAGAGGTGACCGTCACGGTCTCTTCCTCTTTCTTGACGATCTTGGTCAGCGACTTGCGCG
>CAYUSM010000554.1:0-1990 GCA_964447345.1 uncultured Sulfitobacter sp. | reverse complement strand
GAGGTGAAGGTCGGCTATGAGATCCTTAAATCGCTTGGACTGCGTCATCGCGGTGTGAACATCATCTCTTGTCCGTCATGCGCGCGGCAGGGGTTTGACGTGATCAAAACCGTTGAGGCCTTGGAACAGCGGCTGGAGCACATCAAGACGCCCATGAGCCTTAGCATCATCGGCTGCGTGGTGAACGGACCGGGGGAGGCGCTGATGACGGATGTCGGCTTTACCGGCGGCGGCGCGGGCTCCGGCATGGTGTACCTCGCGGGCAAGCAGAGCCACAAACAGGACAACGACAGCATGATCGACCACATCGTCGAGCAGGTTGAGAGGAAGGCGGCGGAGCTGGAAGCAGCCGATGCGCAGGAGGCGGCAGAGTAGGACTGTCTACTGCCGCAGCAGATCTTCGATTTCGTTGAAACTGAACGTTTCGGCAGGTAGCGAAAACTCGCCTGTTTCCAAAAGGTTGCGCGCGCTTGTCAATGCAGCACCGTAAGCCGCACGCGCCAGGGAAGAGCCCAGGCTGATGCGTGCCACACCGAGATTGGCGAGATCCGAGACGGTAAGCGCGCCGTAGGGGGCGCCAAGGATCACGCTGACCGGTGTGCCGTTCGCCGCAGAGACCACGTCGCGGACCATCTCGGCATCTGTCAGGCCGGGGGCAAAGACCACGTCGGCTCCGGCCTTGGCGAAGGCGGCGATGCGGGTGCAGATGTCTGACAGGTTGGGATCGGGGCCTTGCAGGCCTTCCGCTCGGGCGGTCAGAACGACGCCAGTTTTCTTGGCCGCCGCCACAGCGGCCTCGATCCGCGCGATGGTTTTTGACATGGGATAGGTCACCCCTTCAGGCCCCCAATCCTCAATGGACGCCCCGGCCAGACCGCGCAGCGCTGCCTGACGGATGGCATTGACTGCCGCTTCTGGTGTGTCGCCACCACCGTGCTCAAGATCGGCCGAGACGGGAAGCCCGCTTGCCTGCGCCACCGCCTGTGCCGCATCAAGCATCTCGTCCAGTGTCAGCGTGCCCTCGTTGCGTCCTGCGGCGAAGGCGGCCCCTGCACTGGTTGAGCCAAGCGCCTGAAACCCGAGGGCTTTCAGCATGGCCGCGCTGCCCGCGTCCCACGGGTTTGGCATCAGCAGCGGTTTGCCGGGAACATGTAGATTTGCGAAGGCGCGGGTCATCCCCGCTTTTCGTGTACCAGAATTTCCAGCTGATCGAAGGGCAGGTAGCCGCGCAGCATTTCGTCCTCAAGCACGAAGGTGGGTGTGCCGGAGATGCGCAGTTCCTGCGCGAGTGCGCGGGTCTCGGCGATTTCGCGGGTGACGTCGTCGCTGTCCATGTGCGCCTCAATGGCGTCGGCATCCAGCCCAAAGGTGGATGCGAGGCGGCGCAGAGCAGCGAGACTGATATCGCCGTTAAACTCCATCAACGCGTCATGGAGCGCTTTGTAGCTGTCGTCCCCCGCGACCTGCTTGGTGGCCACAGCAAAGCGCGAGGCGAGGACGGATTGATCGCCGAGGATCGGGAATTCCTTGACGATCAGGCGGATGTTTCCGTCTGATTTCAACAGTTTCGCCACCTCGTCATGGGCGCGCTTGCAGTAGCCGCAACGGTAGTCGAGGAATTCGACCAATGTGATGTCACCGTCAGGATTGCCGCCCACCCATGAATAGCCATCGTTAAAGATCGCATCCGCGTTCTGGGACACAAGGTTCAGGTCTGCTTGCGCGGCTTCTTCGGCTTCGCGCGTCTGGAGAAGCTCGACCGCCTCCATGATAACTTCGGGGTTCTCCATCAGGTACGCCCGGACTTCGGCGCGAAACTGTGCACGCTCCTCATCGGTCAGTTCCTGCAGGTCCATGGCGGCCACGGGCAGCGCCAGAGCGGCGGCAAGGGCGGTCGGGATCAGGCGGTTGAACATGGGTCACCTCTATGACGGAGAACGGGTTGACGTTGGACGCGCAACGCAGTGATACACGCCCCAGTGATAGGAGC
>CAYUSM010000553.1:0-1993 GCA_964447345.1 uncultured Sulfitobacter sp. | reverse complement strand
AGATCGTTCATGTCTTCACTGCCTTCACTGCCCCGGCTCTTTATTGGCCGCTGTTATCTTTGATCTGCCACCACGCCTCAGTCGCGTCTTCGGTCATACGGACGGTCGGACGGTTGCTGAGCCGCATGTCCACGCGCGCCACGTCACGGGTCAGCACCTCTTGCGCACGTTCCAATGCGATCACCCGCTCCAGCGCCTGTAACGCACCTTCCTCAGGCAGCATGATCCGCTGTTCGCGGTCGAGAACGATGTCCCAGCGCCGGTTGCCCATGCGCACAACTCCGCGCACCCGGTCGCCCAATGCGCTGGCGGCACGCATCAGCTGCAGCGCTTCCGGCACGTGTCGCGCGGCACCCTCCCCCGCGATCAGCGGAAGCTGCGGAAATTCTGCGCGGGCGCCTGCAGCGGCCACATGCGCCCCGCCCTCATCGACAAGCGCAAGGCCGTCGGCGTGGCGCCAGAGCGCCACGGGGATGCGCGGGGTCACGTCGACCTGAAGAATGCCACCGGGACGGATGCGGACGCTGGCGCTTTTCACGCCGTTGAGCGCCTTGATGCGTGCGCGCAATTCAGTGAGGTCCAGATCGAAGGAGCTTTGCGGGAAGTCGAGCGGCATGGCCGTTCGGATGTCGGCGGCCAATTGCCCTGTTGCCCCGTCGATGGCCATCAGTTTGACCATGAACTCAGGGCGTTCCTCAATGCTGGCCCGCGCATCCGCCACCCCTTGGGTGATGGCATTGCGACGCTCTTCGTCGCTGAGATAGATCGTGCCGGCCATCAGCGTGATGCAAAATGGAACACCGGCGCGTAGCGCCAACCGAAAACCCGGTGTCAGCATCAACCGCTGCATGCGCCAGGACCAGCGGGACGGCGCGGGATCCGTCTTGGAGGGCTTGCGACGGATCAGCGATCGCACGAGGCATCCTCCACCATCCAGGCACAGAAGTCAGGAAAAGTCATGCCGCAATGTGCGCCCTGCTCTGGCGCAAGCGACGTTGCTGTCATGCCCGGTTGGGTATTGGTCTCCAGCAAGACAAGCCCTGCCGCGCCACGCGCCTCATCCCAACGGAAGTCCGTGCGGCTGACGCCACGACATCCAAGCGCGCGGTGCGCGGTCAGCGCGTATTCCATGCACAGGTCAAAGATTTCCTGCGGGATCTCGGCAGGCACCACGTGGCTGGAGCCGCCCTCCTTGTACTTGGCATCGTAGTCATACCAGCCGGTGGTGATGATGTCGGTTACCGTCAGCGCCCGGTCGCCCATCACAGTGGTGGTCAATTCGCGCCCCGGCACAAAGGTTTCGACCATGACCTCATCCGGCATGTCCGCATCCAGCTGCGGTGGGCCATTGTTTTCCTTGTTCACCAGATAGACGCCGACAGAAGAGCCCTCGTTGTTGGGCTTGACCACATAGGGCGGCGGCATCACGTGCCCTGCGCGCACATCTGCGGCTTTGGCGATCATGCTGTCGACCACCGGCAAGCCGTGCGCGCGGTAAACTTCTTTTGTTCGCTGCTTATCCATGGCCAGGGCAGACGCCAGCACGCCTGAATGCGAATAGGGCAGGCCCAGCCATTCGAACATGCCCTGCACACAACCATCCTCACCCCAGCGCCCGTGCAGGCAATTGAGGATCGCGTCCGGTTTCATTTGGGTCAAAACAACACAAAGATCGCGGCCTGCATCGACCTCGATCACATTGTAGTCCCGTTCCCGCAATGCGGCGGCGCAGGCGCGCCCTGTACTTAACGACACCTCGCGCTCGGCCGAGGGGCCACCCATTACTACCGCCACTGTCGGGGTTGTCCTGCTCGACGTACCCACGATTGTTGCCTTATGTCCCGGGCCGTTTGCGGCCCTTGTTATTGGTCTATCGCCGTTTTCGGCTTGTGCCTTATGCGCCCTGATCGGTGTCGAATTCACCCACGCGCATGATTTCCCATTCTAACGTTATCCCTTGGGAATCGTAAACCTTTTTTCGCACCTCTTCGCC
>CAYUSM010000552.1:0-1994 GCA_964447345.1 uncultured Sulfitobacter sp. | reverse complement strand
CCTCTGGCAGCGACGACGGCATCCCCTCCATCACACTCTGGCCCGAAGAAGACTTTGTCGTGGCCATGCACGCCTATAAAAACAAACAACGGAACCACCCGGTGATGCAGATGATTGCCGGTCGTCTTGGTGATGAAGAGATCGCGGCCCTCGCGGCGTATTTCACCAGGCTCGAAGACTGAGAAATGCAATAGGGAGAGAGAAAATGACTTTGAACAGAAGAACTTTCATCGGGACCTCAGCGGCTGTCGCCGCAAGTCTGAGCGCGCCTGCTCTGCTGGCCGACGGGCATGGCAAACCCCGTGTCGTTGTGATCGGCGGTGGATCAGGTGGTGCCACGGCAGCGCGCTACATCGCCAAGGACAGCAAGGGCGCAATTGACGTCACGCTGATCGAACCATCGCGGACCTACTTCACCTGCTACTTCTCGAACCTCTACATCGGCGGGTTCAAGGAGATGGACGATCTTGGCCACACCTACGGCAACCTGGCCGCCGCCTACGGCATCAATGTGATACACGACTGGGCGGTGGATGTGGACCGCGACGCCAAGACCGTCAGTCTGGCGGGTGGCGCGAGCGTTCCTTACGACAAACTCATCCTCAGCCCCGGCATCGACTTTGTCGACGGCGCGGTTGAAGGCTGGTCTGTCGCGGCGCAGAACGCGATGCCCCATGCCTACAAGGCGGGATCGCAGACAGAGCTTCTGAAAAGCCAGATCATGAACATGCCGGAGGGCGGCACGTTCGCGATGGTGGCCCCTCCAAACCCGTATCGCTGCCCACCAGGCCCCTACGAGCGCATCTCGATGGTCGCCTACCAGCTCAAGCAGAACAACCCGACGGCCAAGATCATCGTGGCGGATCCAAAACCGAAGTTCTCCAAGATGGCGCTGTTTCAGGAAGGCTGGGCGGACCATTACGATGGCATGATCGACTGGATCGGGGCGGATTTCGGCGGCGCGGACGTTTCCGTTGACCCGGCCAATATGACCGTGACGATCGACGGGGAGGAAACCTCCGTCGATGCCTGCAACGTGATCCCGGCCATGAAGGCGGGCAAGATCGCGGATATGGCGGGCGTCACGGATGGCAACTGGGCGCCGGTCAATGCCGCCGACATGTCCTCCAAGGCAGACCCGGACGTGCATGTGCTGGGCGACGCTGCTCAGCAGGGCGATATGCCGAAATCCGGCTTCTCGGCCAATAGTCAGGCCAAGGTCTGTGCCAACGCCGTGCGCGGCGCGTTGACCGACAGCAAGGTCTTCCCGGCCAAGTTCTCCAACACCTGCTGGTCGCTGATCAGCGCTGATGATGGTGTAAAGGTTGGGGCCACCTATGAGGCGACGCCGGAGAAGATCGCCAAGGTTGACGGATTCATCAGCCAGACGGGCGAGGACAGCGCGACGCGCAAAGCCACATATGAAGAGAGCGAAGGCTGGTATACCGGCATCGTCTCGGACATGTTCGGCTAAGCAAAGCTGCGCCCCGTTCTTTGATCTTGCTCAAAGACCGGGGTGCGCATTCCTGTCAGTGTGATCTGCAGGAAAAGGGGGAACTCCATGAGACTTGTTACTGCCGCCGCTGCCATTCTGCTGGCCACCGCTGTTTCGGCCGAAACGCCCATCACCACCACCTACGATGGGTCGTTCGAAGACGCGACCTTTGCCGTCGAAAGTGCGATTGTAAACAAAGGCTTGGTCATCGACTACGTCAGCCACGTCGGTGAGATGCTCAACCGCACCGGCGGGGACGTGGGCAGCAGCAAGATGCTCTTCAAAGAAGCGGACATCTTCATCTTCTGCTCCGCTGTCGTCTCTCGCGAGGTGATGGAAGCGGACCCGATGAACATCGCTCATTGCCCTTACGGTATCTTCGTGGCCGACATGGAGGGAACCATCACAGTGGGCTACCGGGACTACCCCGATGGTCCGATGCAGAAGGTCGAAGACCTGCTTGCCGAAATTGTAGCTGAGGCTGTCGAAAACTGATGAA
>CAYUSM010000551.1:0-1999 GCA_964447345.1 uncultured Sulfitobacter sp. | reverse complement strand
GTCAGACCGATGGCACCGAGGGCCACCATTGGCACGCCCTCGCCCGCCAGGGCGTCCACCGCATCGCGGTAGAAAAGCGGTGTGGCCACAGAAACCAGCTTGGAGACAAAAAGCGCAATCAGCGCCAGCACAACACGGCGTTTGACCCATGGCATGTTCTCGGGCCAGAGGTAGGGCGCAACTTTGCGCAGAACCAGAAACCCCGACTGGCGTTCTTCCTCTGCCAAGGCCTCCGCTTCTTTGCGCGCCGTGTCAGTTGTCTTGGTTTTACCGGGGGTCGATTGGGTGGTGTCGGCAGCCATGCATGTTCCAGTCTATTTGACTGCTACATAGACCTGCAGGCCGGGCGTTGCCACCCGCCCAGGTGAAATAGAGCGTAGCGCGCCTCAGTCCGGCAGATCGAAGATCTGGCCGGGATAGATGAGGTCAGGATCGCGGATTGATTGCCGGTTTGCCTCAAAGACACGTACGTAAAGCTGGCCGTCTCCGTACCGGTCGCGCGCAATCGCCCAGAGTGTCGCGCCTCGTTGGACTGTGATGGCGGTGATGGGTCCTTCTTGGGCTGCCGCAGCCGCCGCAAGGGTTGCGGGCGCTTCGCGTTTGAACGGTGTCTCGACCCGACTGGTGACGGCGCCGTCTGCGGCAACTTCATCGATGCGCAGCGTGTAAATGCCTTCATCAACATTTGGCAAATTGCCCCGCCAGCGGCCCTCATCATCCACAGGCAGGTTTACCACGGCGTTGTTGTCCAGATAGACGCGCACCGCAGTGGCTTCCGACTGTGCCCGTCCGGAAAGCTGGACATCACCAGCATCAGAATAGCTGATGGTATCGATGGCCACATTGTCCATGACCTCGGGCGACGGCGTATTCAGAAGCTCGACGCCTTCCGAAGTGGAGCGCAAGACCGCAACCGGAGCAGTCACCGGAGCCGCTTCGGTCGTCTCGGATGGCACGGGTGGCACGGGTGGGTTATCTTCAGCTTCTACGATGACCGTCTGCGGCGCAACGGACGGCGCCACTTGCGGCGTTGCAGTCGCGTCGGACGTCTGCTCGTCCTGTGCGGTTTCGACGTTCTGCGCTTCGGCCGTGACCGGTGCGTCAGTCGCTTCTGTCTCCTGAGGTTCTTCGACGACCGCCACCGCCTGCCCATCACTTTGCGGTTCAAGTGCTGCAACGACGGGTTCCTGGGGCGCGGTTGCGTCGTCAGCTTCGGACGAGGCTGGCACGGAATCCTCCGCCTGCGTCTCTTGCGTTTCTGGTGCCGCAACTGCAGCCACAACAGAAGGAGGAGCCAGCGGAGCAAGAATGATTTCCCCGTCAGAGGACTGTTCGCCCGCTTCGGTGACCTGCATCAGCGTGAGCACATGACCTTCGCCGTCGGGCGGGATCAACGCAATCGTGGCGAACTTGCCGGACCGGTCCGCCATAGCACTTGCCACCATGACACCATTCTGAAGGACCTGAACTTCGGCGCCTGGCACGCCGCGACCGGCAATCACCGTAACTCCGTCTGCCTCCCGGCGCACCTCGTCAAACTCGGGTGCTGGCGCGGGCGGGGCTGGGGCTTCTGCACTCTGGCCTGCTTCGACTGCCGGGCTCTGATCCGTCTCAGCCGCGGTCTTCTCGCGTACATCTTCTGTAACGTCGCCAGTGTCAGACTGCGCCGTAACATCTTGATCTGGCTGGACGGTCTCGGCTGAGTCCTCCTGTGCTGTCTTCGTGGAGGGCGCTGATTGCGCCGCGGGTTGCATTGCTTGCTCAGTCTTATCTGAGCTTGATGCGGTGATCGTGGCTTCGTTCGGGACATCTATGACATTCCGGCCCGACTGGACCCAGAAACCCGCGGCGATGAGCACAAGGCAAACGATCCCCGCTGCAACTGCACCGGAGCTGCCGCTAAAACCTGCGAAGAAATTGCGCATGTCCCATCATCCCATATGGTTGAGCCTTATTAGCAAGCAGGCTAACAGGGGTCAAAACACGTCCATGGCAGAGT
>CAYUSM010000550.1:0-2001 GCA_964447345.1 uncultured Sulfitobacter sp. | reverse complement strand
ACACCTTCTTCGGTGACGGCGGCCCCGGCAACCCAGGCGTTCCTGGCGAAACCTTCATCCTGTCCCCAGAGGCTGCACGCGACAACCTGACAGGCACCGAAGGCAACGACACGTTTGAAGCCTTCAACGGCGAACTGCAGGACGGCGACCGCATGGACGGTGGCTCCGGCACAGACGTCTTCACCTTCTTCAACTCCGAGCAAGGTCCTGCTGTTGCACCGATCACAACCAGCGTTGAGCAGGTTGTTGTGACCAACCAGACCAATGATCTGTTCTCTCAGGCGGACAACAATGTTGGTGGTTATGGTGACGGCGACGATACCGTTGAAGTCGACGTTGAAATCGATGCCGGCATGATGTCCGGCGTGACCCGCTGGGAAGACTACGATTCCCGTGCGGACCTCGTCATCGAAGACGCCCGTGACCAGGACGACACCGACGGCACCTTCACCGGTGACATCACTGTTGCGATGGTTTCCACCGATCCCGGCAATGTCGACTACGCTGTCTACTTTGACCAGCCAGTCAACACGAGCCAGAACTTCGGCACGTTGGAAATTCGCGTTCTTGACCAGGAAGCGGCCTTCGGTCTGCCTGCGCCAAGCGCGTCTTCCACAGGCTATCTGACAGAATCCTCGCTGATCGAATTCACCTTCGCATTCAACGGCCAGCCAATCACTGTTGAACTGGCGGACGAAGAAGGTGTTACCTACGGTGCGGACGTGTCCTTCCAGGACCTGCTCGACCAGGTTGAGGCCGCGACACAGCAGGCGCTGGTTGATGCTGGCGTGACAGAGAACCTTGGTTTCTCCGCATCCCTCGGCGCACCTGTGACCGTTGGTGTTGGTAACCAGTTCACCCTGCCGCTGATCCTGACCTTCGACGTGCCAGCCGACACAATCACAGCCTCCAGCGATGACATCATCGTGACAGGCCGCGATTCCGGCAACAACGGTGCGACACCCGCAACCGATACCTTCGGTGCTCTCAGCACTGTCCGTATCACCGAAGAAGAGCTGATCCGCCTCAACGTCGAGCTTGACGATGTGGGTAAAGGCTCCATGGGTGGTGACGCCCTCTTTGGTGCGATGTCCACAGGTCGTCAGACCGGTGACGATGGCACATCCGACAGCATCGGCATCCAGCAGTTCGACATCGAAGTCGACCGCTCCAGCCAGCTGCAGACCATCAACTCCACCAACAACGCGCTGGAAGTTGTCAACATCACCAATGGTGAGAATGACGGCCCGAACAACACCACAACAGCTGCTGATGAAATGGTCGGTGACCTGGTTGTGCGCGGTGTTGCGAACCCGGGTTTTGTTCTGGACGACAACGGTACTCCACTTGATCCATCTGATGATTTCGTGGTTGCCAATGGCCCGAGCGGTATTGCAACGGACAGCCCGATGCCAGGTGCTGTGCCTCAGCATAATGCTTTCGGCTTCTCCGATGTGCGTGTGATCAACGCGGCAGCCATGGTTGGTGCTGTTGATATCACGGCCGAGCTGACAGAAGAGATCGTTGAAAAGTACATGAACCTCCAGGATGATCAGGACGACGGCAATGCCGATGATATCGTCTTTGATTACGATCTGGGTACCAACAACGACGAGTTCCTGTTGCAGATGTCTGCAGATGCACTGAACTCTGCGGGTACTGGTTCTCGTGAGGACTTCCAGCTCGACATTGATGGCAATGGTGGTGATGACGTGATCACCACGAACATCGGTGGATCGTCGGCAGACTTCGCTGACATCTTCCCAGGGTTGACCATCGGTGCAGATGCTATCGGTGCGATCAAGCAGATCGACGAGCAGGGTCAGGATTACTATGTTCTGTCCTCCACTAACGACGAAGACTGGTACGAAAACACCGTGTTCAACGGTGCGGCCTCCTTCAATGTTGACGGTGGTGCAGGTAACGACACAATCTGGACCCACGGCTGGGGTAACTTCGAGATCTCCGACGGTACCGGCATGGACGTGATCTACACCGACA
>CAYUSM010000549.1:0-2016 GCA_964447345.1 uncultured Sulfitobacter sp. | reverse complement strand
AAAGGGCGGGACCGCGCTGGCGGTCCCGCACATCGCCATGACATTCGACGCCTTCATTGCAGCCGAAAGACAGGGCTGGCACGACCGGGCCGCGGCTTACGCCGATCACACGGCCCTTGCGACCGTGCAGATCATCCCGGCCCTGCTGGGCGCCTTGCGCGTCCACCCCGGCCAGCGCCTGCTCGATGTCGCTTGCGGACCGGGCCATGTGGCCGGAGCAGCCGCTGCCCTCGATCTGCATGCCGAAGGCCTCGACTACGCATCGGGCATGATCGTTGCCGCAAGACAACGTTTTCCCGAACTGACGTTCACCGAAGGGGATGCAGAAGCCCTGCCCTATGCTGACGCCCAATTTGACGCCGTCGCCTGCAACATGGGCCTGTTCCATATGGGCGACCCGCAGCAAGCAATGCGCGAGGCCGCGCGTGTCCTCAAGGCTGGTGGCCACTTTGCCTTCAGCCAGTGGACCGCCCCAACGGATTCCAAACTCTACGCCGCGCTCTTTGCCGCACTCACCGACATCGCTGATATGTCACGCGCCGACCCGGCACCAAATGCCTATGCGCTCTCGGATGTTGACCAGACGTTGCAGGCACTGACCGACGCGGGATTTGCCGAACCAACCGCCCAGCGCCTTGAGACAAAGCTCATCGCGACGGGCGACGACTTTTTCGACTTCTTCATGAAGTTCGGCGTGCGCGTCCCGCTGATTGTCGCGGCACAGGACGCTGATGTGCAGGACCGCCTGCGCGACCGGATCAATGCCGACATGGCCCCCTACCGAACCGCAGACGGCTTCGAAGTCCCTATGCCAAGCCTTGTCTACGCAGGAACCAAGACATGATCATCATCCGCAAGACACTCGATTTTCTCTACCTGCTCGCAGGCATTCTCGCCGCCCTGTGCCTGATCGCGATCCTGTCGCTGATCGTGGTGCAGATGGTGGCCCGCTGGACCGGAGAAGTCTTTCCCGGCGCACCAAACTACGCAGGCTACGCCATGGCCGCCGCCTCCTTCCTCGCCTTTGCCAACGCGCTGAACCGGGGCGCACATATCCGTGTGTCGATCCTGCTGAACGCTGTACCGCCAGGTCCAAAACGACTGCTGGAAATCTGGTGCTTTGCGCTCGCCGCCGCCATCGCCTGGTACTTTACTTACTACGCCTATTGGTTCGTCTACTGGTCATGGAAGTTCACCGAAGTCAGCCAGGGTCAGGACGCCATCCACCTTTGGATCCCTCAGTCCGTGATGGTTGTGGGGGGTGGGTTGCTCGCCATCGCGCTGACCGACAACCTTTTCCACGTCATATTCAAAGGCACCCACCGCATCGTTCGCGATACGGTCGAAAGCCACGGAGAGTAATCCGATGACCGAACTCTACGCCATCATCCTCTTCCTGTTCGTGCTCTTCCTGCTTCTGGGCACGGGCGTCTGGGTCGGCCTTGCCCTGATGGGTGTGGCCTGGGTCGGGATGGAGCTTTTCACCACACGCCCCGTTGGCGACACGATGATCACCACCGTCTGGGCGTCCTCCTCAAGCTGGACGCTGACGGCCTTGCCGCTCTTTATTTGGATGGGCGAAATCCTCTATCGCACACGATTATCCGAAGACATGTTCAAAGGCCTCTCGCCCTGGCTCGCCCGACTGCCCGGCGGTCTGGTGCATACCAACATCGTGTCCTGCACGGTCTTCGCCGCTGTCTCCGGTTCATCAGCCGCCACGCTGACAACCGTGGGCAAGATGTCCATCCCGGAACTGCGCGCGCGAAATTACCCCGAGAACATGGTGATTGGCACACTCGCCGGGGCCGCGACCCTTGGCCTGATGATCCCGCCCTCGCTGGCACTCATCGTCTACGGCGTGACGGTGAACGAAAGCATCACGAAGCTCTTCTTCGCGGGCGTCTTCCCGGGCCTCGTTCTGGCGGGCATGTTCATGGCCTATGTCGCCATCGTCAGCGTCACCTCCAAGGGCTGGAACCCCACGGTCGAGACCGGCATGAGCTTTGCCCAGAA
>CAYUSM010000548.1:0-2020 GCA_964447345.1 uncultured Sulfitobacter sp. | reverse complement strand
CAACCTGCTGATTAGAAGTCAGCTGCTCTATCCAGTTGAGCTAAGGGACCGCTGGGTGCGGTTGTCCATCATCAGCGAAGGCTTGGCAAGACCGTTGCAGCGGCCCCTATAGCGCTTTGGTCATGTAGACGCTCAGCGGATAAACCTCATAGTCGCCAAACGGCGGGCATTCTGTAAATCCTGCCGTTTCGTAAAGGCCGCGTGCGGCAGCGAAGGCCGGATCGGTACCCGTTTCAAGGCTGAGACGTGATAGGCCGCGCGTCAGAGCCGCTTCGGTGAGGGCGTTCAGCAGCAAGCGGGATACGCCTTTGCCGCGCGCCTCTTTGATCACATGCATGGATTTCAACTCGCCGTGGTCGGGGCCGATCTCTTTCAGCGCTCCGATGCCAAGCAACTTGCCATCCTCTCGGACGCCCAGCAAAGTCGCAACTTCGGCATCCAGCTTTTCGGGGGCTATGACATGACAACCTTCTTCCGGTGTCAGCGACCGCATCAGGTCAAAATGCCGCGCCAGCAACACCTGAACATCTGGTGTACCGGGTTCTTCCTGTGATGCCTTCAGTGTGTCCACGCACCACGCCTGCCGGTTGCGAAATTCTCGCCATAACCGCCGGGGCGGATGTTCGGCTTGCGTTTCTTGGGCTCCTGCACCTGTACGTCGATACCATGCTCCTGCGCATATTCCATCGCGGCCTGCTTGGTCTCAAACGTCAGGCGGACCTGACTGTCCATGTCCGAGGACGAGGTCCAGCCCATCAGCGGGTCAACTTCACGTGCCTGCGCGGGCGCAAACTCCAGCACCCAATGGTGGGTTTTGGCGGTGCCCGATGACATGGCTGTCCGGGCGGGTTGATAGATGCGTGCGCGCATTGGGGCCTCATAGCGGTTTCTGCGCCGCTTTATCCGATATTTGACGCAACGGAGCAAGGCCAAGCGAAGGTTCAGATGATCATTCACCTTGCGAAATGCTGCACCGCAGCATAGTGTCTCTTCGAAAGCCAAGGAAGCCTGACATGTTCCCAACTGACCTTTTCGCCCTGCAAGTGCGCCTGGCAACCCTCGCGCTTGAGGCGCAGTCCGTCATCGCCCTGCGCTTGATGGGTATGAGCGGGATCATCCCGGCCCACCGGGGCGAAAACAGCCGCATGGTTCATGAAAAGGGCACGGCATTGTCAAAATCCATGGTGGCGGCGACCAGGGCCATGGCTGCAGGGCATCGCCCCGATCAGGTGATGCATGCCGCCCTCACCCCGCTCAGCGCCCGTGTCCGCGCCAATCGCAAGCGCCTTTCAAAGTAGGGGCCGGACACAGGCTCCTGACAGTTGATGGCAGCAATTGCCGCAGCACTCTTGAACAGACGGGAAAAAACGACAGTTTGGTGGTCTGACCTCCAAGGATTCCGCAATGCCCTACGCCCAGACTGACCGTTCTGAAGACGTCGCTGTTCTGTCCCACCCCGCGCCGGACATGAAAACCCGCGAAAAGCTGGAAGGCGGCAAGACCTTCAAGCTCAAGACCGAGTTCGAACCGGCAGGCGATCAGCCCACCGCGATCAAAGAGCTGAGCGCAGGCGTGTTGGACGGCGACCGCGATCAGGTGCTGCTTGGGGCGACCGGTACGGGCAAGACATTCACCATGGCCAAGGTCATTGAGGAAACCCAACGCCCCGCGATCATCCTTGCACCCAACAAGACGCTGGCGGCGCAATTGTACGGGGAATTCAAAGGGTTCTTCCCGGACAACGCCGTCGAATACTTTGTCAGCTACTACGACTACTACCAGCCCGAAGCCTATGTGCCGCGCAGCGACACCTACATCGAGAAAGAGAGCCAGATCAACGAACAGATCGACCGGATGCGCCACTCCGCCACCCGCGCGCTTTTGGAGCGCGACGATGTGATCATCGTGGCCTCGGTCTCCTGCATCTACGGCATCGGCTCGGTCGAAACCTATGGCGCGATGACCCAGGATCTGATTTCCGGGAAAGAGTATGATCAACGCAAGGTCATGGCCGATCTGA
>CAYUSM010000547.1:0-2031 GCA_964447345.1 uncultured Sulfitobacter sp. | reverse complement strand
TCGCCCCAGCGCAGCAGGACCTGCGCGTTGTAGCCGTCCGCGATGTGGTGGGTCTCATCGTTGCCCCAGGTGAGTTCGTCGAACTTGTAGCGGCTGGCGCCTTGAGTTGCAGCTTCGGCCTTGTTCGGGGCGATCAAGGCGGAGGTGCCGAAGAGCGCTGTAGTGGCCGAAACCCCCAGCACGCCGCGCAGAACATCCCGGCGGCCATAGCGGGCGTTGATGACGTCGCCGATGGTGCGGCCGAGGTTCGGATTTGTGGGAATATCGTCAAAGGCTTCAAAGGCTTCCGCCTTGTTGCCGTACTCAGGATCATTGATGATGTCGCTGCGTTTCATGGTGTTTCCCCTCTGTTCGTGGCTTGAGCGAGGGTTTGCACTGAGTCTGTTATCGTTTTGTGACACCCCCGCAGGCCAGAGTGGCACAACCTGCGGTCGGTATTGCCATGTTTTTCGCGGGTGCTTCTATCTGCGCACAAATCTGCCGATCAGGTCTGGAATGTGCTTGCGAAAAGGGAAGAAGCCTTTGGTTGCCAAGGGCCAAGCGAAACTGTCGAGCGGGCGTCTGGAAGGGTTGAGAGGTGGGGCGTTCGGTATGGCGCGGTAGGCTGTAAGCATCATCTGCATAGGCCCGACCGGCGCGTAGGGTGCGACGATCTGGTCAAGGTCATGCGCGCGCGCCCAGTCACAGATTGCCTGGGCTGTTTTGGCTGTGGTCAGATCGGTACCATATGGCACGGCGTCCTGAGCTGCCCGATGGCGAAAGTCGCCTACGTGAGGAGCCATCTCCCATAGGCTGTGACCCGGTGTTGCCTCTGCGTAGGCGAAGGCGACCGGCTCCGGTGCGGAGGACAACAGCCGTGCTGCATTCAGATCGTCGCCATGGAGCAGGATGCCATAGCGACCGCCGAGGGGCCGTGGGTCGCAGGCAGGCAGGTCAGCCGGTGGTGGAGCAGCAGGCGCGTTTCGCGGGATTGCCTGTTGCGCGAGACCTTTGACATCGGGGAACCGCCCGTTGGTGTATTTCGCGATGTTGTCCGGGCTGGCGAGGTAGGTCTTGCCCTTGGTCTGGATGCCCGCCACCCAGCGCCAGCTGAGCGTGTTCACCGCCGCATCACCATCAAGCAGGTGGCGCAGGAAGAAGTCTGCACCCAGCTGCCATGGCAGATCGAGCGTGAAAATCCAGATCGACGCGAACCACATGCGGGCGTGGTTGTGCAAGTATCCAGTTCGGGCCAGTTCATGCGCCCAGGTGTCGAAAGGGGCGATACCGGTCTGGCCGAGGCAGGCGTCTTCCCATCTGGCGCGCAGGCCGGATTGCGTCTGAACGTCATCGCGCAAGCGGTTGAGATCACTGAGATACTGTTGCCAGACACCGGGTCGCAACTCCATCCAGCCTTTCCAGTAGGTGCGCCAGAAGACCTCGGCGATGAACTTCTCGGCTGCATCGGCGTCATGGTGGGCGAAGACCGCGCGCACCACGGAGACCTCATCAATCATGCGTGTTTTCAGATAGGGGGACAGGACCGAGACGCTATTATGGGCGCCCGCGCCAAAATCGAAGTTGCGGCGGGATGCGTAGTGCTGGCCCGCCTTTGGTGCAAAGGCGTCAAGCCTGCCGCGGGCTTCTGACAGCGAGGGCGGGAAAAGGTCCAGGGCATCACTCATGCCGCGCAGGTAGGGCGCAGGACCATCGCGGCAACGTCCCCCCCTTGAAGGTCCCGGACCCCGCGACTAATCTCACGCTAACGGTTTTGCGGGTATGGTCCTGCAAACACGAATACAGGCAAGCGCACATGAACGATCCCATTGAAACCTACATGAACCTCGTGCCCATGGTGGTCGAACAGACCAGCCGTGGCGAACGCGCCTACGACATCTTTTCCCGACTGCTGAAAGAGCGGATCATTTTCGTGAACGGCCCTGTCCATGACGGGATGAGCCAATTGATTGTCGCACAGCTTTTGCATCTTGAGGCGGAGAACCCGTCCAAGGAAATCTCCATGTACATCAACAGCCCCGGTGGCGTGGTGAC
>CAYUSM010000546.1:0-2036 GCA_964447345.1 uncultured Sulfitobacter sp. | reverse complement strand
GGCGAGACGACCGCATTGACCATCGTTGTCGAGAACCGTTCGTGCTCGAAGATCTCCGGCATGATCTGCGAGGAGATGGAGATATGCACATCCGGCATCACCTCCTGCAAAATCTCTTTCATGCGGATTTCGTTCTGATTGTTGGCGTAGGAATTTATGAAGCAGACGGCAATTGCCTTCACCTCCCGCTTCTTAAGTATCTCCGCAACCCGGCGCGCATCTGCCTCGTCCAGCGCCTGCAAGACCTTGCCAGCCGCATCGATCCGCTCTTTCACCGTCAACCGGTCCCGGCGCGGAATGTAGGGCTTGGCGACGTCCTTGTAGGTGTCCCACAGGTCCTCCTTGTTCGACCGTCGGATTTCCACCACATCGCGGAAACCTTCCGTACAAACCATCGCGGTACGCGGCAAACGCCGGGTGATCAGCGCATTGGTCGCCACGGTCGTTCCGTGCGAAAACATGGTCACATCGCTGAGATCAACCTTGGCATCCCCCACCCCCGTCAGGATCGCCCGCATGGGGTCATCCGGCGTCGACGGCGTCTTCTCGATCCGGATTTCACCGGAACCCTCGTCCATGATGCACACATCGGTGAAGGTTCCCCCGACGTCCACGGCTACCCTCGTCTTGGCCATAGTCGCTCCCTGTTTTCATGTTTGTTTGGTCCGCAGGATGCGGCTTCTATTGTTTTTGCCCCAACGGCAGGCGCCGCCTCAGGTATCTTGATCGCTGCGCAACCGGCCTGTCCGCCGCGTCTCAGTCGGCGTGCAGCCATAGCGTTTGCGATAATGGCGACAGAACTGTGCCTGATCGTAAAAACCCCACTCCAAAGCGATGCTGGTCACAGTGGCGGCGTTACTGCCGGATTTCAGCGCCTCATCACACCGTGTCAGGCGTTTGTCGCGGATGTAGCCAATCACTGAATGATCATTTTCGGCAAAGAGCTGTTGCAGGTAGCGCAGTGATATCCCACAGGATTCCGCGACAAGCTGCGAGGACAATCGCGGGTTCTTGAGGTTGTCTCGAATAAATTGCTCCGCCCGCTGCAGGTGCGCGGAGCGGATGGTGGACGACGCGCTGTTCAGGATGCGGTTGTCGCTCTTCATCGCGAGGCACAGCAGGTCCAGCAGCTGTTGCCCTGCCAGTTCTCGGGCGGCTTCGTCGATTTCATCAATGCATTCGATGGTGTTGCGCACGGCACCCACGAAATAGGAACCAACGCCGCTTGTCGCGTCAAAGGTCAGCGCGCCCAGTCTGTCGGTCGCCCCCACCCGTGAGCGGACGCTGGCGGTCGGAACCTTAAGCACCCACAGCTTGTTGCGCCGCCCGTGCCAGAATTCGTAAGGGATGTCGCCCCGCTCCACCAGGAAACCGCCGGGCGCGCATTTGGTGCTGCGGGCGGCTTGCTTGAAGTTCACTTCACCTGCATGCGGGATAGTGATCAGCAGGCTGCTGTCCTTTTCATTGGCAAAGTCAGTACGCCTGCGATGATAAAGCACGCCGTCGCAGGTCATGTCTGACAGGCCAAGGATGCCAAGCGACCAGGACCGCAACGCGCCCTGAAACTCCGAGGTGTTGTGACATTCGGCTGAGAGCGGGAAGTATGTCTTGGACAGCGTACGCGCCCAAGCGCGGTTCTTGTCTTCCGCGGCGCAATCGGCGGTCGAAAAGTGCATCTCGTCTCCCCTTTGGCGGCCCTTCGGCAGGGACGGCCGCTATTCGTCAAACTAAGATGGCGGCCCGGCCCTCTCCATTCTTGTCGAAAAACGCACTAAACCTTGCTGCCGCGCTCTTCATCTAAACACAAATCAAGCCGACATACTCTGCAACAACTCAATTTCGACGAAGGTAAATGCACCATCAACACCTTTGATCACATTCCGCTTCACGCCAAGGTAGCGGAGATATGAAACATCCATTTTGAACTCCGCTTTCCTGACGTTGCCATCCGGGTCTAAGGGCTCAAGCACGCTATCTTGGACTGGTAGAACACGGTCGTTATATTCGCGCCGATACCTGCCATTTTTTGCCCACAA
>CAYUSM010000545.1:0-2039 GCA_964447345.1 uncultured Sulfitobacter sp. | reverse complement strand
CTCGACAGCTGGTCGATGGACCTGACCAGCATTCAGGGGCTTGTCGGCAATGCCGCCGGGGCCGACCTGATCCTCTCGGAAGGCTCCATGGGTCTCTTCGACGGCGTCGCCGTGCCCGGCGCTTGCGGCAATGGCGCGAGTGCTGACATCGCGGTGCACATGGGCTGGCCCGTGGTGCTGATCCTCGATGCCTCAGGTGCGGCGCAATCCGTGGCCGCCACAGCGCTGGGGTTTAAAAACTACCGGCCCGAAATGAAATTGGCAGGCGTGGTGCTGAACCGTGTGGCGTCCCCTCGACATGAAACACTGATCCGCGTGGGCATGGAGAAGGTCGGCATCCCGGTGCTGGGCGCGTTGCCACGTCGCAAAGAGATCGAACTGCCCGAACGGCACCTTGGATTGGTGCAGGCGGGAGAGCAGGAGAACCTGCCGGACATCCTTGCCGAAGCGGCGGCATTCGTGGCGGCCCATGTGGACCTGACCGCCCTGCGGGACGCCGCCGCTGGCCACATGCAGGACGCGCCGGAACCGGCCAGGGTGATCCCACCCGGTCAACGTATCGCCTTGGCGAATGACGACGCCTTCGCCTTCGTCTACCCGCATCTGCTGGCTGGCTGGCGCGCGGCGGGCGCAGAGGTGCTTCCCTTCTCTCCGCTGGCCGACGAGGCCCCTGACGCGGATGCCGACGTGTGCTGGCTGCCGGGAGGGTATCCCGAACTGCATGCGGGCAAGCTTGCCGCAGCAGAGACGTTCCGCAATGGCTTGCGCAGCTTTGCCCGCACAAAACTGGTGCATGGCGAATGCGGGGGCTACATGGCGATGGGCGCGGTGCTGGTCGACAAGGAAGGCGCGCCGCATCAGATGGCGGGCCTGCTGGAGCTTGAGACGTCCTTTGAAAAGCGCAAGTTCCACCTTGGCTACCGCAAGGCCCGCCTGAACGCTGCGATCCCCGGTTTTGCCGAAGGCACCCGCTTGCGTGGCCACGAGTTCCACTATGCAACGATCCTGACAGAACCCGACGCGCCGCTGGCCAGCATCACCGATGCCAATGATCAGGAGGTGCCGGAAACCGGTTCAACCCGAACCTTCGAAGGCGGCGGTCGCGCAACGGGGACGTTCTTTCACATGATTTCGGAGGAGGCATGAGCGGCTTTGTCTCCTTCGTCTCTTCGGGCCCCGGTGACCCTGACCTGCTGACGGTCAAAGCCGTCGACCGCATCGCGCGGGCCGAGGTTGTCCTGTTCGATGACCTCAGCGCCGGGCCTATTCTGGAGCATGCGAGCGGGGAGGCGGACCTTATTGGCGTTGGCAAACGGGCGGGCCGCGCCTCACCCAAGCAGCACCACGTCAGTCAGGTGCTGGTGGATCACGCGGTGGCTGGCTTGCGCGTCGTGCGCCTGAAATCCGGTGACAGCGGGATGTTCGGACGGCTTGAAGAAGAGATCACGGCGCTGCAGGCGGCAGGTATCCCCTTTGAGATCATCCCCGGCGTGACCTCCGCCTCAGCCGCCGCGGCGACGGCAGGCATCCCGCTCACCCGTCGCCTAACCGCGCGGCGCGTGCAGTTCATCACGGGCGCGGATGTGACCGGGGACCTGCCACCAGATGTCAACATGGCCGCCCTTGCCGATCCGATGGCGACGACAGTGGTCTACATGGGCAAGCGGACGTTCCCCGGCCTCGCGCAGAAGCTCGTAGAGCATGGCCTGCCGGAAGACACGCCCGCGATGCTGGCCGAAGCGGTCTCCACCCCGGCGGAAAAAGTCACGCGGCATACGATCACGACGCTTGCGGCGCATCTTGAGACGACATCCAGCACCACGCCCGCGCTGATCTTTTACGGACCTCTGGCGGAGCTGGACGGGTGAAGGTCTATGTCTGTCGCACCTGCACCGAAGAGGGCACTTTCGCAGATGTGCTGCGCCAAGGGTTGGCAGGCGTTGAGGTGCAAAGCGTGGAGTGCATGTCCGGTTGCACGCGACCTCAGACGGTGGCCTTTCGGGAGCCGGGCAAGGTGGCCTATCTTTTTGGCGACATCA
>CAYUSM010000544.1:0-2053 GCA_964447345.1 uncultured Sulfitobacter sp. | reverse complement strand
CGCACTGGGTGGGGGCTATTAAACGCGGTGCCGACGGAAGCCATATGCAGCTACAAGCGGAGTTATGCCGACAGACCAAGGCATGATTATGATCAGACGGCGGCTATTCCTCGACCTTTCTGGGCGGAATTGAGGCGGTGCGCATTTTCATCAAATTGTTCACGTCAGGCGCGCGCCCCAGCCGCACCGACATGCAGTCAGGCGCGCTGCCCGACCCTGTCCAGACCAACCGCGATCCGCAGGCATAGCTGATTACTTTGCCCAACACGTTCGTACACCACATCCTTGGCAAGGCTGTGAATCAGGAACCATCCAAAGCCGCCTTCGGGCAGGTCCATCATGTCCACGTCCACTGACTGGGGCATGCCAAGCGGTGTCTGACCATCCGGCATGGCGCGTCCCTGATCCGTGATCCTGAAATTCAGACCGTTCTCTGCCTGACGACAGGCAACATGGATGCTGCCTGTTGGTCCGGCCGCCGGATAGGCGTGTTCAAGAATGTTGTTCAGGACCTCGGCCAATACCAGCTGGACGGTCCCTGCCTCTTCGACATCAAGATCAGCCCTTTCAAGTGTGGTAAGGATCTGTGCCAAAGCATCTCGGGCTGCAAACGCCCCGCTTTCAACAGTGACATCAAAGCTGCCAACGCCGTGCGTCAGGCCCTCCTTTCGGCCGCCGTCCTTTGTGCTTGGATCACACCCGTTGAGCATCCAGCGCGTCCTCCAGCTTTGCGCAAATCCGAAATACACTGTCCATCCGCGTCAGTTTGAAGACCCGGTCGACCGCTGGTGTCAGCCCAGCCAGAACAAGTTGCCTGTCGGGGGAGAGATACTTCATCGCGGCGACAATGGCGCCCAAACCGCTGGAATCGATAAAGGTTACCTCAGTAAGATCCAGCACGACGGTCGGCGGGGCATCCTGTGTCAGCCCCCGAAGGCTCTCTTTGAAGGCGACAGCAGCAGGGGCATCGATCCGTGGCTCCGCCACGGTCACAACGCAGATATCCCCTTCTGTTCTGGCCGACATTTCCATAAACAGGCTCCGCATGCACTCAGGTGCAACTGGGATATGACGAAAAGCTTACCAACTGGTGAGCGCCCGACGAATAGGAGTTCAAAATGCGCAACGTGGTGATCGCGGGGGCCGCACGTACCCCAATGGGTGGATTTCAGGGCGCCTTTGACGGTGTCACAGCCTCTGCACTCGGTGGGGCGGCGATCAAAGCGGCATTGGACAACGCGGGACCTGCCGCAGTCGAGGAGGTGCTGATGGGCTGTGTGTTGCCTGCAGGGCAGGGACAGGCACCTGCGCGGCAGGCCGGTTTTGCCGCAGGATTGGGCGAAGAGGTGCCCGCCACCACGCTCAACAAGATGTGTGGTTCAGGGATGAAGGCCGCCATGATGGGGTTTGATCAGATCGCGCTCGGGCATACCGATGTGATGGTCGCAGGCGGCATGGAAAGCATGACCGGCGCCCCTTATGTCCTTCCCAAGATGCGCGGTGGGGCACGGCTTGGCCATGCGCAGGTCATCGACCATATGTTCCTTGATGGGCTTGAGGATGCTTATGACAAAGGTCGCCTCATGGGCACCTTCGCCGAGGATTGTGCCGAGACCTATCAGTTCACCCGCGAAAAACAGGATGAATATGCGCTCGCCTCTCTCTCGCGCGCGCTTGAAGCACAGGAAAGCGGCGCGTTCGAGCACGAGATTGCACCCTTTGAGGTCACCTCGCGTAAGGGCAGCGCGACCATCGCGGCAGACGAACAGCCCGCCTCAGCCCGCCCCGACAAAATCCCCCAACTCAAACCTGCTTTCCGTGAAGGCGGCACAGTCACGGCTGCGAATTCGTCTTCGATCTCTGATGGCGCCGCGGCTCTGGTGCTTGCCTCGGAAGAGGCCGCCGAATCTCAAGGGCTGAACATCCGCGCCCGGATAATTGGCCACGCCAGCCACGCGCAGGCCCCGGGTCTCTTCACCACAGCGCCGGTTCCTGCCGCACAAAAGCTGCTCGACCGGATCGGCTGGCAAAAGGACGATGTGGACCTTTGGGA
>CAYUSM010000543.1:0-2055 GCA_964447345.1 uncultured Sulfitobacter sp. | reverse complement strand
TGTTTCACAGAAGATCTGGGCCGCATGTACTGGGAGAAACGGCAGATGGAATCGGTGCATCTGCGCATCTATTCCTGCACGACACCGACCAATCCCCGGGCGCTCGGGTCCTACCTGTCTTACGACGATCTCATTCAACTCGTGACCCGCGCCATCGACACGCCGGTCACCGGCTTCACGATTGCCTGGGGTGTTTCGAACAACGACCGGGTGCCGGTGGACAACAGCAGCGCCAGCTTTCTGGGTTACCGGCCCAAGGACAATGCAGAGGAATTTGCAGAAGAAATCCTTGGCAAGGCAGAGCCCGCAGACCCAACGGACATTGGTCAGATGTGCCACGGCGGGCCGTTTGCCTCCATCGCGCTGGGGCAAAGTGCGATGGGCAAAATGGGCATCAAGGACGGCAAGAAAGACAGCTGACATTCCGCCCGGCCGCGCCTGCCCTCTGGGCGCGCGGCCGTTTTTACGCTTCCTTAACCGGTCCGGTATTACCTGAGTTAAGCTTAAATTTCGTCTAATTTGCGCCACAGTCACTCACCATTTTCTGCCGAGAAATGAGACAGAGACCGTGCGCAGCCGACAAGGCGTGGGCGGAGCAATCGAAGGGGCGAGAGAATGAAAGATTTGACTGACGACCTTCCAGGCATCGACCGGGTACGCAACCGTTTTCTGACCATGTTGTTGGAGCGTCAAATCAAGATCGCCGGACACAGCGTCGCCGCCTGGGAAGGCGAAACGCTGGAAGAGGTCAATGACAACCTCGCCGCCGCCCAAGCCGTTCTGCACCAGATCGCTGGCACCGCCGGATCGCTTGGCTTTGCTGACCTGGGCGAAGAGGCCCGCAGCTGCGAGAACGCCATCATCGCGCACCTCAAGGGACCAGATGCCGAATTGGCGGTCTGCCCCACACCGATCATCACCGATCTGGATCACTTTGTGTCAAGCTGCGAGGTGCTTTTAACCCCGCTGACCGAAGCGGTTGAAAAAGATCGCGTCGAAGAGAACGTCTTTGCAGAAGACGATGAGGAGGACCTTGATCTTCAGGCGGTCAAGACAGCCTTGATCTGATCGGCCAGCGCCATTGGATCAAAGGGTTTGCTGATCACCTCTTCGGCGCCCACTTTGCGCAGCTCTTCCTGTTCTGCCGCACCTGCCCTGGCCGTCATGAAAATCGCCGGAACTTCGGCAAGATGAGGCAACTTGCGCATCTCAACCAGAGTTTCGCGTCCCGTCAGCCCCGGCATCATCAGGTCAAGCAACAGAACATCAGGGGTAAAGTCGGCCACAAACTTCAGCGCCTCTTCGCCGGATTCACATTGCGAGACATCAAATTCGCCAGACAGGCTAAGGGCCATTTCAGCAATTTCCCGGATATCAGCGTCGTCTTCGACGTGAAGTAACTTGATCATCTGCACCTCCGGTCAGTGTCCCGCGCCTCCGGCGACGCTGGTCTGACCTTTAAATTTCAATCACGGTGTTTTCAGGGCAAAGCCCAATTTCCCGTGCTCTTCAGACTAAAACGTTAACGTACTACCGGCTTTATCCCAACAAAAATGAAGGTGCGAGCCGAAGATCACGTAACGGCAACATTCCGCGGCTGCCTGAAGGTGTCTGGTGGGTTGGGAACCGTGGGAGCGGCCTGCCAGACTGCGCCAATTGGACATTCTATCATTGAGATCAGCACTTTACTGGGGCCGGAACAGGCGTCCCATCACTCTGGTCCGTACGGGTTGCCCCACTCTGCCGCGCGCACGCACCAGCGATCATGCGCGTAGACCTGTGCCAAACCTTGGGCTAGCATCACTGCTACACTGGGAGGATCGCGCCACGAGACAGATGGCGCAGCTGCGCTATGTCACCGACAGGGCGCGACTTTGCCTCCCCTTGCAGTGACCAGATCTGTTCCAGACGGGCCCGGATTGAAAGGAATTGAGTTTGACCGATACCACAAAGCTTGAGCGCATCCCGATGCCGGACAAAGCCCCCCTGCTGGGCAATGTCCTATCCGTTGACAAAGATCAGCCCCTGCAAAGTCTGATGGAAATGACCCGGGAC
>CAYUSM010000542.1:0-2056 GCA_964447345.1 uncultured Sulfitobacter sp. | reverse complement strand
CACCTCCGCAAAATGGTTTTCTTTTGTTCTAGGGATGTTCCTGTTTTGTGTCAACGGCTGTTAGAGGGGCAGGTAGGTGACACTCTCGCCTATGCCTCGCGCCCCGTCGTGCGGGGGGCGCACCAAAAGCGCGTCTGCACTGGCCAGCACGGTCAACAAAGAGCTGTCCTGCCGTTCTGCCGCGTGGAGTGCGCCATCTTTGATCTGCGCCCGCATGTAGTGCGCACGCGGCCCATTCTCAGGCAGCGGTGCACCAAGAGGAGCGCTCAGCATTTCCTGCGGTGCTGTGCCGAGCCCCAGCATCTTTTGCACCACAGGCCGCACAAATACCGTCCCGCAAACCATGGCCGAGACCGGGTTGCCAGGCAGCCCGATCATCGCCGCCTTGCCCAACCTTCCAGCCATCAGCGGTTTGCCGGGGCGCATGGCGACTTTGTAAAAGCTCTGCTCCATCCCCAGTTCCGCGGCAACCGGGGCCACCAGATCATGATCGCCCACGGAGGCACCGCCAATGGTGATCACCAGATCAGCGTCACGCGCCATCAGAAATCCCTGCCGGAGCGACGCTTCATTGTCCCGCGCTATCGGCAAAAGCCGTGCCTTCGCCCCTATGCCATCCAGCATCGCCGCCAGCCCATAACTGTTCGATGCCACGATCTGATCCTCGCCGGGTGTCTCACCCGGCTGCACCAACTCGTCTCCGGTAGCCAGGATGGCCACGACCGGTCGGCGCGTCACCGGCACTGTTGCGATGTTCATCGCTGCCAGCAAGGCAACATCTACGGGGCGCAGCGTCAAAGGCGCAGCAATGCGCTGACCGGCTTCGAAATCGCCACCTGCGGGGCGGATGTTATCCTTCGCACCAATGTTGTGCCCCAGCGTGATCAGATCACCGCGCCGGGTGACATCTTCCTGAATCACGACGAAATCTGCACCTTCCGGCACCGGTGCGCCGGTGAAGATACGCACCGCTTGGCCAGCGCGCAGCGCACCGTCAAAGCGATGACCCGCCGCCGCTTCACCAACCACTTTGAACATGGCGTCGGGCTCAACCTCTGCCCGGCGAAGTGCATAGCCATCCATGGACGAGGCCGCAAAAGGCGGCTGGGTGCGCGCAGCCGTGACATCTTGCGCCAGCACGCGACCTGCCGTGTCGCGCAACGCAACATGCTCCACATCCAAGGGCTCAACCAGCTCCAGCAGCGCCGCCAGCGCCTCCTCGACCGAGATCATGTTGCCTCGTATCGGCCCGACTTGCCGCCATCCTTCAGGACCACGCGCAGGCCGTTGATTTCCATGGATTTATCGACGGCCTTTGTCATGTCATAGACCGTAAGCGCAGCCACGGAAGCCGCGGTCAGCGCCTCCATCTCCACACCGGTCTGACCCGTCGTCTTGACCGTTGCCGTGATGCGGATGCCAGGCAGTGCCGCGTCGGGCTCCAGATCGACACTCACTTTGGTAATAGGCAGCGGATGACAGAGCGGAATGAGATCAGGCGTGCGCTTGGCTGCCATGATACCTGCCAGTCTGGCCACACCCAGCACATCACCTTTCTTGGCACGGCCCTCAGTAATGATATCAAAGGTTTCGCGCTGCATCTTCACGTGGTTTTCCGCGACCGCGATCCGCGCTGTCACATCCTTGTCGGACACATCGACCATATGCGCGTCGCCCTTGGCATCGAAATGCGTCAACGCCATCACATCCCCCCGGCGGTCAGTGGATTGGCCAGCAGCGTCCGTGTGGCAAGCTCAACATCGTCCTGCCGCATCAGGCTTTCCCCGATCAGGAAGGTCCGCGCACCATACATGGCCATATCAGCCAGGTCTTCAGGCGTGTTCAGACCCGATTCCGACACGATCATCCGGTCTGCCGGAACCTGCTTTGACAGCTTGCGCGTCACATCAAGAGAGGTCTCGAAGGTCTTGAGATTGCGGTTGTTTATGCCCAGTAAGCGGCTCTTCAGCAGGGTAGCCCGCTCAAGCTCTTCTGCATCATGCACCTCAATGAGCGCATCCATCCCCCAGTCCGTCGCGGCCTCTTCAAGCTCCGC